>JBAZMW010000005.1:0-113686 GCA_041649575.1 Patescibacteria group bacterium | reverse complement strand
TCTTCGGTGGGCAGGGGGACGTTGGCTTCGGTGAAGTCGCCGTCAACCCAGTCGCAGGCGATGGCCTCGCGCAACTGCTCACGGGTGAACGAGTGGTCGATGTCGAGGGTGAAATTGTTAACCATATTGACGGGTACGATGACGTGAGTGCCTTGCCAAACCAAGATGATGTTTCGAAGCAACACATCACCTTCCGCCAAGGCATTCAATATCATCGGCGTACCTCCCGCCGCCGCAAACGCCTTCACAAACTTCGCTCGTAATCCCGGGCTGAAATCCGAACCCTTATTCATGTTCTGTTCCTCCGCGCGGCCGCCTTAGCTGACCGCTTTTTTTAGCTGTTGTCCCTGCTTGGACTTTTCGGCTTGGCCCTGACTAGCTTTGCCACAGCGAAAAACGCCTGTTTTAGACACTTTTCGCCGTGGCCAAACCAAAACCATTGTTATTTAAAGAACTTTGATATTTAATCATACTAACTATATTTTTTTATGTCAACCTTGACTTTTATATTTTTTGTGCTAAACTAATGATAACAATTCAAACATTGTCTTTCCCCGCCCTTTTGGGCATTATCCCGGCGGTACGCCAATTGGCGAAAACCTAAGCTGGGAAAAGGCACGCCTGTCTGACTCCCGGGTTTGCCTGGGATTTTTAAAAAACACCAACAACTTATGACCAACTATGAATTGCTCTACATCGTCTCCAACCAATACACCGACGATGAGGCAGAAAAAATCAAAACCAAAGTCGACGGCTTAATAAAAAAATACGGCGGTCTGATTGGTTATAATGAAAATTTTGGCAAAAAACGCTTGGCCTACCCGATCAAAAAAGCTTTGCACGGCTACTATCTGGTCACTGAATTCGAAATGGAAGACGCCAGCGCCTTAAAGGGGCTTGTTAATGATTTGAATTTGGATAAAGAAATTTTAAGAGCGCAAATCATCACTAGACCCAAAAACATCCGGGAGGAGCTGGCTAAGGCCAGATCAAGCCGGCCACGAATAAACGCTCCGCTAAATAAAGACGAAGTTATCAAAGAAAAAGCGCCCAAAGACAAGGATGACGCCAAAAGCAAAAAAATCAGCATCGAAAACCTGGACGAAAAGCTTGATGAAATGCTCAAAGACGATAATATTTTATAATTAACTCGGGCTAATTAAAAATTAACAACAAGCTGTATGAATCTCAACAAAGCGATTATCATCGGTAACCTCACCCAAGACCCGGAAGTGAGGAATACTCCCGGCGGACAATCCGTGTCCTCCTTCACCGTCGCCACCAACCGCGTCTGGACCGATAAAAGCGGCCAGCGCCAGGAACAAGCGGAGTTTCATAACGTCGTCGCCTGGGGACGATTGGCGGAAATTGTCGGCCAATATTTGGCCAAAGGCCGCTTGTGTATGGTGGAAGGACGCCTGCAAACCAGAAGCTGGGACGACCAGAGCGGCAACCGCCACTGGAAAACAGAAATTATTGCCGAGAATATTCAGCTCGGACCGCGCCTGGGCGGCGCCAGCAGCGAAGCTCCTGCCGGTGGCTACAGCTCCAGCGCCAACACCGCGCCCCGGGTCAGCGCTCCGTCGGCCGACACCGAAGAAGAAATAAAAATTGAAGACATACCATTTTAATATCTTATGGACAAGAAAAAAACCACTTCTCTCAATAAAATCGACAAATATTGTTTCTTCTGCGCCAACAACATAAAATATATTGATTATAAAGATCAATCAACCTTGAGGCGTTTTATTTCTTCTTATTCCAAAATCGTACCGCGCAAAAGAAGCGGCGTTTGTCATAAGCACCAGCAAAAACTGGCCGAAGCCATCAAGCGCGCTCGCATCATGGCTATTTTGCCTTTTGTCACAAAATAGACCATTAACCTACCGGCTACTGACTACAAACTAGATACCAAAATCATGCTGTCAACTTTGAATGAAATCAAAAAAGGGCTGAATCTCCTCTATGAAAACGAGCCTTATGTAGTGGTTGAAGCCCGCTTTGTTCGGATGCAACAAAGAAAACCGGTGATGCAGACCAAGCTGAAAAATCTGCTCAATGGCAAGGTGGCGGAAGTCAACTTCCATCCGGGCGACCGCCTCGAAGAAGCCGACCTGACCCGCAAAAAAGCCGATTATCTTTATAATGACGGAGAAAATTATTTTTTCATGTCCCAAGACGACTTTGACCAATTTTCCATTAGCCAGGATTCTTTGGGCGATCAGACCAATTATCTCAAAGAAGGCGATAAAGTGGATGCCTTGTATTTTAACGGTAACCCGGTCTCCGTCTCCCTGTTGCCTAAGGTGGAGCTGAAAGTTGTCTCCGCTCCCGAGGGCGTCAAAGGCAACAGCGCTCAAGGAAGAGTGACCAAAACCGCCGAACTGGAAACCGGCCTTAGCGTTCAGGTGCCGCTTTTTATCAAGGAAGGCGACGTTGTCAGAATCAACACTGAAACCGGCCAGTATGTGGAAAGGGTTTAAAAAATTATATTCAAAAGCCTCCCGACTATAATCGGGAGGCTTTTTGTAATTTCCAAATTTATTCGTTTTCGGAGACCGCCGAAGTACCGGCTGTTTTGTCTTCGCTCTTGGCTTGCTCCACTTCTTCCCAAACCGTTTGTCTAATAAGCTTCATTAGTTTGGGATTGACTCTTAGATAAGACTTGGCGTTTTCCCTGCCGCTGCCTAATTTTTCTTCGCCGAAAGAATAGGAATTGCCAGACTTTTTAATCACTCCTTTTTCCACCCCGATATCTAGGAGGTCGCCCGAGAGAGAAATGCCCTCATTATACATAATATCAAACTCGCAAGTTTGAAATGGCGGCGCCACTTTATTTTTGACTATTTTGACTTTCACCCGATTGCCGATGTGTTTCTCGCCTTGTTTGATCTGGGCGCTGCGCCGCACTTCGATTCTTACCGAGGAATAAAATTTGAGTGCCATACCGCCGGTAGTGGTTTCGGGATTGCCAAAAAAAACACCGATCTTCTGCCTGGTCTGATTAATGAATATCAAAACTGTCCGGCTTTTGGAAATCGCGGCGGTTAACTTTCTTAGCGCCTGACTCATCAGCCGGGCCTGTAGTCCCATGTGCTGGTCGCCCATATCCCCTTCGATTTCCGCCTTAGGCACCAAAGCCGCCACACTGTCTACCACCACCACGTCCACCGCATTGGAACGCACCAGAGTCTCCACTATTTCCAGAGCCTGCTCGCCGGTATCCGGCTGGGAAATCAGCAGCTCGTCCACTTTGACACCGATCTTTTTGGCGTAATCCGGGTCAAGCGCGTGTTCGGCATCGACAAAAGCCGCGATGCCTCCCATTTTTTGTACTTCGGCCACAATGTGTTGGGCCAAGGTGGTTTTGCCGGACGCCTCCGGACCAAAAATCTCCACGATTCTGCCGCGAGGCACACCGCCCACGCCTAAAGCAATGTCCAGCGACAGGCAGCCAGTAGAAACCGCGTCCACCTGCATTATTCTGGCTTCACCAAACTTCATAATCGAACCATCGCCAAAACGATCTTTTATCTGGCTAATTGCCGATTCTACGGCTTGTAATTTTTCAGAAATTTCTCCTCCTTCCGCGGTCTTCTTGGGCATAAATTGAATAATTATTTATTTTTTAATTACGGCGTTTGGGCTTCCGTTAAAAGCACCCTGATTAACGTTTCGCTGGTCCGGCTGTATCTCTTCTTCGCTGTTATCTTAATCAAATTTAATCCCTTTTGCAAGTCGGCCGTAGTCTTAAATTCCCCATTCTTATCCACAAAAATATTTTTATTATTGATTAGAATTTCCACTTCCGGCTGCGATTTGCCAATAATCTGAACTTGCTTATCGGCTATCATGGATCCGTCTTTGGGTGTGTTTATCGTCAAAGGTGGCGGAGCAAAAATTTCCTGGACCTTGAAAACCAAAAACACAAAAACCGCTGCTACCAAAAACACCAATAGCAACCGCCTGATAAGCCTGGGCCAGGCGAAAAAAATTTTTTTATTAATGGTGCCTTGGCGTTTGACCGACTCTATGGTTTCTAGCTCCCGGGCCGCTTGCCAGCAGTCATTAAAATTCAATTTAAGATAAGCGCAATAAAGTTTCAAAAAATTTCTAACATAAGCTCGGCCCGGCAAGTCTGATAATTTATTTTCTTCCAGCGCTAACAAATATTTATAAGAAATATTCAAATCTTTGGCCGCTTTTTCCAAGCTCACATCGCGATCTTCTCTGGCCTCGCTTAGTTTGTCGCCTAGAGTTTTCCCCCGGACAATCCGATTACTGATAAAATGATTCATAAAATAATAATTAGGTCCATTCGTCATCGGCAAAATTCTTCGCTTTTTTATCAGCGCCGTTCTGTCTCATATTTTCTTTCGGTTCAATTTTATCTTCCTCCTCTTCTTCTTCCTTCTCCTCTTCCTCTTCCTCCTCCGCAGCCTCGAGGTCTTCCGCCGCTTCGCTGTCGAAAACCGTGTTTTCACCCTCGGTTTCTTCTTCAAATTCTTCCGCCTCGACCAATTCTCCGGTCAAATCATGCTCGCGAGCAGCGAAATTCAAAGCATCAACCCCGCCCAGTTTGTCCAAAAACACTTCACGCGGTTTGGCGCCATCGGCCGGCCCGATCACCCCTTCCTCCTCCAATAAATCCAGGATTCTGGCCGCCCGGGCATAGCCGAGCTTGAGCCTGCGCTGCAACAGCGAAGCCGAGGCCTTGCCCGACTGGCGAATAATTTCTTTGGCTTCACCCATCAGCGGATCGCCGTCGTCGGAGGCAAAAGCGCCACCGGAAAAACTGCCGACGGCCGGCCGCTCGACTATCTCTTCCAAATAATTGGCCTCTCCCTGACACCTGATATAATCCACCACGCTCTTTATCTCCTGGTCGGACATAAACACGCCCTGAATTCTTTTGGGCTTGCTAATTTCCGGTCCCAGGAAAAGCATGTCGCCGCGGCCAACCAGTTTCTCCGCTCCCGAGCTGTCTAAAATGGTTCGCGAATCAATTAGCGAGGCCACCGAAAAAGCAACCCGAGCCGGTATATTGGCCTTGATAAGTCCGGTAATTACCTCGACTGATGGCCTTTGAGTCGCCAAAATTAAATGAATGCCAACCGCTCGCGCCATCTGCGCCAAACGCACTATTCCCGCCTCCACGTCGTTAGCAGCCGTACTCATCAAATCAGCCAGCTCATCAATAATAAAAATAATATAAGGCAACTTATCGGTGGCAGCTTGATTATAAGCGGCAATATTTCTTTTACCCATCCTTGATAACAATTCAAAACGCTTTTCCATTTCGACAATAGTCCATTTAAGCGCGTTAATGGTTTTTTTGACATCAGTAATCACCGGGGTCAGCAGATAAGGGATATTATTATAAATCGGCAATTCCACTCTCTTGGGATCGACCAAAATAAATTTTAGATCATCGGGACTATTCTGATATAACAGGCTGACAATTATAGAATTAATACAAACTGATTTGCCAGAACCGGTGGCGCCGGCTATCAAAAGATGCGGCATCCGATCTAGCTGGGCAAAACAAGCTTTGCCGCTAACATCCTTGCCCAGAGAAATAAACAGATTATTGCTTCTCTGCTGAAACTCGCGGCTGGATAAAAGCTCGCCCATGGTCACACGAGCCGCCAGCTTGTTGGGCACTTCAATGCCCACTAATGATTTGCCGGGTATGGGCGCCTCGATCCTAATTGGGTGAGCCGCCAAAGCCAGGGCCAGGTCGCTGTTTAAAACAATAATTCGCGAGAGCTTGACCCCGTCTGCCGGCCGCAGAGTATATTGCGTCACCGTCGGTCCGATGTTGACGTCCCCCATTTCCACTTCGATGCCAAAGTTAGCCAAAGTTTTTCTGATTATTTCCTGGTTGGCTTTGATATCGCCGCTGGTCGGCTTGGTCGGCCTGGCAGTCAGCAAACTAATTGGCAATTCAATTTTTCTGCCGAATTTTTTTGGTTTGACAATAGCTTCTTCCTCTGACTTTTGCGCTATTTCCTTTCTTTTAAATTGCGGTTCATTTTCTTCTTCGCCTGTGCTTTCTTCTCTTTCTTCTTCGTTTTCTTCCTGAGGGCTCAAATCTTTCTCCTCCTCGCTCTCCTCATAATCATCCTCGGCGCTAATGATTCTCTGGCCGGAATTCTCTCTGGCCACCAGATAAAACTCTTTTATTCTTGAGCCCAGAAACCCCAACAGCCTAATAGGCCACATTAACCCGTAGAGCGAGGTTTCAAAAGTTAATAAAATACCAACCAATAGTATCGCCAAACAGACAGCTGCTGCTCCCCAGAGGCCCATGAAGTTCAATAAAGGGGCCGATAGGACAAAGCCGGCAAAACCGCCACCCAAGCCTTCTTTGGCCAAGGCGAGCGGCTTTAAAAAACCCTGCCGCAAATACCACAAATGCCACAATGAGGTTGCCCCCAAAACCAGCAGGATCCCGCCGATATAATTAATTATTCTAACTTGGTACTTTTCCGGCCGCAGCAAAAAATAGCCCAAAATAATCGCTAAAACCGGAAACAACCAATTCAGACCGCCAAAAATCAAAGATAAAATATGGACAATTACTCGGCCAAATTCACCAGATAAATCGAACAACCCCAGCAGACTCAAGGCCGCCAGTAAAAATAAAATTATGATAAAAATTCCTTTTTTGGTTTCCGAACCGACTTGCCAATGATTTCCGCTTCGCCAACTTTTGCCAAAACCAAGGTCGTCCAAATCGGATAAATTTGAATAACCGGTCTTCCTATTTTTTCCCAGAAATTTTAATTTATTTCTTTTTTTCTTGCGGTAAGACATAGCTCGTGAACGAATTATAATTTTAGCACTTTCTGATCCCTGAGGCAAAAGGCATTAACCGGTCGGCGCTGGATTATCGCTCTGGGGAAGCGGCGTCTCCACTGGCGGCGCGGCGGCATCTTGACTGCCGGCTTGATCGGCCGGGGGAGTTTCCGCTGGCTGCAGGATGCAAGAGCCATCATCCTGGGTGGCAGCCGGATTGTAATTAGTGGCCTCGGGATTGGTACAACCGACAACCACTGCCTGCTCTTGCTCTCCGGCCACCTGGCCGCCAGCTTTATTGGCCAAAGCCACCCAATCAAATTCCAAATCTGCCAAAACCGGCTCTGCCAAGACTATCCTGAAACCCTTGGTTGATTTATCGGCAATACCCCACTGGACAAAAATCGGTGCGCCTTTTATTTGTAGATTAGCCACCACTTTTGGCGCTTCCTGGTATTCCTTGCCAAATAAAATTTCCGTGCTGGTTGCTCCGGCCGTAATAATAGCCGTGCCGGCAGTATCGCCAGCTACCGTTAAATGATCCTTAAACTCCACTTCTTTCTCAAAAGTGACCTTGGAAACAAAACCCGCCTCCCCATAAACCGTAATCGTGCCATAGAAATTAGCCGCCTGTTGCACGGTCAAGCTATCGAGGTTACTGCCAGGAGAATCCACCACTGGCAATCCACCACTGGCAGCGTCGGCAGAACCATCAACCTCTAAAGCATCGACCCTGGCCGACAACTCCTGTACGGCTTTGGTGATCAGGGCGGAAAAATTGCCATAATGCAAACCGTCAGGATTGCCGCTGGCGTCATAGGACACCAGTCTTGGTTCGACCAGCGCCACATCTTCGGCAATAAAACCAATATAATCAACTCCGGTATTTTTATCTTTGAAAGATACTGGCTGCAGTTGATACAAAATACTACCATCAACGCCGCCATAATTTATATCTGTTTTATAACGAAGAGAGGAAGACGACTTAAATAACAGGCCATTACTGTCCACAAAAACATTGGCGGCGCTGCCGGTGGTTTGATTGGGTAAATTTTTAACCGTCAAGTTGGCGCTGGTAGTGGCATTGCCCAGACTGTCCACTGAAAAAAAGGTGTTGCCAATAATACTGCCTACCTGCAAACGATACTGCGGCGTGGTGGTGGCAATGCCGACCCTGCCGCTTCTGGTTAACTCCATAATATTGAGAGTTCCGCCAGCTCCGCAGTCAAAGTCAGAGCATGAATCAAATTTTAAACTGCCTCTTAGGCCAGTGGTGTCCTGCGATCTGCCGGCAATATACCAGCCCTGGCCATTACTATTATCCATCACCACCATCCCGCCAAAACTAACCAGAGACGGATCGCTGCCGTCTTGCGAGGTAAATATCTGTCCAACAACCGAAAGCGGCCGGCTGGGCGTGGTGGTGCCAACGCCAACCCTGTTTGTATCATAATTAACAAACAAGCTGCTTGTATCAACCACTAATCCCTTTGTAATTGTGGTGGTGGCCGTAACCCCTAAATTGCCTTCAAAATAACCGGCGTAATCACTGGCTCCCGAGGCCAAGCCATAAACGCCGTAATTAGTAGTAGCCGCGCTAGCGGCTTTGCCATAAACGCCGTAATTATAACCAACATTATAATCAATAGCTTCACCAAAAACACCGTAAGCTCCAACAGCACTATTGGTGCCGGCTCCTTTTCCAAAAACACCTGCCGCCCAACCAGCCGGGCCGGTGTTGGTGCTGGAAGCATACAACCCATAACTGCCCCCCGGAAATGCCACGCTTTCCAAAGAGCTTGAAAAAATACCATACCTGCCGGAATTATCCACCGTAGTTCCGTTGCCCACCACTAATTTTCCCGTGGTGGTGGCGTTGCCCTGAATTTGCAAATCGTCACTTAAAACAAACTCTCCAGGGCTGTTATCCCAAAGCAACGATTCATTGCCGGCGTCAAAATAAAGATAATCGTCATCGCTGCCGCTAGCGTAGCCAACATATACATTAGTGCCAACCACCGAAACTCCGGAAGTAGTGGCACTGCCCAGTACCGAAAGAGCGTAATATGGAGTCGGATTAATGCCAATACTAATATTACTGCCGGCATACAAAGAATTAGTTGTGGTCGCGTTCGGCACCCAGAGTGAGCCGTCAATTTCTACATCGTCAGACACATAAAGATCGCCGACATAATCAAGATTGTTAACCGTCCCCGAACCAATCATTATATACTTGGTGCTGGTGACAGCATTGGAGAAACTGGCCGAGGTGCCGGAGAGCAAACCAGTTAAAGTGCCACCGGTTAATGGTAAATAATTAGAAGCAGTGATAGTGTTGACCACCATGGCGTCGGTAATTGAATTACTGGGCAAACTAATCGTGCCTTCTGCAGTCAGCCCTCCGCCACCTCTTAATAATCCCTGGGTATATAATCCTCCGGTGGTGGAAGCATAGCCGCCCACGTAGAGAGTATCAGTGGTGGAGACGTTGTTGAATTGGCCGTAGCCAAGTACTTTGAGATTACCAGTCAAAACAGCGTCACCGGTTATGGCTAGTTCATAGCTATCCCAAGGGGTAGTGGTGGCAATGCCCAGTTTAGAACCAACTGTCACGGCACTGCCAAACCAGCCATTGCTTTGGGTATAGAGGCCCCCGGTGGTGGAGGCATAGCCGCCCACGTAGAGAGTATCGGTGGTGGAGACATTGTTGAATTGGCCGTAGCCAAGCACTTTGAGATTGCCCGTCAAAACAGCGTCACCGGTGATGGCTAGTTCGTAGCCAGACCAAGGGGTGGTGGTGGCAATGCCTACACTGTTGTTGGTGCTGTCCACGAAGAAGGTTTCATCGGTTAAGTCAACGCCAAAGTCGCCGCCGGTTACCTCTAATTTAAGATTGTTAGAAATATTAGAAGTGGTGGCTGCGCCACCGATCACAATAGCGTAGAAACCGCTTAGGTCGGGATAACCTATCAGACTGTTAGAGGTGGTGGCCCAAAAGCTGCCGGCGCTGCCAACGCCGCCGGCTGGCCAAGTGTCGCGGTAGACTCCGCCCAGAGTGATGCCGCCTCCCACTACCAAGCTGTTTTGGATGTTTAAATTGCCACTGGAGAAAGTGGCGCCCGTGGGAGCAGTGCCAACCGTAAGATAGCCGCTGGTGGTGGCGTTGCCACTGACACTTAGTCCGTCTTGAACACTCAAATCAGCCAGAGAGTTCCAGAGATATTGTTGAACGTCAATAATGCCGGTAGTTGTCACATTGCCATCTACTGTTAAATTGCCGCCAAAATGCCCGTTGCCTTTGGTAAATAAGCCGCCTGTGGAGGAGGCATAGCCGCCTACGTAGAGGGAGTCGGTGGTGGTAATGGAATTAAAATTGGCATTATTATAGACAGTGAGGTTGCCAATATAGCTGGAGGTGGAGTTCAAGTCGGGAATCCTGACATCGCCAGTGGAATCCAAGTATAATTGAGTGCTGTTATTCCCGGTATAAATCCGTAAATCACGAACCACTCCGCTACCAGCCGCGAAAGTATTAATATCATAAGTGCCCGCCGCGTTCCAACCCAGACTAAACAATTCTCTATTGGCTAGGTCGTTTGCGTTTTTACCGATTGCCACTATACTGACGTTATCCGTGCCATCACTATCCTTGGCATAAATGGCCAGATTGGCACTGTAACCAGAGTGCAAGCCAATAACAGACAAAGCATCAACACTAGCGGCGCCACTGCCTAAAAGCTGGGTGCCGGCAGAAAAAATCTCATTAGCATAAAGACTGCCGGTGGTGGTGGCGTTGCCCTTGTTATAAAAATTACCAGAAACAACGGCGTCGCCAGCCAGGGCCAGTTCATAACCAGACCAGGGAGAAGAGGTGGCCACATTAATTTGAGTGCCAACATATAAACTTTGACTAGTGGTGGCCGATCCCAAACCATACAAATTACCCGTCAAAACCTCATCACCGGTGATGGCCAGCTCATAGCCAGACCAGGGAGTGGTGGTAGCAATGCCAACACTGTTATTGGTACTGTCCACGAAGAAGGTTTCATCGGTCAAATCAACGCCGAAGTCGCCGCCGGTTACCTCTAATTTAAGTTTGTTGGAAATGTTGGAGGTGGTGGCTGATCCGCCAATCACAATGGCATAGAAGCCGCTTAGGTCGGGATAACCTATCAGACTGTTAGAGGTGGTGGCCCAGAAACTACCGGCGCTGCCAACGCTGCCGGCGGGCCAAGTGTCGCGGTAGACTCCGCCCAGAGTGATGCCGCCTCCCACTACCAAGCTATTCTGGATGTTTAGGTTGCCACTGGAGAAAGTGGCGCCCGTGGGAGCAGTGCCAACCGTGAGATAGCCGGTGGTGGTGGCGTTATTATCAACTGTGAGATTGCCACCAAAATGCCCATTGCCCTGGGTATATAATCCTCCGGTGGTGGAAGCATAGCCGCCCACATAAAGGGTATCGGTGGTGGAGACATTGTTGAATTGGCCGTAGCCGAGCACTTTGAGATTACCCGTCAAAATAGCGTCACCGGTAATGGCTAACTCGTAGCTATCCCAGGGAGTGGTGGTGGCAATGCCCAGTTTAGAACCAACTGTCACGGCACTGCCAAACCAGCCATTGCTTTGGGTATAGAGGCCCCCGGTGGTAGAGGCATAACCGCCAACATAGAGAGTATCGGTGGTGGAGACATTGTTAAATTGGCCGTAGCCAAGGACTTTGAGATTACCCGTCAAGACTTCGTCACCAGTAACGGCTAGTTCATAGCCAGACCAGGGGGTAGTGGTGGCAATGCCCACCTGCCCGCCAAAATAATTAAGGCCCGTGGTACCAGCGGAATAAATATTATAATTTAAGCTACCGCCACGATTTTGATTTTCGATATAAACGCCATAGTCATTATTAATGACCCCACTACCGCTGGGCACGTATATTCTTAGGCCATAAGCATCGGTTATTGTCCCGCCATCATTATTTATAATGCCCGAAATAGCTTGAGCGCTGGTGATAGCGCCACCATAAACGTCATTATTTACCTTACCCATAACACCCAAGGCGTTGGTAATATTACCGGCCGCAACATCCACGCCACTGGCGACTTCAAACCAGCCGCCGCTAGCCGTGGTTATGTTGCCCAGGCCAGCTAACTCCACGGTGCTCAATTGGCCATAACCGTAAGTCAAATTGCCGGTGCCATAATGAACAACCACGTTGCTGTCGGCTACTAATGCTTGTATGTTTTTGGTGTTATTGGAGTTAATATTTATGGCGTTTAAAAAATTATAGTGGTAATAGCTCGAATCAGCGCTGGGATCAAGGTAAGAATTGAAAGTATAACTGTAAGTATGATTGCTTAGACTGGTAAAGGTGGTGGAAGCCAGAAAAGAAAAATTCAAGCTTGGATTCAGGCTGTATAATGCAGCGGCGTTGGAGCTGTCCAAGACATAAAAATTGTCGTCGACAGTCAGATCGCCTCCAACATAATAATGGCCGCTGGTGGTGGCATTGCCATCAACCGTCAAAGTCCCGCCAAAATGCCCGTTGCCTTGGCTATAGAGCCCGCCGGTGGAAGAAGCATAACTGCCGGCATAAAAAGAACCAGTGGTGGTCACGCTATTTAAAGTCAGACCGGCGCTACCGTCTAAAACCAACAACTTATTGGCTGTGGCTGTGGTAGTAGCGTCATAACCATCGAGCGTATCGGAATTAAAAGCATAGGGACTGGCGGTAATTCTTTTTCTTGGAGAAAAAGTTTCTTCATAAACGCCGTTACTGTCAGCATCCAAATAGACCTGTAAATATAAATTATCATTGGCAAACAAACTGGAGGTCAAAGCCGTCGAAGTGCCCAGAGCCACCGAAAAAACACTATCGACTAACTGCACCGGACCAGCCCCGCTGCCGGTCTTCCATTCCTCGCTCCAAAGCAAGGTGCCGGCATCCGGCGCATCGTATAATTCAAATTTAAAACTGTAATTACCGTCGGTTAAATTATTGCCGCTGGAGTTGGCAATCTTGCCCTGATAATTTATTTGTTTGTTAATCCCGACGGCGGCTTGGGCCAAAAAGAATTCCGAATTGGTCATCATTCCCAAAAAAGCCCAAGCCGCCAAAACCACTAGGGGCACGACAAGCAAAACTATAGCTAAAACTAGCTTTTTAATAATTCTGGTTTTGTAGTTAGGAGTAAATTTTTCTATCGTTAAAAAAGACATGGCGGTTGTTTGTTCTATCTTAGACGGCGCGCCGAAGAAAACATATGGCGCCTTAAAAATTTAATTAAATCGCCTTCAAAAACTCGGTAGGTTTTATAGCCAATTTTGGCAGCCGGCAACTGGCCGGCACTAATCCAGCGGTAAACAGTTTTTAGACTGACCTTCATGGTTTTGGCCACTTCTTCAATTGTCAGAATCCGATTGCTCATTATTATTTAAAAATAAAAAGCCAGAATAAAAAAATATTATGGCTTATAAAACAATCTGTTTTTACTCATTTTATGCTAATTTTTAGCTGTTGGTATTTAAGTTAATTATAAAAGATTATGTTCTCAATTGTCAATAAAAAGTTATCAACAGGTATTAAATTTATATATAAATACCTAATTTAGATAATTAAATAAAGAATAATTACTATTTGTAGTATTTATATACTTAATTGTTCTCAATTGACAAAATTTAACCACGATAATCCTCTTTTATAACTTCTTTGTTTTCGCTTTTGACTTCAGAAACGGCGGCAGCGACGATTTCGTCCGGCTGCTTAGCTTCTTCCTTGGATTCTGGCGCGGTATTATCCTGGCCACCTGCCGCTTGGGGCGAAGCCAAAACCTCCGTTGCAGTGGTTTTTTCCGTTTCCGAGCCGACGCCAAAATCAACTGCGCCCTTGCCGCTCACCGGCTCCAGCGACAAATCCTGCCCCACCACCTCGCTCGATTTTTTGCCAACCAGATTAATCTCGTCGCTCTTTTTCTCCCGGTAACCATCTTTGTTGGCCGTAACATAATAAATATTATTGTCCACCAAAAAACCATAACGCCCATAATTGTCGGTCACCTGGGCTTCGAGCATCCGGTTGTATTCCGGCGCGATAATTCGAACTACCGACTTAGCCAATGACTTTTTATTGTCTTTATTGTAAATGACGCCCCAGGGCTTGGCCTGTCTGGTTTTGGCCAGCCTTCTAAAGAAAAGATACAAAATCAGATGCAAGATGGTAAAAGAACCAATCAAAATCGTGGGCGACACTGCGAAAGAAATGATGGCTAAAATCGGGCTGACAACGCTAATATTCTCTTTAACCTTTCTCCAAAAGTCACGACTGATTACCTGTTTGTCGGTAATCTTTAGTTCCTCTTGATCCAGAGGTATGTTGGCGATAATAATTCCTTTTTGGTCGTCTCTAATTTCAATGTTTTGACCATGATAAATATCGGTGTAACTCCTGTCCTCATTAACGCCTTTTAAAATGTTCGAGGGAAAGACAAATCCCGCCTTGATCACCTCCAAGTAATAAACTCCCTGACCCACCAAAAAACTGTATCTTCCCTCCTTATCCGTCACCCGTGAACGCAACAACCGCCCCGCTTGACGGTCATAGAGCCGCACTACTGCCAGGTCAACCGGTTTTTTAGTGATAGAGTTAAAGACCACTCCCCAGCCCTGTCGCCGCCGCCTAAACAGCCAAGCCAACGGCTCGGTGAAAAGATATTGTAAATAATAAACAAAATTCCAAAAAGGCACAGCCGCCGCCGTATTAATTAAAGCCATTAGCATTATGCCCGGAGCAATGTAATTGTTGGCTTGGCGGGCTGGCGGCAGCAAGTTAGACAAAGACCCGACAACTTGTTCCAAAAAACTTTTTATTTTTATCAGCCTGAAGTTGGCATTGACAATGTTGTTTTTAATCTCGACAGCCAAGCGCTCTTTTTGGTAGCCCCTATATTCGACTTCCAGATAATACTTGCCACTGGCCACCATTAAACCGTATGATCCAAAAGTATCGGTTGATTGGGGGTTGGCAAAACCCAGGCCGGCCGACAAAGAGCCATTATCGGCCCAAAGCGAGACAGTGGCTCCTTTAATGGGACGACCGATTTCGTCTAAGATCACGCCGCGCGGCCAAATCATCAAATACCAAGTTTCCACCGATTTGGTTTTGTCTTGGTAAACCGTGGTAATTTGTAAACTATAACTTCCTTCCTTAAAAGGCGTTGCTAGCGAAGCCTGATATGATTGCTGTAAATTATTTAGCGAAAAAAAATAATTCTTGCCTTGAAGCTGGGCCACCATAAGCGATACCGGCTTAGGCAAAGCCCTTTGGTCGGCGATGATTGAAAAATCGTAGCCGGCCAGGAGGTCTAGTTTGTTTTGGTTGGCCAAAAGTTCTAAGGCTCCGGAGTTGACATAAAATTTAAAGCTGGGCCGCTGTAAACTAAGCGAACACTCCGGACAAACTTCTTCTGGCAACTCGGTTTCTGTCGCAGGTAAGCCGTAAAAACAACCGCAGCTGGCGGTACTATCATTATTATAATTTACAAAACTGCTATAAGCATAGAGAGAACCGTTATTAACGTTGGTATCAGAAAAACTATTTCCCAGGCCGCTGTAAATGGTCTGGCCGCTACCGGCAGAGACAACACAAGAAGAATCTCTCTGCCACTGGACACTGTCCAGCTCAAAAACCCCGGCTTCATTTTCCGGATTTATCCAAGTAGCCTCTATTTTTTTGTCGCCATTTTGCAAACGAACGCCGCTAATACACCTGGCTTGAGCCTGAGCCGAAGGCACGGCTCTTAAGCATAAGCCGTCGGAATATTCGCCATAGCTATTTTTGACAAATAGTTTGTAATAATAAGTCTGATTGTTTTCCAAAGCGCCGTCCAAATAGCCGGTAGCCTCGCCTTCTCTTAGAAGCACGCCTCCTGTAGGGTCAGCTGCCAAGCAATTCTCTCCGGTTTTTATCAGTCGCGTCTTGCTAAAAATAAAATCGCTGGCGCTATTATCGCCGGGATTGGACCAGAGCAGCTCGATTCGCCCATTTCCGGGCACAGCCATTAGTCCATCGGCTTCTGGTATGGCTCTGCGAGCGCAATCGTAAGAACCGGAGGAGCAGTTATTGTGGCTGTTGCAAATAAAAACCGCGTAACAGTAATTATCATTCAAATTAGAAAAATTGTCATAATCGCGTTGCCCCGGATCACCGGCTAAATGCGGGTCAAAAAATAACTCACTGCTTAAAGGCGGATGCGGCTGCGCGTCGTAGTAGAATTCAACGCCATCGCTTTGATCAAGGGGAACGCTGTTGATTTTTTTTCTGATAATCACTTTGCTAATATCCGGGTCGTCGGGATAGCTGACGATAATTTTCACTCCCCGCTCTTCCGGCTCGGCGACAATCGAAGCATTAATGATGCCGCAAGTGGTAGTGAAGTTAAGGGTGCCACTAGACGCTCCTCCGATTGCAGCGGTAGCGGTGATGTCATAATCATAAGCAGTCAGTGGCTCTAAATCGTTTAAATTCACTGAGTGAAACTCCGAAGGCACTGTTGAGCTGACTGTAGCTTTTTCTTCTGGATGGCCACTGGGCCAGTAGCTGACTACGCCGGTACTTTTGGCTACTTTGCCGCTGGGACTAAGGTAGGTATGCCAGTTAACCGTGGCCGAGGTGCAGAAGCCGACAGCCGAAATCTGGTCGATTACCAAAGAATCCGGCTTGGGCGGACAATTCGGCGGACAGCCCGGCGGGCCGCCGGAAGTAGGAATGGTGGCATTAATATTGACACTACTGCCGCGACTCTCGCTAACAGCCAAAACCACACCCGCCCAGATCAAGCTGGTTAAAACGATAAAAATGATTATTAAAAAAAATATTTTTTTCATTAAGCGCTCTTATTTTTGCTAATTTTTCTTAAGGTTAATGTTGCAACTAAAAAAATTATTAATCCGATTGCGGCTAAAAGTAAGAGGCGCCAGGGCAACACCCAAAAATAAATTTTTTCCGAATTTATTTTTTGATGATCTGGACCGTATTCCGCTTGTAACTGGGCCGAAAACCGGCCGCAGGCAAATTGCCCTAGTTCCGCCTTCAGTTCCGACCAAAAACCACCAGCCTTTGCCCTGTCTCCGGCCTTAACCCAGTCATTGTTAAAACTTCTGATGCTCTGGGGCATGATATTTTTTTCCTCCTCGTTAAAAGGCAAAACCTCGTCAACGCCAAAAATACTTTTGATGATAATTAATCCTTTTGGTTTTAGATGAACGTTGCCGGTGTTTTCTAGGCGACTCACAAAACCGACCGGCAAACGATCGAACACCTGTTTTTTTTCTGCCAGCCGAAAATCCTTCAAAGAAATTTCTTCCTTGGCTGCGCCTTCAACCCGCAAAAAAATCAAAACGCCCAGCCGCCCGGAAACCTGAACCTGGTTGGTTTGTTTTTTGGGCCCTAGCGACGTTTCCCACATAACCGCCAAATAATAGCCGCCAACCTGGGCGGTTTTGGACACGTTAATTATCAGAGGCACTGTTTTTTCTTCTCCCGGCTTCAAGCTTAGAGAATTTTCAGGCAATTTAAGCCAGGCAACCGCCTGCTGGGAAACAGCCGGTGGCACCACTTCCACCTCGCCCGCCTCGCCTCTGGGCCTAAATGTCTCTACGTAGCCGTTTAAAAAAACTTCCTGTTCGGTTTCGTTAAACAAAACCAGATTTTCTAGACCAGATTGGCCGGGATTCAAATCTGTCTCTATTATCGGCGGCGAAACCGAGAACGCCTTGGCCAAATTGGGCAAAATAATGGCCAGAAACAAAATTGCCGGTAAAATATAAATTTTTTTTATCCTCATTTTGATTAAGTATTTGTTAATTAAAAGTTGGCAGTCGCCGTGTAGGTAATGGTTGTGTTGTAGCTGCCGCCCGTTTCATTGCCATTGATGTTGGCGATATAATTAATATTAAAAACGCTTCGATTGACTGCCGTGGTGGCGCTAATAACCTGTGAGCCGCTACTAAAAGCGTATTGGCCGGAAGTGTTATAAGGAGACACCGCGCCCGCCAGCGGAGTCGAGGCGCTCTGGCTCAAATCAATAATCGAGTTAAAGCCGAACTGGCTGGTGCCAATCGCCGAGCTGGCAGCGGTGCCTCCGATGCCGCTGACACTATTGGTGCCGGAGCAACTGGCGCAAGCCAGAGTGCTGCCAGAAAAAGTGACGCTGATGCCCGTGTCAGAATTTGATTCGACGGTTAAGGTATGGCTGGCGGACTTGGTTTCTGTTGTTTTTAATTCGCCCAGGGCCAAAGCGCTGGCGCCGAGACTCAAGGTTAAATGAAACTTTTGCATTTCTCTGAAGCCGGCTCGGCCCGAATCACCGCTGGAGGAGAAGCGACCACTGGCTCCTTCGCCCAAGGTGGTGTGCATCCGATAATTAGTGGAGCTAGCCTTCTCAATCCCGCCGACGGAAATAACGTCCGCCCAAATCTGATAATTATCAGAACTCATGGCGGCACCGGAGAAATTAACGCCAAAAAACAACACGCCGACCGCTGCCATCAGTAAAATAAATTTTTTACTTCGTTTTAACATTTCTTTAAAAATTATCTTTTTTTATTTACGTGTCTGTTGATTTGTCTGGAATAAACAAATCTGACAAAATCACGTTCAAAAATACGATAAGTTCTCCGGCCAACCAAAGATACCGGTAATTGGCCGGATTCTATCCAGCGATAAATCGTCTTTAACGAAACTCCCAGACGCTGGGCCACCTGTTCCATTGTCAACAAATTATATTCCGAGTTAAACATTAGATAATAAAAATTTAACTTTTCCCCAACTACTTTCAGCATAACAAAAATTGTATATTAATGTCAAATTATAAGTAATACATATCACTGAATATCTCTAATGTCTCTTAAAGTCTTATTAATTAAATTATTTTTATCTAAATTTAAATAAAAAAAACCCCGCTTTTAACGGGGCTTAATTTTATTAAGATTCGCTAGGTTTTTTTGAAACCGGTACCGGCCGGAATCAGGCGGCCGATAATTATATTTTCTTTTAATCCGGAAAGGTCGTCTGTTCGACCGGAAATGGAAGCATCAATTAATACCTTGGCTGTCTCCTGGAAAGAGGCGGCCGCCAACCAGCTGCTGGTGGACAAAGAAACCTTGGTAATGCCCAAGAGTAATCTGTCGAATGCAACTTCTTTTTTACCCTGTTTTTTCAGTTCTTTGTTGATATTGGCGATTTCCATGTAGCCGATCACCTCTCCCGGCATCAGATCGCTGTCGCCAGCGTCTTTAATGTAAACCTTGGAAAACATTTGCCTGACAATAATTTCCACGTGTTTGTCGTTCAAATTTTGTCCCTGGGAAGAATAAACCAGATGAATCTCTTTCATGATGTATTTCTGGGTGAACTCCTGTCCTTTCAGACTGTAAGTCTGATGTAAATCCAGACTGCCTTCGGTTAATTGATCGCCGGCCTCCACCTCGTCGCCATCTTTGACCAATATGGCACGAGAAATCGGAATAATATATTCCTTCACTCCCAAACCGTCACTGATCAAAACCACGCCGTCTTTTTCTAATCGCACCTTGGCCTCAAAAGGACTGGTAGTCTCTTTCTCGTCTTCAACAAATAATACTTGTCCCAATTTTACCTTCTCACTATCCTTGACTTTTAACTTGGCGCTCTTGCTGGTGAAATTGATTTTATCTTCAACCTGATCTTTATAGCTAATCTGCAAGATTCTTTCCCGACTTGAAGTGGCCATGACGGTTTTACCTTCGGTGTTTTTGACCTCTCTTTGTCCTTCTTTGATACTTAATTTTCCGGCCACCTCGGCAATTACCGCTTTTGCTTTTGGCATTCGAGCCTCAAACAATTCTTCTACTCTGGGCAAGCCTTGAGTGATATCGCCTTCCGAAGCCACGCCGCCGGTATGAAAGGTTCTCATGGTCAGCTGGGTGCCCGGTTCGCCCACGCTTTGCGCCGCGATAATTCCCACCGCCGTGCCCTTTTCCACCAATTGATTATGAGCCAGATCATAGCCATAACATTTCTGACAAGCGCCTTCCAGGCTCTTACAAGTCAAAACCGAACGAATACGAACCTGATTTAGCTTTAATTCCTTCAGTTTATCAACTAATTCTTCTTTGACTAATTCTCCCTTGGCCACTACGGTCTTACCGGTTTTGGGATCGCTGATATCTTCAGCCAAATAACGGCCAACTATTCTGTCGACTAAATTTTTATTCATGGCTTCGCTTTCCGTCCTGGTCAGAACCAATCCGTCTTTGTCGCCGCAATCCTCTTCGGCCACCACCACGTCTTGAGAGACGTCAACCAGCCTTCTGGTCAGATAGCCGGCGGAAGAAGTGCGCAGAGCGGTATCGGTTAATCCTTTGCGAGCGCCGTGAGTGGAGATAAAAAATTCCAAAACATCAAAACCTTTTTTGAAATTACCTTTAACCGGCAATTCAATGACTTCATAGGCTGGGTTGACCACGGGGCCTTTCATGCCGATAAGCTGGCTCAGCTGCCCCCAAGAACCACGAGCGCCGGAATCAATCATGCTAAAAATAGAATTATCCTGGGAAAGAGAGTCCTTTACTTTGCTTAAAATGCTGTTATTGATGTTTAGCCACATTTCCACGATTTTTTCATGCCTTTCGTCATCGGTTAAAAGCCCCATCTGATACTGTTGCTCAATCTCATCCAAATTCTTATTACCTTGCTTAATTAACTCCTCTCGTTCCTTAATTTCTGACAAGTCATCCATACCCAGCGACTGTCCCGATCGGGTCAAATGGCGAAAACCAAGCTCTTTTAGATCATCAAGAGTCCGAACGGTTTCCTCCGAACCAAACCGACGTAAAATATTGCTTAAAATTTTGCTCAATTCTTTTTTGCCCACTCTTTCATTGATAAAATCCAAACTGACCGGCAAAACCGAATTAAAAAGAATCCTGCCCAAAGTGGTTTCCAATAGCTCTATTTTTTCCGCGGCTTGTTTTTTGCTTTTTTTGACTCCCTTTTTAAAACGAATCCTGATTTTATCCTGAAAGGTTATTTGCTTCTTTTCAAAAGCCAACAACGCTTCATTTTGGGACGAAAAAACTTTTGGCTCTGCGGTCTCTTTAATGGTGGTCAAGTAATAGCAGCCCCAAATAATATCTTGCTGCGGCGTCACCACTGGCCGGCCGTCGGCCGGCTTCAAAATATTATTGGTGGAGAGCATGATTTCCTTGGCTTCTTTGCGGGCCCCTTCGGTCAATGGCACATGAACCGCCATTTGGTCGCCATCAAAGTCGGCATTAAACGCCGGACAAACCAAGGGATGAACCTGGATTGCCCGACCATCGATTAAAATCGGGCGGAAGGCCTGGATGCCCAGGCGATGCAAAGTGGGAGCGCGATTCAATAAAACATATGAACCCTCCACTACTTCTTCTAGTAAATCCCAAATTTCTTCGTGTCCACTTTCGATATAGCGATTAGCGCTTCTAACATTATGAACCAACCCGCGCTGGATTAATTTGGAAATAATAAACGGCTTAAACAATTCCAGGGCCATAATTTTGGGCAGACCGCACTGATCCATCTTGAGCTCCGGACCGACAACGATCACGCTGCGGCCGCTGTAGTCAATTCTTTTGCCTAATAAATTTTGTCGGAAACGGCCCTGCTTGCCTTTGAGCATATCGGCGATACTTTTTAACATTCTTTTTTGGCCGGTTGAAGCCACCACGGTTTTACCATGGCGGGCGTTATTATCAATTAAGGCATCAACCGCTTCCTGAAGCATTCTTTTCTCGTTTCTGGTAATGACCTCCGGGGCGTTTAACTCCAAGAGTTGTTTTAAACGATTATTGCGGTTAATCACCCGACGATAAAGATCATTCAAATCAGAGGTGGCAAAACGACCGCCGTCCAAAGGCACCATCGGCCGTAAATCCGGAGGAATAACGGGGATGGTAGTTAAAATCATCCATTCGGGACGAATTCCATTTTTGATAAGCTGGTTAAAAAATTTAGCCCGCCTAATCAACTTGCCTCTTTTGACTCCCGTCGCCTTAACGGTTTCTATTTCCAGTTTTTTTACAGTTTCTTCCAGATTGATTTTCGACAGCAGCCGGCGCACCGCTTCGCCGCCGGTATCGGCCTCAAAAATATGACCATATTTCAAAGACAAATCGTGAAAAGCGTGTTCCGAAATAATTTTCAAGGGTTTCAAGTCTTTCAATTCGTTTTCCGCCACTATCATGGTATTTTCCAGCTCTTTTAATTTGTCCTCTTTTTGGACAAATATTTTCTCCGTTTCTTTTTCTAGAACACCCGCCTTGGTTTCGCCAATTTTTTTCAGTTGTTCCACCTTTCTTTCCGATTCATTTTCAATTTGTTTACGATATTGTTTATACTCAGCCTTGATTTGACCCAGCGTCTCCGCCTTTAACTCCTCGTTGACGGAAGTAATAATAAAGCTGGCGAAATAAACAACCTTTTCCAGAGACTGAACCGATAAATCCAAAGCTAAGCCGATGCGAGAAGGCACGCCCCGCAAAAACCAAATATGAGAAACCGGCGACGCCAGTTCAATATGACCCATGCGCTCCCGGCGAACAATGGCTTTTGTCACTTCCACGCCGCACTTATCGCAAACAATCCCCTTATAGCGAATTTTTTTGTATTTACCGCAATAACATTCCCAATCCTTGACCGGACCAAAAATTCTCTCACAAAACAAACCATCCCGCTCCGGTTTTTGGGTGCGGTAATTAATGGTTTCCGGCCGAGTCACTTCGCCATGAGACCAGGCTTTTATATCATTTGAAGAAGCCAGCCTAAGCTTGATGGCCTCAAAGTCTAAATTGGGATCCTGACTGGTAATCATAGGCTTTGCTGAAAAAATTAAAACGATTATTTATTTTTTCTTTTTTTGGGCATCTCTTCCGCCTCAATTTCTTCTTCCACCGATGGTTCGGGCTGTACTTTGCCGCCACCGAGCAAATCCACGTTCAGGCACAATCCTTTCAACTCCCTGACCAAAACGTTGAAACTCTCTGGGATATTCAAATTATCTATCGGCTCGCCTTTGATGATGGCTTCATAGGTTTTGGAGCGGCCGACCACGTCGTCGGATTTGATGGTTAAAATTTCTTGCAAAGTATGAGCCGCGCCATAACCTTCCAGGGCCCAGACTTCCATCTCGCCAAATCTCTGGCCGCCAAACTGCGCCTTGCCGCCCAAAGGCTGCTGAGTAATCAAAGAATAAGGGCCAATAGATCGCTGGTGGATTTTATCTTCCACCAGATGATTTAATTTCATCATATAAATATAACCCACCGTGGTTTTTTTATCGAAAGGCTCTCCGGTTCGGCCGTCATAGAGCTGAATCCGGCCATCGCGACTAAAGCCGGCCAGTTCTAGTTCGTCTCTTATCGTCTCTTCGCTAATTCCGTTGAAAACCGGCGTCATCACTTTGTAACCCAGGGCTTTGGCGGCCAGACCCATGTGGGTTTCCAAAATTTGTCCCAGATTCATACGCGAAACAACGCCTAAAGGAGAAAGAATGATATCCACCGGCCGGCCATCTTCCAAATAAGGCAGGTCTTCCACCGGCACCACTTTGGAAATAACTCCCTTATTGCCATGACGGCCGGCCATTTTGTCGCCCACCTGAACCTTGCGTAAAGAAGCCACCGTCACCTGGACCATCTTAATCATGCCAGCCGACAATTTATCGCCATTCTCTCTGGAAAAAATCTTGATATCAATCACCTTGCCCGAAGACCCGTGCTCGAGATACAGAGAAGAATCACGGACGTCTCTGGCTTTTTCTCCGAAAATTGCCCGCAGTAGCTTTTCTTCCGCCGATAATTCCGTTTCGCCTTTGGGTGTGATTTTGCCGACCAAAATATCGCCGCTTCTCACATTGGCGCCGATTCGCACAATTCCCTCTTCATCCAAATCTTTTAATTTTTCTTCCGAAACGTTTGGTATGTCGGAAGTGACCACTTCCGGACCCAGTTTGGTTTCCCGCACTTCGCAAACATAATTTTCTATATGAATCGAAGAGTAACGATCTTGCTGGATTAAACGTTCAGAGATAATAATCGCGTCTTCGTAGTTATAGCCTTGCCAAGGCATGAAGGCCACCAGAATATTTTGGCCCAAAGCCAGTTCGCCATGATCAATAGACGGTCCGTCAGCCAGAATCTCGCCCTTTTTAACCTTCTGTCCCTTTTCCACTAGCGGCTTTTGATTGATGCAGGTGGTGGCGTTGGAACGGACAAACTTATTCAAACGATAAGAATTAATGTGATTATTTTTGTTCAGAACCTCGATTTTATCGCCGCTAATATCTATCACTTCGCCCGCCTCTTCGGCAATAATCAAATGACCAGAATCATAAGCGGCCTTGGCCTCGATGCCCGTGCCCACTAGCGGCGCCTGTGGCCTGATGCAAGAAACCGCCTGGCGTTGCATGTTCGTTCCCATCAGCGCTCTCACCGCGTCGTCATGCTCCAAAAAAGGAATCAAGGATGTCGCCACCGAGACAATCTGATTGGAGGCCACGTCCATATAATCAATGTTTTTAACATTGGTGATAGTCGGGTTAAGCCTAACTCTGGCCTCCGTTTTTTCTTCCAAAAAATACCCGTCTTTATCAATTTTGGTGGTTGAAGGAGTGGTAGTAGAACGGCTTTCTTCGATAGCGTCGATATAAACCAGCTCTTTGGTGACTCGCGGCCGGCCAGCTTGATCCTTTTCCGTTTTATAATAGGGCGTCTCAATAAAACCGTAATTGTTGACCCGAGCAAAAGTTGATAAATGCCCCACCAAACCGATATTCGGGCCTTCCGGAGTGGCAATCGGACAAATGCGACCATAATGAGTTTGGTGCACGTCACGAACTTCAAAACTGGCCCGTTCTCTGGACAAGCCACCCGGACCCATGGCTGACAACCTTCTTTTGTGCTCCAGTTCAGCCAAAGGATTGACCTGATCCATAAATTGCGACAATTGGCTGGACATAAAAAATTCTTTTACCGCGCTGATAACCGGCCGAGCGTTAATCAGCTTGTTGGGCGTCAAGGTATTAATGTCTAGGGTGCTCATCCGATCTTTGACGATGCGTTCCATCCTGATCAAACCGATTCGAAATTTATTTTGAATCAATTCGCCCACGGCGCGCACCCGGCGATTACCCAAATGATCGATGTCGTCCGGCCCCTCTTGGGTGTTGTTCAGACGGACGATTTCTTTCAAAATATTAATAATGTCGTCCTTCAATAAAACTCTGTTTTCTTTATTGATTGCCAACTTCTGAACAAAACGTTGGTTCATTTTGTAACGGCCAATGCTGCCAAAATCATAGCGAGCAAAATTAAAAAACATATTGTCAATCAGCTGCTTGGCGTTATCGGCAGTCGCCAAATCACCAGGCCGAATGCGTTTATAAACCTCTATCAGACCGTCAACCTCGTTTTTGGAAGAATCTTTTCTTAAGGTGGCTTCGATATTGTTAATTTCAAACTTATCCGTCGTCTCTTTAAATAAATTCGTTATCTCTTCATCGCTAGAAAAACCAAAGGCTCTTAACAGGGCGGTGGCGGCTACTTTTCTTTTGCGATCGATTTTTACCCAAACCACTCCATTGGAATCTGTTTCAAACTCCAGCCAGGAGCCTCGGTTGGGAATGATTTTAGCGCCATAAAAATTACGGTCACCCCATTTTTGAGCCGTAAAAAAAACTCCGGCCGAGCGGATTAGTTGCGACACCACTACTCTCTCAATACCATTAATAATGAAAGTTCCCCTTTCGGTCATTAGCGGAAAATCGCCCAAGAAAACTTCCTGCTCCATTGTCTGGCCTGTTTTTTTATTGACCAGCTTGGCGTTGACTCTTAGCGGCGCTTCAAAAGAAATATTCTTTTCCTTGGAAGTAGCTTCGTCAAATTTGGCTTCGTCCAAAAAGTAATTACCAAAATAGAGTTCCAGGTCACGGCCAATAAAATCCGTAATCGGAGAGACTTCCTCAAACAACTCGTTCAATCCTTCCTGCCAAAAAAGTTTGTAAGACTTTTTTTGCAATTCTATAAGATCTGGCGGTTGCTGCCAAGAATCTTGGCCAGAAAAACTAACCCGGCCATTAATGACTTTTTTATTGTCCTGGTTTTGTTGAGACATAAAAAATCCTCATTTCTTTCGTTTTTTTCCGGTTCCCGGCCGGATTTTGATTAAACTAGAAATGAGTCAGATGTGAATTTAGGTTTGTTTTTTGCTTTTACCCACTATTTCTGAAGGTTATTAACCCAATGACTTCTAATAGTAGGGTTTGTTAGAGTGATTTTTAGAAAAAATCGAACTAAAAAACCATTAACTTTATATTAACAGAAACGACCTTAAAAAGTCAACGGTTTTAAGTAAAAAAAATAAAAAAGTCAAATTAATTTATTTTTTATCTAAATTTAGATAAAAATTGATAAAAATTAACAATTAAAATCAAAAAATGCCTTTATATTAAAAAATAATTTACCCAAGTTATCCACAGTTATTAAAAAATTCCTTATTTTTTAATCATTTTTAATTCTCCTCTGGCCACTTTTCGATCGTCCCAGGGAATTTTTTGACCATTAGCCACGCAGATTGCTTGCTCACAGGCCTTTCCGGTAAGTATTATTAAATCATTTTTCTTGGCTAAATTTAAAGCAAATTTTATGGCTTCACGCCGATCTAAAATTTTAAATAAATTTTCTCCTACTACTTTTCCTTCGCTTTGCGCCCCTTGAGCCACCTGATCAATGATCAGTTGGGGACTGTCGTCATAAGGATCTTCGTTGGTTATAATCAAAAAATCCGCCCTCTGCGCCACCATCTGTCCCAAAATCGGCCGACGCGCCTTATCCCGCCCGCCGCCACAAGAACCAAAAATATGTATAATTCTACCTCCGGCCCTGATGTTATAATCGTCTATAGCCTGATAAAGTTGCTTCATACTCTCCGGTTCGGGCGCGTAATCAACCAAAAATTTAAAATCCTGACCTTCGTTTATGAATTCCATCCGGCCGGGCATCACCTCCACCTTTTCCAGAGCCGCCTTACAAATTGTTAGCGGCACGCCTTGCGACAACGCCACCGCTATCGCCGCCAAGGCATTATAAACATTAAACCGCCCAAACAATTTCAAATTAAATTCTATGTTTTCCAGCCTAAAATAAATTCCTTGATTCAAAAACCTAACTTCTTCGGCTTTGAGAATTTTCAGTTCTAAATTTTCAGTCCTAAATTTGTCCGAGATTTCCGCTTCTGAACCTTGAACTTGATAAACATATTTTTCATCAACTTTAAAATTTAGAAAGTCCTTGACGTGCTCATCATCGCCATTGGCCACGATTACCTCTTTAATTTTTTTGTTTGCTATGATTTTGTTCGGCTGCTTCTCTAAATGCTCAAATAATTTTAATTTGGCTTTTTTATAGTTGGCAAAACCGCCGTGCGACTCTATGTGCTCTGGGGTTAGGTTGGTAAAAACGCCGAGATCATAATGGATTCCCAAATGCCTGAACTGTTTGATCCCTTCTGACGAGGTCTCGACCACCGCATACCTGCAGCCGGCTTTTAGCATTCTCTTTAACATTTTTTGCAAAGCCAAACGGCCCGGCATAGTCATTTTAATATCATTGAGCCATTCCTGGTCGGCCACTTTAAAAATCGCGGTGGAGGTGATTCCTGCCTTATAGCCAGCCTCTTCTAAGATTTTGGCTATTAGCAGGCAGGTGGTGGATTTGCCATTGGTGCCAGTGACACCAATAACCACCATCTTCTCCGCTGGTTTTAAGTAAAAATAATTAGCAAAAAGCGCCAACATTCTATAATATTGGTTTAGTAAATTTTTGGGAATTATTTTTTTTAACAGTGTTTTCATCCTTATAATTTTCTTTATTACCAACATCTTATCACTTCCTTATTTTTCTGACAATTGCCAGAAAAACAGCCAGAGGTTATAATATTTTTATGTTTATTCAACTGCTAGAAATCATTTTACACATCGACGAGTACCTGGGATTAATAATTAACACCTATGGCTCTTTGATTTATTCTTTGTTATTTCTGATTATTTTTGTGGAGACCGGATTGGTTGTTATGCCCTTTCTGCCCGGCGATTCTTTATTGTTCGCGGCTGGAACTTTTGCCGCTATCGGTTTGCTTCACTTTTATCTGACTCTTCTTATTTTCTGCTTGGCGGCAGTTTTGGGCGATTCCGTCAATTACTGGCTGGGG
The DNA here is from genome assembly GCA_041649575.1 of Patescibacteria group bacterium. GTDB lineage: Bacteria > Patescibacteriota > Patescibacteriia > 2-01-FULL-39-33 > 2-01-FULL-39-33 > JBAZMW01. The sequence continues at coordinate 85,611 of JBAZMW010000005.1, read as the reverse complement.
AAAAAATTCGGCAGGAAGCTTTTTACCCGAGAAAACAGCTGGTTCTTTAACCAGGGTAATCTGAAAAGGGCTGAAAATTTTTATGAAAAGCACGGTGCCAAAACAATTATCCTTGCCCGGTTCATTCCTATTATCAGGACTTTTGCTCCTTTTGTCGCCGGCATGGGCAAGATGAAGTATCCCAAATTTTTAGCTTATAATATTTTTGGGGGGATTATTTGGGTACTCCTCTTCTTTTTAACCGGCTATTTCTTCGGCAATATTAGTTGGGTGAAAGAAAACTTCAGTCTGGCTATCATGGCAATTATAGTCATTTCCTTAGTCCCTATATTGGTCGAATTACTAAGACGCAAACTGCCTAGTAAAAAATAATCTCCGTAAAAAATTAATAATCAACCATCTTTTAAAGCTATGTTGGCTTTTTTATTTTGACTAAAAACAAAAAATGTGTTAGAGTTTCTACTCAGACGATTTATTTTTAAAAATTCATGGAAATCAGAAATATCGCCATCATCGCTCACGTCGATCATGGCAAAACCGCTTTAACCGATCAGTTGCTTAAACAAACCGGCATGGTGACGGCTGATTTTAGCATGGACACCAATGCCTTGGAAAAAGAACGTGGCATAACTATTTATTCAAAAAACGCTTCTTTATTCTATAAAAACACCAAAATCAACATCGTCGATACTCCCGGACACGCTGATTTTGGTTCGGAAGTGGAGCGGGTATTGCGCTCAATCGACTCGGTCATTTTGGTGGTTGACGCCCAGGAAGGCCCCATGCCTCAAACCCGTTTTGTTCTAAAAAAATCACTGGAATTGGGACTCGAACCGATAGTGGTGATCAATAAAATCGACAAAACCGCCGCCCGGCCGGAAATAGTGCAAGAAGAAGTCTATGAGTTATTTTTGGATTTGGGAGCCAGTGATGAACAATTGGATTTTCCGGTGGTTTATACGGTGGCCCGTGAAGGAGTCGCCAAATTAAACCTAGACGACCGCTCAAATGATTTAACGCCGCTACTGGAGACAATTATTGCCAAAGTCGCTCCCGCCCTTTCCGACACCGCCAAGCCCCTGCGGCTCCAACCTTTCAATCTGGCTTATGATGATTTTTTGGGGCGTCTGGCTATTGGCCGTATTTATGAAGGCCTGGTTGGAACCGGCGACAATGTGATAATAAAAAAAGCCAACGGCGAAACCCGCAGCGGAAAAATCACCAAACTTTTTACTTTCAACGGCCTAAAAAGAGAAGAGGCGCAGAGCGCCACTGCCGGCGATATTATAATTATTGCGGGGCTGCCCGATATTTATATCGGGGAAACCGTCTGTTCTTTCGCCGACCAGGAGCCGTTGCCGGCGATTTCCATTGACGAGCCGACCATCTGTCTGAATTTTTTGGTCAATAACTCGCCGTTCGGCGGCCGCGAAGGTAAGCTGGTCACCAGCAAACAAATTAAAGAACGTCTGCTTAAAGAACTGGAGGTTAACGTCGGTCTAAAGGTTGATTTTTCCGCTTCGGAATTCTACAAAGTCTACGGCCGCGGCGAATTGCATATCGCCATTCTGATAGAGAACATGCGCCGCGAGGGTTTTGAGCTGCAAATCTCCCAACCACAGGTAATTATCAAAGAAACCGACGGGCAAAAACTAGAGCCTTACGAAGAAGTGACCATTAGCGTCCCTGGCGATTATGCCGGGGTAGTAATTGAAAAACTCTCCAAACGCCGCGCCAATATTTTGGAAATGAAACAAACCAACAATCAGAATCAAATTATTTTTAACATCCCGACTCGCGGACTTTTGGGTTATCGTGGCGAATTTACCATCGACACCAGGGGCGAGGGCATTCTTTGCTCGCGCTTCATCGGCTTTAAGCCCTATGCTGGCAACATCGATAAGCGTGATGTTGGTTCGATGGTTTCCCTGTCCAGCGGCAAAGCCGCCGCCTATGCTTTGGAAAATCTGCAAAATCGCGGCTGGCTTTATATCGGTCCGGGAGAGAATCTCTATGAGGGACAAGTTATTGGCAACGTGGCCAAAGGCAACGATTTAACCGTCAATCCCATTAAGGGTAAAAACCTAACCAATATGCGTGCCTCCGGCTCGGATGAAACTATCAAGCTGACTCCGCCTTGGCAGCTGACCCTGGAAAGAGGGCTGGAAACCATGGCCGAGGATGAATATTTAGAAATCACTCCCCAGAGCATCCGCCTGCGCAAACAACTGCTGACCGAAATAGACAGACTAAGACAGGCCCGAAAAGCTTCTTAACTTTTTAGCTAAAAACAGGCCGCCAACTGGCGGTCTGTTTTTATTTTTTGATCTATTTTTGACTTAGAATTTTTAAAGCCTCTTTGACTTTTTCCGTCATCTCTTGCGACTGACACAAATTCAGCGCTTCTCGTGCCTGACTGGCAGAGTAACCCAGCCCTATGAGCGCTTCCAAAGCGTCGCCGAACCGTGCGTCCCACTCGCCGCCACCATCGCTGTCGGCCAGCTTGTCTTTCAGTCCAATAACTATTTTTTGCGCAGTTTTGGGCCCGATGCCGGAAATTTTATTGAGCACTTCGGCATTGCCCGATTGCGCCGCTTTTTTCAAATCATCAAGTTTGGCTTTTTGTAAAATTCCCAGGGCGCTTCGCGGCCCGATGCCGGAAATAGAAATCAACACTTCAAAAAACTCCAGTTCTTCGCGGGAAACAAAGCCATACAAATCCAACACTCCCTCGGCCACTTGAGTGTAAACATGAAATTCCACTTCCTCATTAACACTGAAATGTTCCGCCTCCCTGTTTAAAATAAAAACTTTATAGCCCACCCCGCCGACACTGACAACAACAAAATTGTCCTTTTTTAAAAAACTGGACTTATGATAAATTTGGCCCTTGAGATAAGCGATCATATACCTTTATTATACATAAAAATAGTAAAAATTCTAGAAAGCTTGACGAAAGAAGCTTTATAACATATAATAAACCCTACGCACATTGGCTGATACAAGGAGAAAAGCATGCCGACAGAAATTCTGCCAGAACACCTTCAGGCAGTCCTGCAAGCACCAATGGTAGCCCATCTAGTGGGCGCCAGAGGCGAGCGGACTGGCGATGAAGAAGACGATGGGAGCAGCCCCGAAGAATAAGGGACTGCTACCGGCAGGTTAGAGCCCGAGACGCAAGGATCGGGCTCGTCTTTTTTATTTAAGCTTAAGAAGGTATGGTCCTGTTTATTTCCAGCTTAATTTTTTCACCATTGATTTCCGCCACTTGGCCCTGGTTGTCCTTGTCTAAAAATTCCTTGGTAATCGTTGCCCTTTTCAACTCCTCGACTAAACTTTCAACCGCAAAAACCTGCCTGATTGTTTCGCCCTCCGATTGCCAGTCAATTTTAATCTGATCTTGAATTGTCAGCCCGGCCTCTCTGCGCAAATTATTAATAGTGCGAACCAATTCTCGCGCCACGCCCTCCAGCTTCAGCTCCTTGGTAATCTCCGTGTCTAACTCTATTTCTTGGCCGAGATTTTTGTTATAAACAACTTTTTTTACATTAAGTTCGTCGGCGATAATTTTTAAATACTGGTCGGCGTTATTTTGAAAATTGAAAATTGAAAATTGAAAGTTTCCGAGCGGCTGCCGAATCTTAATTCCCGCTTCGGCCCGTTTGGCCAAGCCTAATTCTACGATTTTTCTCACCTGTTCCATTTGTTTAATAACCTCTTCCTTAATTAATATTTCTGATTCTTCAGGCCATTTTTCTAAATGCACTGATTCCTGCTCACCGCTTGCCCGGCCACCCTGGCTGGACGGGCCCACTTCCTTATAAACCTGCTCGGCGATAAACGGAGTAAACGGCGCCATCACTTTTGATAATTCTAAAAGCGTATGCCCAAAAACAGCCAGGGCTTGCTGTTTATCTTTTTCGTCTGCCCCCTTAAATCTGTCACGCGAACGCCTTAGCCACCAAGTGGAAAATTCATCTATAAATCCGGCGATCGGACGCACCGCCCGCGGCAGGTCATACGCCTCCATCGCTCCAGCCACCTCTTTAATTAATAAATTTAATTTGGCCAAGAGCCACTGATCCAGCACATTGTCATTCCGACCGGAGTCGCCAGCTGGCGAAGTAACGGAGGAATCCCTTTCTTTTCTAAGGGATCCTTCCACTCGACCCACAGCTTCAGTCGGGATGACATCAGCATACAACTTATAAAAATTCAAAATGTTATTTAAAAGCATCACCACTTTCTGCATCGCTTCTTTTACTCCGGCTTCGGAGAAATTCAAATTCTCGGCCGCCATCACCGGCGCGGATAATAAATAAAAACGCAGGGCATCGGCGCCATACTTTTCCATCAACGCTTCTGGCTCCGGATAGTTTTGTAATTTTTTACTCATTTTGCGACCGTCCTGGGCGAGTACAATACCGTTGGCAATGACGTTTTCGTAGGCGATTTTGTTTGTAATGGCGGCGGCGTTGACGTGCAGATAGTAAAACCAAGCGCGACACTGATCCACGCCTTCGGCAATGAACTGCGCCGGAAAGCCGGCTTCAAATTTTTCCTTATTGGCAAACGGATAGTGCTGCTGCGCATAAGGCATAGAGCCGCTATCAAACCAGGTGTCCAAAACATCGGGAATACGACTCATCTCGTTTCCGCACTTCTCGCATTTTAAAACCACCCTATCGATGCTGTGCTTATGTAAATCTATTTCCAATTTAGTTTCATTCATAACATAAGCAACTCTGACTTCTCCTTTTTGAATATATGAATCGCTCTCTAAAGATAAAACATGTTCCTCTATTGTCTTGCCTTTAATCTTATTTATCAACGCCATAAGGGGGTCGCCATGAGAAATTATGATTATTATTTTGTTTTTATTTTCCTCTAAAACTTTTTTGAACCATTTATACATCCGTTCTTGTATATCTTTTTGAGATTCTCCGGTTTGACCATTTTTAAAATTCCACTTTTTATCCGCCGGCAAAGGATTATATTCATCCATTAATTCATCCAGTTGTTTTCCTTCCACGATACCAAAATCAACCTCTTTAATTTCGTCGGATAATTCATATTTCAATCCCAAATAATGAGAAATTATTTCCGCGCTTTCTTTAGTTCTTAAGACAGGAGAACTGAAAATTACGGCTTTTGTCGAAGATTCTGCCAAAATTTCTTTTATTTTTGCCGCCGATTCACTTACTTGTCCAGCGCCCTTTTTGGTTAATGGATATTTATCCAAGGAGTTGGAATTAATATGGCTAATATTGTTTTCGGCTTCACCGTGCCTGACAAAAATAACCTTAGTAATCTGCGGGGGGTTATCGCTAGAGCTTTTATATAACTCGTCGACCGAACCCAAGACCTTCATCTCGCCACAAACGCATTTCCAAATCGGAATCACGCTCGCCCAAAACCGCTGACGACTAATCGACCAGTCGCGTGCGCCTTCGAGCCACTTGCCAAAACGGCCTTCCTTGATATGCGCTGGCGACCAATTGATCTGTTTGGCCAAAGCCAGCGCCTGGTTTTTGATTTTTGTCACTTTGACAAACCAGGAGGAAGTCGAATAATTTAAAAGCGGGGTATCACAGCGCCAGCAATGGGGATAGGAATGGGTGTATTTCTCACTGCTCCAAACCAAACCCTTCTTTTCCATATCAGCCACAAACTTGACCTGGGCGTCTTTGACATCCAGGCCGGCATAAGCACCGGCAAAATCGGCAAACCTGCCATCCAGCTTCACATCCATCAGTACCGGCAAATCATTTTGCTGGGCGGAGAGCAAATCCACCTCGCCATATGAGCCGTTAATCGTCACGATGCCCGTGCCCTCGGTCGCTTCCACATAATCGGCGGCAAAAACATGATAGGCATTTTTTTTATTTTTCACTTCCGGCAAATTTTTGAAAATATCGCTGACCGGCTCATATTCCCAGCCAATCATCTTGCTGCCCTTAAACTCTTCAATAATTTCATAATTGCTAACACCGGCCATTACTTCTTCCAGTTTATCTTTGATAAAAATAAGGTGTTCGTTTTTTACTTTAGCTTTGACATAATCAAAATCAGCGCCAATGGCCAGGCCCATGGTGCTCAGGGTGCTCCAAGGCACTGTTGTCCAGGCCAATAAATAGGTGGGAATATCTTCCCCCTCTGCCCGAGGGGGGGAATGGGGGGGTGGGAGCACTTTGAATTTCCAAGTGACGGAAAGATCTTCAACGTCGCGATAGCCCTCACTCACTTCCGACTGACTTAGAGTCGTTTCGCACCTGGGACAAATATGCATTGAGCGGTAGCCCTCATAAATTAAGCCTTTGTCCCACAACTGTCTGAAAACCCACCAAATACTTTCCATATAATCCACGTCCATGGTCTTGTAGGGGTTTTCCATGTCTGCCCAGCGGCCGAATCGTTTGATGGTTTTTTTCCATTCCGCCACATACGTCAAAACTTTGCTGCGGCAGTACTCGTTGAAGTTGGCAATGCCATATTCGACAATGTCTTTTTTATTCTTAAAACCCAGCTCTTTCTCCACCATGTTTTCTATCGGCAGTCCGTGGCAATCCCAGCCCCAACGCCGCTCCACATAATGCCCGCGCATCGTCCAAAACCGCGGCACCACGTCTTTCATAAGACTGGCCACTAGGTGCCCGTAATGCGGGGTGCCGGTGGCAAACGGCGGGCCATCATAAAAACTGTAACGCTGGCCGTTTTTGGTTTGCGCCAATGACTTTTCAAAAATTTGATTATCTTGCCAAAATTTTTGAATTTCTTTTTCTTTGTCAGCAATTATATTGTTCATAATTTTTAATTTAAAAATTGCTCTTATCTTAACAATTTCTGCTGTTTTAGTCAATTTTTAATTAAACAAAAAAGACGCCCGACTCGCGGACACCTTTTTTACAATTCCCTTACTCTCCCAAAGTAATGGCTTGCACCGGACAAGAACTGATAGATTCCTCGATCTTGGCTTTTTCCGCCGCCAAGTCGGCTTCCAAAACTATGGCGACCATTCGGCCATCCTTTTCGGTCACCTTAAAGACTGCCGGGCAAATACTTTCGCAAGTGCCGCAACCGATGCAACTGTCGTTAACTGCTGGTTTCATAACAATTTCTTTATTAATTATCTATTTTCAATTTAATATTTTATTGAATCCGTAAAATTTCTTTTATTTTGGCAACTAGTTTGGTGGGCGTATAATCCGACTTGATTAGATAGCCGCTAGCGCCTAATTTCTTGGCACGGCCGATTTCGCTCTCCTGGGTCAGATTGCTCCAAACATAGACCAGCATCTTCTTGTCCTGTTTTTCTTTTTTAATTTTTTCCAAAACCTGAAAACCATCCAGCTGGGGAATTACCAAATCCAAAAGCATTAAATCTGGCTTGAATTCGGCGATTTTTTTCAAAGCAATATGGCCGTCAGTGGCCAACTCCATCTTAAAACCCTCGTTTTTCAGAGCGTTACTGAACAACTGGACCAGTTCCGGCTCGTCTTCGACTAATAAGATTTTATAGTCGCTACTATTCATATTGCAGTTATATTATAGCACAAACAACTAAAAACTTAAAACATTCCCTCTAACCTACTTTACCTTTTGAGCTTTAAACTTTTAGTTTTAAATTTTTCCTACATTTGCTCCAGTGCTTCCAGGCCCAACAGATTCAAACCGTTAACCAAAACCTGCCTGACCGCCACCACTAGCGTCAATCGCGCTTTTTTGGTTTTTTCTTCGGCGGTCAAAATCGACAAACTCTGATAAAAATTAGAAAACAGCCTGGACAAATCAAATAAATACTTGGCCAGTTCGCTGGGTTCGCTGGTTGCTGTCGCCCGCTTAATAACCTCCGGCAGCTCCGCCAGCTTCAAAATAATTTCTTTTTCCAAGTCACTGTTTAATTTACTGTAATCAATGTTGGCGGCGACAACGGTCTGGCTCTTTTTTAGCAAACTGGCAATGCGGCTTAAAGTGTATTGCAGGTAAGGGCCGGTAAAGCCCTCAAAACTCAAAGCTTCATTTTTGTCAAAAACAATGATGCTGCTGTTGCTGATTTTCAGCATATTGAATTTAACAGCCGATAAAGTCAGCTGTCGGGCCACTTGGCTGATTTTTTTGGCCGGCCAATTCTCGTGCCTTTTCTTGGTTTCGTTTTTGGCCAGAGCTTTCATTTCTTCAAAAAAATCTTCAAACAACACCACGTTGCCCGCTCTCGAAGACATGGCGCCATCCTTTAAGGTGACGAACTCGTAAGCGATATGTTCCATCTTTTTTTTGAAGCCGATGACTTCCAGGGTTTTGAATAGTTGCTGCAAATAAAAAGTTTGTCGGCTGTCGACTACCACCACGCTTTTGTCAATTTTGAATTTTTTGAATTTGAGCTCGGCCAAGGCCAGGTCTTTGGTGGAATAAAGCGATGAGCCGTCGGATTTGAGCAGTAAAAAATTTTTTAAATTGTATTTTTCCAAATTGATAATTACGGCACCTTCCGATTTTTCGGCCAAGCCGTCTTTTAGCAGCTTCTCAACGATCTTTTTGCCCGGCTGCTCCACCTCGCTCTCATAAAAAATTTGATCAAACTTGATGCCCAGCGTTTTGTAAATCGCCTCAAACTCCACCAAACTCCACTTCCTGGTTTTCTGCCACAAAGCCAGCATCTTTTTGTCGCCTCGCTCCAATTTTTGCAAAACCTCATCGGCCTCTCGCTTGAACTGGGGATTGCTTTCTATTTTTCTCACCGCTTCGGTATAAATCTGACCTAAAAATTTGCCTTTATTCTTTGGCGGTTCTTCCTGCTGGTGAAATTTTTTAAGCGCCCACAAACACTTGGCCACATGAGCGCCGATATCGCCAATATAATTGACCGCCACCACTTTGCGTCCGGCGAACTTATTAAGCTTCACCAAACTATCACCCAAAACCGCATTACGCACGTGGCCGATATGAAATTCTTTGTGGGTATTGGGCTGGGAAAACTCAATCATTACTTTTTCTTCGCCTAATTTGCCGCGGCCGTATTTATCTTTTAATCTGGCTATTTCTTTTAAAACCTCCTTGCCAAAAACTCCGCTACTGACAAAAAAATTCAAATAAGGCCCGACATTTTGCACCGACTTGATCAGTCCTGTCGGACGGATTCTGGCCTGCAGCTCGTCGGCAATCTGGTTGGGCGAACGCCGCAGCAGTTTGGTCAGATAAAAACAGGGCACGGCCAAATCGCCTAAAGAGGCGTCCGGCGGCACCGTCACTTCCAGCTGGCTTTTATCGATTTTCTGGCCTACGGCGCCAGAGACCTGTTCGATAATTTGCTTTTTGATTTTTTCTATGGTGTAAGACATGGGGATTTACGAATATTTTAGCTTAAAACCTAGAATTTAGCAATTAATTTTAAATAAAAAAAATCGACGGGAACCACGATGGATTCCCGCCCCTTGGACTGGGGGCTCTGCACTACTCAACAGCAGCGGGCCATTGAATACTGAGACGTGCCCAGAAAAATAATCTTGATGAGACCGTTTGACCAGTCCCATCCCTTGGCTAACTCAGCGACGCACAACACTGGGATACTGTGCCAAGCATTGCCGAGAAGATAAGCGTTGGCGGAGATTTGGGCAAGCCCAACCCCCGCCCCTTGGAAATGGCTGCGGCGCTCAGCTGTACCGAGCTAGACTGAGCTCAACTGAAGAATACGCTACCTCATAAAGACCACATCTGCCAAAGAATCTCTTTGACAAGTGTAGAATGGCGAGAATTAGTCAAAGACCATCCTCGCCCCTTGCGACGCGCAACAGCGGTAAGCCATTGAAGACCCAACGTTGCCGAGCGACGTTTGAAAACAAAGAATGTGGCGGAGACCCGGATGGACCAGATCTCCGCCCCTTGGCGGACGACGGCAGGCAGTGGCAAGCAAGGCGCAGCCATGGCGAGCCAGTCCGTGATACTAGGAAAGCAATCGCTCCGCCTCTTCAAGGCACTCCTCCCAGTCCTTATCGCCACAATACGCCGGCTGCAACCAGTCGGGCAGGGCGGCGAAAACGAACCGCCGGAACTGCTGGGAAATGAAGAAGCAGACGCCCACATCCTCGGCGCTTCTGATGTTGCGACCCCGCACCTGCAAGGCCTCCATCATCACACGCCAATTCCAGATCCGCCAACGCATGCCGCCGAATCGCCTCTCCTCAAACACTGTCGCCGGATCGTGCGGATGCGGAAATCCTGGCCGGAGAAAGAAGATGACCGGAGCGATGCCCTTGGGTAAGTCAAAGCCCTCTCCGTAATTGGCCGCTGTGCCAACCAAGACATCACCCTCACCCTCCTTGAACTTCAGGGCCGCGTCTTTTGGCTTGACGCCATTACCGTAGCTGACGGCTGCGACGCCTTCCTCGCCGGCGAGCGTCAGGAACTTAGCGCGTTCCTCGTTGGAGATCACCACCACCAGCGACCGCCTGCCTTGATCGGCAAAACGGCGGCAGGCCTTGGCGATCCTCCTTAGCGCCCTGGTGCGATCCTGACGACCACGAACGTTGACGGCCAAATTCGGCGTATCGGTCGGCACAAAAATCTGCGTTTTGCCAACCGGGAAGTCCGAACCGAAGCTGTGAAACGGCGCCTCAATGCCAGTCTCGAAACCGAACACTTCGGGATCGCCGATGGTCGCCGAGTAAGCCACAGTCATCTCCGGCAACATCCGCCGTATGAGCGGCGCCACATAGTAGCACTTGATGAACAGACGGTACTTCACCCGCTCGCCTTCGGCGCGCTCCTGGCTCCAAAACGCATAGGTGTAGTTGAGGGCGTTACGCTTCTCGTTAGGCCGGGAGTATTCGAGCGATCGGGCATAATGCGACAAGTCGCGTAAGACAATCTCCAGCCGACGCAGGGTTTCGCGTTCCGCTTTGGCGTCGATTACTCCCTGCCTAATCGCCTGGCGCACCTTTTCTCCCAGTCGCGTGATGTTGATCTGCTTGAGCTTATCCAGCAGCTTGGCGACCTCCTCATCCTCGATGATCTGCCGCTCGCCAGACGCCTTCTTCTTGATGATACGAACCATCGTCCGCAAGAAAGCGTCAAGTCGCTCGGCCTGTTCGTTGTCCACTGGCCGTAGTAGCTCCACCGCCCGCCCAAGATGGTAGTCGGTAATCTCGTAGGAGAGACAACCGCGAACCGTATGAGCAATGCCATGGGCTTCGTCGATCACCAGCGCTGCCGGCTTGGCGTCTTCGCTGGCGAACAAGTGGGTGAAGAGAAAGAACGCCGTAGTGCAAACCACGATACCGCCTTGGCTCGCCTCCCACTTCTTCTGCAAATAAGGACAGGGCTTGACGCCGGGCACAGCGGTCTGGCCAGTTTCCTGGTCCACGCGATGCGGGCAATCGTGCAGCATCGAGCAAGGCACTTCGTCGGCCTTCAGCTCCTGATCGGGGTAGAACAGACATGAGTATTCGTTTCGACCAAATATGATCTTGACGTCGGGGTGGAGCCTTCTGACCTGCTCCACCAGCGTCTTGGTGGGAACGACATAGTACACCGGCCCCTCAGCCCTCTTCAAGACGGCCTTGAGAAAAGCGTACCCCACTGCTGTCTTGCCTGAGCCGGTCGGCAGTTGCAATAGAGCGCAACCGCCTTCCTGCTCGATGACCCGGAGAGCGTCCCTCTGATTATCCAAGATATTTGGATAACAGTCATGCGGGAAACAACTCCAAAGGTCCAGATGTTTCGGATGTTTCATGATTTGTCTTCCTTCTCGCCTGGTTTTACTTCGCTTCTTCAATTTCCTATATTCTCACAGGCCAAAGTGTCAAAGAACTGCTTGTTATTGATTTTGGCCTGACACCATATATTAACAAAAAATATTAAAATTGTCAACAATAAATTTATTAAAAATATAATAACGGAGACCGTTACCGATCTCCGTTCCGCGCCGCACTCTGGCAAAGCATGCCGAGCCATACTGCGCCCAACGATGCCGCCAAAGATGAGATGTGCTTGGCGGGAATTCTTGCGAACTCCCGCCCCGTGCGTCGGCGGACAACAGGCAGCTTTACTCAGCTTTGCCGAAAGAACTAAAACTAATCAATAATTACTAAATTCTTAATAAACATTGATTAATGGCGGAAACCGTTGCCGATTTCCGCCCCGCGCCACAGCCCGCAATGCCGGAGAGATGTTTGCTCCGCGGCACCATGGCCTAATGTCAGCTAGTCTTCCTTGAACCTGTTCTTGTGCGTCCCGCGGTTCAGGCGACGCTGTTTGTGCGTCTTTCCTTTCCGCTCAGCACGCTTGCCGCCCTTCTTGCCAGTGAAATGCTGGTCATTATGCACATGACCGCTCGTGCCATGTTTGTGCATGCCCATACCACCAGTCATACCGATTATCCTTTTCTGACAGCCGAAGCTGGTTGATCGCTCGGCGGAAACAGTTTCCCGTCTCCGCCCCATGGACAAGTACGCCGGTGTCTGCCGAGCTATACTCTGCTCCGCGGAACTGCGCCTGAGCATAACCGTCTAACAAATGAACTAATCATTAATCACAAATTATTATGAACACTGATTAGTCGGCGGAGATCATGACTACCGACCTCCGCCCCAGGGAGTGCGTCGCTACACCTGGCCGAACTATGCGGCAGGCTGCGTAGCTCCGCCGAGGAACAAACGCCAATAAATAGTTGCGGGAGCCGGGTGAGGACTCCCGCCCATGGACTGCCACAGAGGACCAGGCTCTACCGCTGACTGCTCTGGGCGGCCTAAAAAGCAAAAGGTACGGCGGGAGAACATCACTGAACCCCCGCCCCTTGCAACAGAACGCTTCGCCTGGCGGGGCTGAACTACGCGCCGGAAAGCCCTGCCATTGAGAAGTGTTTGGTAGATATTGGCGGGAGAGTATTGCTACCTCCCGCCCCGTGCGCAGCTCCGCTCCGTCTTGCAGTGCCTCACACCACGGCGGCCAAGAATGCTAGGACCAGAAAGAGCTAATCGATATTTACTATTTGCATAATACACACTGATTAGTTGGCGGGGATTTGTTACAATCCCCGCCCCACGCTCTGCGCCGGTTCGCCGGATCAAAGGTAGCCGAAGCCGACCCAACGACACGGTGATAGTAGTTTTGGCGGAGACAGTTTCCCATCCCCGCCCCATGGCGAGCTCAACATAGCTGGGGTGAGCCCCACTGCAGCTTACTCCGCGCTACGGCGGCTAGCTGAGTCAAAGTGAAAAGGTACTAATCAATAACCACTAATTAATTAATGGACATTGATTAGCTGGCGAGGATGTATTTCAATCCTCGCCCCAGGGAAAGCGCGGCTACACGATACGCAACTAAGACATGCGACGGCCAGCCACATCATGATTTATAAACGAACTAATCAATAATTACTAAATTTTTTAACAACCATTGATTAGCTGGCGGGAGTCGCGATGGACTCCCGCCCCGAGCCGAACCATTGCCCACACCGCCGGGCCACGCCTTGGCCAGTTGGGAAAATGGGTGATACACTCTGGCGGGAGAACATCTCTGCTCTCCCGCCCCCTGGCAAACAACAGCAGAGCGGACTGCGCGGAGCGGAGCTTAGCCGCACCAAGGACTGTGAAAAAGAACTGATCACTAATTATTAAACCGTAATAATCACTGATTAGTCGGCGAGGATTGCGATGAACCCTCGCCCCGTGGTGAGGTCGACCATGCGATGCGACGCTCTACGCAACCGAGCGAAACAACACCACACGCAGAAGAATGTACTAATCAATATTTATTATTTTCATTATAACACGCATTGATTAGTTGGCGGGAATTCTTGCGAACTCCCACCCCATGCAGCTCATTGCAGCAGCGGACGCCACCGGACCAAGCCGTGCCTTTGGTGGCATCGGCACGCATTGATAATAATGTATAAGTGCTGGCGGGAGAACATTGCTGCTCTCCCGCCCCATGGTGCGGCGTGCCTGGCACGAGGTTGGAAAACCCCACGTGACAGGGTAGCCGTGTTACATGATGTACACCGGAGCTAGGCCGCGGCCGGAACTTCTTTCTTGGCCTCTTCCCAGCTCACGACCTGGAACCGACCGAACGGCCCCTTGCAGGTGGGCCGGAAATCGCCCAGGCCGACTTTCTTGCCCGCGACCTCGACAAGCTTCCGCACGACGCCCTCGTCGATCTCGGTCAAGTCGAGGTCCATGACGAACTCGAATGCCCAGACGGGGAATTTCGGCCGCAGGATGCCGACCGCCGTGGATTTGCCCTTGTCGTGCAGGCAACCGCGACGTTTGTCGACAACCCAACCCTTGCCGTCGCCGTGCCGGGTCAGATCGTTGGTGAACGGCAGGAACTCGCCGCGAATGGAGAGAAATGAGAACAGCGTGGTGCTTTCCGCCGTGCTGATCTGCTTCTTGCCATTCTTGACTTCGCGTCCCGCCCGCACCAGACAGGAGCACAGATTCTCCACGGGAATACCGATAGCGCCATCGGGCTCGCCGCCTTCACGGTAAATCTTCCTGCTCGCGACCTCCTCGAACGCCAAATCCTTGGTCGGCGGCAGGCGATTGCCCGTGATCAAGCTGTCGAGCGTGGCCTCGGTCATGGGATTCATGAGGATTGGGTAAACCCCCTCCACTTTCACTCTCACTACCTTCGATTTCGATTCTCCCGACTTGACTTCCGGCTCGACTTCCGGCTTGACTTTCGCCATGACTAGTTACTCCTACCTTGTTGAAATACTCACTTGCGATTTAAGCCTCAATGACTCAAACCGCCCTCGCTTTGGCCAGGACAACACAGTTGCCTGTCCCGTCAGATGACGACGCGTCATTGACCCCATATCCTAACATATATTAATATTTTTGTCAATACTAAAAATTAAAAATTTTTAAATATCTAAATTTAAACAAAAATAATGATGGGATTCTCTCATCGAAAACCCCATCCCTTGGTGCGCGCTGCCAGAGTAGACGCTGCCATACTCGACTCAAGCGTGCAGAGTGCGCTCCGTAACGAGCAATAATTATCTTAACAAGGCTTTTCTTTTCTGACAATTATAATATTTGACCAATTCATAAAAAAACTCTAAAATTAATACAAAATATATGAATAACCAAGACCAGCAAGAAATCCTCAATCACAGCGCGGCACACATCATGATGCAGGCGCTTGAACGACTTTATGGCGCCGTTCCCGGTGTCGGCCCGGCCATTGAAAACGGCTTTTATCATGATTTTGAAGCCCAAAATCAAGTGACCGAAGACGACCTGGCCGACATCGAGGCTGAAATGAAAAAAATTGTCAAAGAAGATTTAAAAATTGAAAAAAAGCTGTTGCCGATTGATGAGGCGATCAAACTTCTAAAAAGCAAAAAATACACCTACACTGCGGAGTTGGCTAAAGAACTGAAACAAGCGGATGAGAAAGAAGTTGGTTTCTATGAGCAAGGCGACTTCTCCAATATGTGCCGTGGTCCCCATTTGAAGTCCACCGGCGAAGTTAAGATTTTCAAGCTATTATCTGTCGCTGGCGCTTATTGGCGAGGCAATGAGAAAAATAAAATGCTCCAGCGGATTTATGGCGCTGCTTTTGCCACCCAAAAAGAATTGGACGAATATTTAAAACTGCAAGAAGAAGCCAAAAAAAGAGACCACCGAGTTATCGGCCAAGATTTAAAGCTCTTCGTCTTTTCCGAGCTTGTTGGCAAAGGCCTGCCGACTTTCGGCCCCAAAGGCGCCACCATCAAAAGAGAGCTTGAGCGCTTTACTATAGACGAAGAATTAAAACGCGGTTATCACCATGTGGTCACTCCCGATTTGGCCAAAGTCGATCTCTACAAAAAATCCGGCCACTATCCTTACTACAAAGACACCATGTATCCGGTGATGAAAATCGATGAGGAAGAATTGATCCTCAAGCCCATGACCTGCCCGCATCATTTCATGTTTTATAAATCCGAAAAGCACAGCTACCGCGAGCTGCCTTACCGCATCGGCGAAATCGCTCATCAATATCGCTACGAGAAAAGCGGCGAATTGTCCGGTCTGACCCGTGTCCGCATGTTTTGCTTGGCCGACGCCCACATCATCGCTGCCAAAGACCAGGCCAAACAAGTCATCAAGGAAGTTCTCGACCTTATTGATTTTATCAATGGGACGCTGGGCCTGGAAAAGGGCGTGGACTATCGCTATCGTCTGTCTCTGGGCGACCGTTCGGACACCAAAAAATATTATAAAGACGACGATGCCTGGGATTTTGCCGAAAATGTTTTGCGCGAGGTTCTGATAGAAGTTAAGGCTCCGTTCTATGAGGCCGCCAACGAAGCCGCTTTCTATGGCCCGAAAATCGATATCCAAATGAAAAGAACCGGCGGCAAAGAAGAAACTGCCTTTACTGTCCAATATGACTTTGTTATGCCGGAACGCTTCGACCTAACTTTCACCAACAAAGAAGGGAAAAATGAGCGGCCCATCGTCATCCACCGTTCTTCTATCGGCTGCCTGGAGCGCACCATGGCCTTTTTGATCGAACGCTATGCAGGAGCTTTCCCGACCTGGCTGGCTCCGGTGCAAGCAGTTATTATCCCCGTCTCCGAAAAATTCAACAATTATGGCCAAAAAGTTAGAGACCAATTATTCAAAAAAAATGTCCGCGTCGAATTGGACAACAGCGACGAGAGTCTGGGCAAAAGAATCAGAAACGCGGAGAAAGAAAAGGTGCCTTACATTTTAGTGGTTGGAGAGAAAGAAGAATCCGCCGCCGCCGTGGCTATTAGAAAACGTGGTGAGGGCGACCTAGGTAGCAAAAAAGTGGCCCAGTTTATCGAAGAGATAGAAATGGAAATCAAAGAAAAAAAATAAAATAAAAGCCAACCACCGCTCCTAGCTAGGAGCGGTGATTTAAAAACAAAAAAAAAGAAAGGCCGTTTCCTGAAACTTCGGAAACGACCTAGGATTGCCTGGGGGGCACGATGGGGCTCGAACCCACGACCTCAGGGGCCACAACCCTGCGCTCTGGCCAACTGAGCTACATGCCCACCTAAGAACGAACATGCGTCTTATTCTGCTCTTGCCAGCTTAGCAAGAACCTCCTCTCTTGTCAAGAGCTCCTGGCTGCGACTGGCCATATCCTTCAAGGCTACCTTATCGGCCTCGATTTCCTCTTCGCCCAGAACCACGACGAACGGGATGCCCTTCTTGGTGGCGTAAGCGAACTGCGCCCGCAGTGTGCGATCCTCGCCCAGGTAGAGCTCGGTTCGTACTCCGAAACGTCTCAAGTAGGCCGCCATCGCCCTTGACTCGCGCTCGTACTTGGGATCGAAGATGGTGACCAGCACCTGAGTCAGAGAGTCCTTGGCCTTGAGCAGACCGAGTTTCTGCATACCCACGATCAGCCGGTCCACGCCGACCGAGGCACCCACGCCCGCAATATTGCTGTCCGGGATGAAACGGTTGGTCAGGCCATCGAAACGCCCGCCGCCGACCACCGAACCGAGCTCCGGATAGTCATTGAGTATCGTCTCAAACACCGGCCCGGTGTAGTAGTCCAGGCCACGGGCTACCGACAAATCCAGCTTCCAGTTGGCGCGAGGAATGCCCAAGAGATCAAGCGCCTCGACAATGCCCCGCAGTTCGGCCAGACCTTCCTGACCATCGCCTTGAGCACCGGCAAAAAACTCCTCCAGCCGTGCCAAGGTGTCCTCGGGTCGTTCATCCTTGATGGACAAAAAACCCAGAACCTTGTCCGCTTCCGACTCACTCAAGGCCACGGCCGATTCGTCGAACTCGTTGTCCGGCTGACGCATCAAATCGGCCTTCACTCCGTCGGCGCCGATCCTGTCCAGCTTGTCGAGAATGCGGAAGAAATTCCTGGCCCGATCACCCACTTGCACCACCTGGGCCAACCCGTTGAGAACCTTACGGGTGTTGAACCGAATAGTGAAGTTGGCGATGCCGAGCTCCTTGAGGCACTCGTAAATCACCTGGATGGTCTCGATGTCGGCGTTGAGCGAACGCGAACCGATGGTGTCAAAGTCCAACTGAAAGAACTCACGAAAACGCCCCGACTGCTGGCTCTCGCCGCGCCACACCTTGCCCAACTGGTAGCGCTTGAACGGCTTGAGCAAGTCGGGATAGGCAGCCACCACCCGAGCCAGAGACACAGTCAGATCAAACCTCAGCGCGAAGTCGTTGTCCCAGCTCTCCTCAACGCCCCTGTCTTCCGTGCCGCGCAAAGTGCGGGCAATGAAGATGGTTTTGTTGAAATGCGGATCGCCGCCCGTCAGCACCTCTTGCCGTTCCATACAGGGCGTCTCCAGCGGCAAGAAGCCAAAGGATTCATACACCCTTCTGACAATGTCGACTATCTCCTGCAACATCAATGCGTCCCTGGGTAGCATATCGCGGAAGCCACCCAGAATTTCTGGCTTTACGGTTTTGTTTGACATGGTATCGGATCCTTTCCTTATAGTTCTTGCCGTCGGCAAGCCTGTTTTCCTGCCTTAATTAAAAAGGTATTTATAAACTACCATTAAAAATTTTTTCTGTCAACTGTAATTTTTATTTGACTTTTTAATAAATTCCATCTATAATTTGATTAATATGATCGGGAGTCCTAAAACAATTTTAAGACATCATCACAAAAAAGGGATTATTGCGAAGCTAATTCCATAAGTTAGAATTGGCTTTGAGATAATCCCTTTCTCGGATAGAGAAAGGGGTTTTTTGTACCCCATCTTTTTAGAAGCGATCATCGAGCCCGGCTCGTGACAACCAAGGAGAGACACCATGGCGAACTTCGAAATCTCGGAATTCAACATATCCCATCTCGACAGTTGGATACACGATGCTTACGCTGCCCTGTATTGTCAAATCTGGAAAGAGCCGCCGTGGCTAGAGGACTTTTGGACACCGCGGGGAGTCAAAGGCGATATTGCTAATCATCTCCGGCTACCCGGGGTTGCCGCCTTACTGGTTTTTGCACAAAACGGTAAGCCGCAACCAGAACTCGCTGGCTTCACGCTTGGCTATACCGTCAGTCAAGAGGATATGAGACTGATCGCCAGCTCCCGACAGCTCGACTTCATCTTCACTGATGACCGACGCGTATTCTACGTTGATGAGCTGGGCGTCGACTCGCGTTTTCGCGGCAAAAACCTGGGTAAGTTGCTAAGCCGCATACTGATTGCGCGCGCCAAGACCTTGGGCCACCAGCAGGCTATCCTGCGCACCGACATGCGCGCCGTACCGGCGCGTTCACTCTACGCCAATTTGGGCTTTCGCGAGCTTGACGTTCGCGACGGCGCGGAAACCGATCGCAGCTACTGGTTATTGGCGCTCTAAACCGTAACCGCACCTTACCGAGGAACAGCTCCGGCTGTTCCTCAACA
The DNA here is from genome assembly GCA_041649575.1 of Patescibacteria group bacterium. Classification (GTDB taxonomy): domain Bacteria; phylum Patescibacteriota; class Patescibacteriia; order 2-01-FULL-39-33; family 2-01-FULL-39-33; genus JBAZMW01. Next base: position 66,251 of record JBAZMW010000005.1, on the reverse strand, counting down.
CCATTTTTAACCAACTTTAAATATGAAAAAACTACTACTAATCGCCGCCACTCATGGTGATGAACCAATCGGACTTGAAGTGATAAAGAATCTGAATGATAAAAAATTATCCGACTATTTTGATGTGCTTATCGGCAACCCTTTGGCTTTGGAAAAAAACGAACGCTTCATCGACTATGATTTAAATCGTGCTTACCCGGGAGATCCTAAAAGCGACAAATACGAACTGCGCCGAGCGGCCGAAAATTTGGAAGTGGCCAAAAAATACCAATACATCATTGATATTCATAAAGCCGGCAAAGGCAATAATAATTTCATTATTGCGCCTAGACCAGACTTGCCGACTAAATTTCCGCTCGATTGGTTGAGCTTGGATACCGTGTTGCTCTGGCCCGACCCGCAAGGACCATTGGGCGGTATCTTGGATAATTGCGTTGAGTTGGAGTTTGGAATAATGGGACGCGACTACCAACAAGTGGTCACAGAAGCGACAGAGGTAGTAGAAAATTTTATTTTGGCCATGGAAAAAAATCAAAATCATTCTCCAAAAGAAAAAACGGTTTATCGCGTTGATGGCACTATTAGTCTAACTGATTGGGAAAAAGACCGCCCGTTGCCGGAAAATTTCCAAGCCAACACTTTCCAGGGAGAAGAGTTCTATCCCTTATTGGTAAATCAGTACGCCCGCTTGGGAATTCTTTGCTATAAAATGAAAAAAATAAATAAATAATATGGGCAAAAAATTACAAATCGGAGTCATGGGTTCCGCAGCTGATCTCAAATACTCCTCAGAGCTTGAAAAATTGGCCTACCAGGCTGGCAAACTGATAGCCGAGTCTGGTAATATCACCGTTTACGGCGCCGAAAAAGATTATGATTCACTTTCCACCGCCGCTGCTCGAGGCGCTAAAGCCGGCAAGGGCCTAACCGTCGGAGTGACTTACGGACAAGGCAAAGAAATCTGGGACAAGGGCATCAACACCGATGTATTAATTGTCAGCGGGATGGAGCGTGGCGGTGGACGTGAATTTGTCTTAGTTAACAGCTGTGATGCTATCGTTGCCATCTCCGGCGGTTCCGGCACGCTGACCGAAATGGCCATTGCCTATCAGCTCAATATTCCCATTGTCGCCATCAAAGGAACTGGCGGTTGGGCCGATGAAATGGCCGGTAAATATTTTGACCGCAGAAAAAGATTAAAGATTCAGACCGCAAAAAATCCGGCGGTGGCCGTAAAACTGGCCATCAAACTAGCAAAAAATAAAAAATAATACAGCCCATCTCCCTCGCGGGAAACAGGCTGGTTGTTAGTGTTGTAGTGCATCATGGATCAGTCGATCTCCTCGATGCAGTCTTTGAGGTAATCGAGAATCCGCGTACTCGGAGACGGAAAGCGCTTCTGGCCCATGCCCATCGGAACGCTGACGCGCGGTTTTGTGTCGATGATGTCACCGATAGTGAGCTGGCGATCGCCGTTGCGGTGGCAGAGATCCTGGAAAATCCGCAACGTCTTGTCCAGACAGAAACGCGAGAATTCCAGGAAGCTCGCCTCCGGGATACTCGCCCACTTGCTCGACGGAGCGAAGGGTTGGATGTATGGCGCGCTCAGACTGATACCCTCGCGAGTGTAGAGCGGGCCCAGATTGCCTCGCCAAGAAACGCCGAATACTCGGCCGCTGTTGGGCACGAAGGGGAAGAAGTCGTGGTCGGGCATCCAGTCCAGCCAGTCTTTCTCCTCCTCGCAGATAATCTCACCGTCGAAGACCTCGGCGATCTTCTCTTTGGCCGTAGGAAAGGCCATGCCGATGACCACAGCGATCACCTGGAGACGATACTCGCGCATCTTCTCGATCACAAAACGCATCGTGCCGCCGGTGAACGCTCCATCCTCCATGAGTATCACCGGATGCCCACCCGAAGCGTGTGCGATGGCCTCCATTTGGTCCTCGATTGGCTCAGTACCCGGACGCGGACCCAGGCCAATCACCCGACCGTTCTCATCGATGAGACGATTGATCTGCAAGGAAACGCCCTGGCGGATATTGGCGATCTCCGGACAGGTGCTGACGACAAACGATTCTCGCATAGCACGCGACCTGAGATCCGATTGATGACGCAAGGCCCTGGACACGATTGCCCTGGCCAAATCCTGCGTCGACCTGGCCTCCACTCTGGCTTGCGTCGGTTTGAGAACGCGGTTGAGCTCGTTGATCACGTCGTTTACCGTCTCGGTGTAGATCTTGGCGTTGGCGGGAGGTACGTTCAGCCCGAGCGCGGAGAAACACTGCATTTTCTCTCCCAAATCCCAGGTGAAAGCGTACAGCCTCGTCAATTCTCCTGCCACCTCACTTTCCGAATGGTGGTCGGGGACGCTTTCTTCCGCCGTCTCGGTGGAAGTCGGCGTTGGCGACGTAGACACTGCAGTTCCCATGATGCACCTCTCTTTCTGCCGTATCATTACGGCTGTTGAAGGAACCGAGATTATCTTATCACCCGGCCATATCAGTGTCAAACAAAAACAATTCAGCCCAACCTTTGAAGGCTGAGCTGAATTTTATAATTCTATTATTTCTGCATTCTTCATCAACCGCCAGCTTGTTCCTGGTAGTTTTATTTTTTCAGAGGCGACTATCTGATAGCTATATTTTTTATTAATGCCAACAAACAAACCATAATAGCCCAGCATCTTCTTTTCTTTTACTACCTTATTCTTTAAATTCACTTCCCTTATGGCGATCAGTTTCCGGCCGTTAGAAAACAGTAAGTTCAAACCGGTATAATCAAAATCTTTTTTTATCTTCTTAATCGCTTTTATAAAATCAACTTTTAACTTAATGCTGGTGGTCAGATTGCCAAGGATAAAATAAAACAGCCGCTCCGAATCGGTACTGCCCTTGATTGATTTTTTAAATTTGGCTTTGATTTTTATCTTGTCACTTTCAAGTATTTTGCCGTTATGGCAGAAAGAAAAATTCTTATACACAAACGGATGGTTGTTTTTGGCATTATTTTCTCCGACCGACGCCTTTCTTAGATGCCCGATAATTATCTGGCTATCAATTTTTAAAATCTTATTTACAGTTTGATCATATTTTTTGTCCTGGCTGGCATCTTGGTTGCTGCGCTCATATATTTTTACCTTGCCTTTTTGATAAACCGAAAAACCCCAGCCATCGCGATGACCGGGCTTAACGCCATGAGGCACTCGGCCGATTACCGCCTGTTTTTTGAATTCACCTAAAACAAAAGCCAAGTCGGCCTGGCTTATCTTTCCTTTAATGGCTAAGAGTCTGCACATATAATTTAAATACAGACGTAACAAAAGATTACTTTAGGAATCATAACAAAAGATTATCCGCCTTTTTAAAAAGCTTCTCCACAAAAACTAGATATTCTTTGCTATCTTTTTCTGAAATCAAAAATCCGCCGCTGTATAAGTCAAGGTTGCGTTTTTGTCTCATCTGGTTGCCCATCATTTCAATGTCTCCGTCATGCAAAACCGATCCTATCTTTTCTATAATTTTGATATGGTGTCCGGGCGCGCTTCTGACCCGATACCCGTGTTTGGCAATTAAAGCCAGGCCTAATTTTATCATCGCGTCATAAGCAAACCTAAAGACCACCTCGGGCTCAGATGAGTTTTTAGCTATGGAAAAATCTCTTTTGGCCGAGGCCACATATTGACTGATTTGCTCCGGTTCAAACTTCAGCGGCTGGAAATAGTCATTTTCAAAAATCGTCACTTCAATCTGATTATTTTTTTTGAAAAAATATTCTTTAAAAAAGCATCCTTTTCCCTTTTTTCCTTAAACTCGGTTTCGCTTAAATTGATCACGTTGATCTCTCGCCCGACTTCCTTTTGAATCCTGCCTATCTCTTTTTGTAATTTCAAAGGCGAGTGATGGCCGACAACCAAAAGATCAATATCACTGGAAAGACTCATTTTGTCTTGGGCATAAGAGCCAAAAAGATAGGCTTGCTTTATTTTTTTATCTACTTTCATTATCTCTCTTAGCCGTCTTTCCAGCCCCGCTGTGCTCAAAAAAAGTGATCGCAAATTTTTTAACGACCGATTTTTGGCAGCCAGAAAAAAATACCTCTGTTTGCCTGAAAATTCACTTCCCAACACCCCTCTTTCTTCCAGCTCTAGAAGCTTGCGGTAGGTATTTTTGGGGTCAAGATCCAAAATTCTCGCCAATTCATTAATATAATGCCTGGCTGACACGTTTACAAAAAAGTAGTCTAGAATTTTATTCTCTGCTTTACCCTTGAAAACCATAAGTTATTATCACCTTGATTATGGTATAATTATACCATAGTTATGGTAAAAGACAACCTTTTAGCAAAAATTGTTTTGCTGGCATAAGCTAGCTCACTTTCTTAGCCTTATTTTTATCGGCCATCGTCAGAGAAAAAGAAAATTTGCTGCCCTTGCCTTTGCCTGGCGATTCCGCCCAAATACGGCCGCCCATATTTTCTATCACCATCCGCGCGAAGTATAGTCCCAAGCCCGTGCCTTCGGTATACACCTGCATCATGCCCTTGCCGCGCACAAACTTATTAAACAGCCGCGGCACATCTTCTGGATCAATGCCAATACCCGTGTCCTGGCAGGTAAAAACCACCGACTGGCCCTCCTGATGCAAACCGATAATCACCTCACCCTCCTTGGTATATTTGACAGAGTTGTCTATCAGGTTGGAAATCACTTCCTTGACTTTCTGCGGGTCGGCCTTGGCCTGTGGGATATCTTTTTCGGCTCTAAATTCCAGTTTCAAGCCCTTCTCCTTGGCCTTCTTCTGAAAGTCGGCCACAATCGGCTCGATGGTCTTCACCAAATCCACCGGCTGGGTGTTGAATTCTAGTCGGCCAGATTCAATGCGGGAAATATTTAATAATGTTTCTATCAAATTTAACAAGCGCTCGTTGGAAATATAGACCTTATCTAAATTCTCTTTGATTATTTTTGGCACCTTGCCAAAACTGCCCTCGAGCATCATGGAAATATAGCCTTTGATAATGGTGGAGGGAGTGCGCAGCTGGTGGCTGGCGATGGACAAAAATTCCGACTTGGCTTCGTCCAGCCTTTCCAGTTCCTTGTTGGCAGAAGCCAACTTCTTGGTGGTCTTTTTTAATTCTTCGGTGAGTTTTTCCATTTCTTCGCGGCGGCGAACTTCATTTAGGACAGAGCGGATGAGAAGGATGGAAAAAAATAAAGTTAATAAAAATAAAGCTAATTTTCCGGAAAACTCCCAACCACCACTAGTCCTGAACAGATCGGAAAAGGTCAACAGACTCAAAAAGATAGCAAAAATTTCTGTTGTCACCACCTTTATATCCAATAGCTGATGTTTGGCCACCGCATAAGAAGTGGCGATAACAAAGCAAAACATGGCATATGGCCCCAGCCAAATGTATTGATAATTGCCCAGTAAAATAAAAATCAGGTTAAAGGTGGCGCCAAAAACTATTGATACGCCAATGCCAATATAGATAAAAAGTATTTGTTGTCTTAGGGATGGTTCGCCTTTAGCATATTTTTTAAACAAGTTGAAAGTCGCCCACAGCCACAACAAGGCAAAATACAAGCCGTAATAAATATAGCCCCAACCCAAAATACTCTCGTTGCCCCAGCTCCTGACAACGATATCCTTAATCATGACTCCCGGAGTCAAAACTGCCCATAAAACTATCAGATTAGGGGCGTATACCAATATAAACCTTCTCAAATCCAACTTTGCGGCCTTGTCGCCGAAAACCAAAGAGAAGTGTAAAAAACCGCTGCCGACCAACGCCGCTACAAAAATAAAAAACTGGTTCCAAACCAATTGTTCTAAGTGAATAGTGGACATCCTAAACATTGCAATGCCAAAACCCCACAAGCCAGCCCAGACAGCAGTCAGAGAATAAGCTATATTCATAACCTTTTTGGGGTTATGAATAAATATAACCAGCGCTACGATTATATCCAAAACCGATACAATAAATAAAATTATGTTTCTTATATCCATAATTCTTCCCGTCTTTATATAAATATTTTATCATTATTTATGGAAAAATAAAACTCCGACCCCCTCTCAATCTCGCGATCTTGAGAGGATCGAAGTCAACTGACCTTACGTGCGACTACTACGATGCCCTGCTTAGCGTACGACTCGCCGACGCTAGCGTCGACAACTTCGAATCCCGCTTCCTTTAGATAAGCAGCCCACTCCTCCAGGGTGAGGTAGTGCGCGGTCTGCTTGCACTCACACTCGTGCATGAAAGCGGAGATCTTCTTGATCCGCAAGCCGTGCTTAAGAGTCATCCACAACGGCTTGAGGCGACAGTGACGTAGCGGCTCCCACAGCGAATACTTGAAGATCATCATGAAGTCGGGATTCGGCATCAAACCTGAAAATCCTAGATACCCACCCGGCTTCAGAATGCGACGGATGTCTTTCAGGCTTCTCCGCAGTGCCTCCCTTCCTTCACAAACCAGCTCGCCGTCTTCGAACCACCAACCCGCATAGGTGACACCGCCCAGACTGGAAACAACACAGTCCACGGTTTCGTCCCAGATTGGCAGTCTGGACATCGTCGAGTCTTGAGCCAAGGCCACTTTCCCCCTGTACCCAGCATCCTTGAGAGTCTGCGGCACCCTGGCGAGTGAGCCCCAAGCATCAATATCGACAGCGAAGATCTTCCGGATCCAGTGTCCGTCTTGCTGAAGCAAACGAGCACAGAAATCACCAGCGCCACAGCCGATGTCGGCCAGAACTTCCCCGGTAAAGGGAGCGATCATCTTGGCCAGAAGCTGCTGCATGCTGATGTAGGGGAATGAGTTCTGGTTCATAAGCGACAAGGCGTATTCATTCCACCGCCAGAAATCCTTTATGAACCCTTTCACCCTGGGATGCTTCTTGATCGCGGTCTTGAAACAATCCCCTTCGTATATCTCGAAGGCATCCGGAATCAAATCGTCAGTGACTTGCGCGAAGTGAATCCTGGTGCGACGACGAATCATCTCGGCTGCTACTTTTGGCGACGCGGGATGGCGTCGCAAAAGTCTTCCTAGACTTCCTCTGTGCGACATGTCCCGTCTCCTTGTTGCCGAATAATTCGGCTTTCAATGTGCCAAACGAAACCAAGAGGGTTTCATATTATTGTATCACAAGTATAAAATTTTGTCAACATCTAACCACTTAAACAAAAAAGGGGCTGAACACATACCTGTGCCAGCCACTTCAGAATGAGGGGATGGGCGAACTAGGTCCGCCCTGTCGATTTTGGTCGCGATCGCCGCAGCAATCGGCCTCACAACTACTTGCCCTCTACCCCTACTATAGAGAGCTGCCCAAAGATGAAGCCAAGGTACACTACTTAGTATGATTATACTAGCAAAAAAATATAAGTTTGTCAATAGCAATAAAATCAATAGCTGTGGATAACTCAAAAATAAAATATTAACAAAATAAAATATTTATAACAGCATTTTAAAGATAATATTACTTTAATAATACTTGACATAAAAAAATAAATATGTTAATATTAATAGTTGCTTAAAAAGCAACTTAAAGCCAAGAACGTTGACAATTAAGACCTAAACTACGGGGCCTGAAATGGCTTCGGGAGGATATAGAACATGAAGCACGACAAGCGTTTTGCTCTGGTTGTAGTGATCGCCGTATTGGTATTGACCGTACCGATGTTGTATGGCAATCTCTACGTCAAAAAAGCGGGAGATCTCGACGACGCCCTGCTTAACAAGCAAGACCCCTACCGCCTCCTAGATGAACGAGTGAAAGGACTGGCTTCTCAAGGCCTGAAAACCGGAGATGCCATTTCTTTCGTAGTTCAGTTTCCAAAAGCCATCACCAAAGAAGACATGGAGTACGTCTCTTGGTTCACGGAAACGCTGGAAAAAAGCTTTCCGGGTTTTGGAATTCTGAGTTTGTCCAAAGCGGCCCACTACCAAGACACTGGTGACGCTCTCTCCAGTGACCCCTACATATCCCAGAAACTCCTGGACGATCCTCGGTTTGACATCGAAAGATGGAAAGCTGATGTTCGCCGGGATTCCGGGGTATACGGCCTGCTGATTGGGAAAGAATTTGATTACTCCCAAATAATCCTGCTGCTACCGGTCGGCTACGAGGAGATGAAGACGTTTCGAAACGTGGCGAATATGCTGGAGCAGAGGGAGATCCCCGAATGGGAGTGGTTTTTCAAGTCAGACATTAAGCCGACAGGCAGATTCGAAAGAGTCATGCCGGCTGGCTGGGTGATTGGCCGAGGCCTGATCTTCTCTTCGCTTACAGCCGACGTCATGAGGCTGTCTACGATCGGACTGGGTCTTGTCTGCCTCATCGCCTGGGTGTCTCTAAGATCGCTAAGACAGGCAGTGATTGCCACTCTCGTGGTTTTGATCTGCTTTATCTGGGCGCGGGGATCAATCGGGCTGGCACAAATAGCAGGACTGCCTGTTTACGAACGGGTGTATTTCCTGCTGGTTGACACCGCCATCATCGTAGCCGGCATTTCGTTCGCAGTGCACAAGTTCTGTGCCTACAACGAAAACCGACTAGCCGACAACCAGGCCACGATGGCTGCTGTCTGGCGCCGATCCCGATCCATCAATGGCGTGATAGGCGTGACAGCGCTGATTGCCATCCTCAACTTCCTGACCCTCTACCAGATCGGCGTCAGAGGAATTATGGAGGTAGGGATTTTCGCCAGTCTCGGCATCGCGTATCTCATCCTGTTATCACTACTGTTTTTGCCAGCCCTCCACTCGTTGGTGGGTGGCGAAGCGGTATCTGTGAAAAACAGTCTGAGTCGTATAGCCTGGGCGGCGGCGATCTGGGACAGATTCCTCTGTGGCATCGTCCGTCTGATCACCGCTGTCATCGGCCGAAACAAGAAAGGGCGCTTTGCCTACCGAAAGATTGGCTGGCTGTCACTGTCTCTGGTTGGGGCGCTGGTTGTTGCCACGATCGGCATGATCAGTTTGGATTATATCCCTGGGGTTAGCAAGGACTTTGACTTCATAGAAGTCCGGACCAGACCCTTGGAATATATCCCTGGCACGATAGTATATCGCGCCAGCAAATTCCTCAACGAGAACGACAGGTACGGTTTCGACCGCGTGTCAGTCCTGGTTATGCCCTCAAGAGCGACAACGGTGGACGACCCCGCCTTCATCCAAAAAGCGGTCGAGTTCCAAAACGCGATCGCCAGGCTGGCCAATGTCCGAGAAGTCAAATCCGCTCTAGACACGGTCGGCGTGGTATCGCGAGAGTCATATGGCGTAAAGTGGCCAACAACCACTCAGCAAGCTCACGACATCTGGGAGATCATCTCCTGGGACGTAGGACCACCAGTGCAGCAACAACTGTGGTTCGACCAAGGGGTCGTGATCTTTGCCTCTACAGCCATGGAAGACTCCAATGTCCTGGGCCAGCTCTGCGACGAGATAAGAGAACTGGGAGAGCAATTTCCCGGACTGCAAATCTTGCCGTTTGGCAAAGTACCGATCTATCCTCGTAACGACAAATACATCCGTGAAGGCAAGCCGCTAAACCTGCTGACTTCGCAATGGATTGTCGCTATTATCTGCGGGCTCTGGATCTTCTGGCGCAACCGCGGAATAAGAGGAGGTACGACGTGCCTTAGCAGCTGGCGCACCGGACTGGTCATGAACGTGCCGTTTATCTTCGCTACTGCGGTCATCGCTGTATTAATGATGGTACTAAGAATACCGCTAGACCAAGCCACTGCCTGCGTTACCGCCATGGCGATAAACGCGGCCATGGACTTCGGCTTGTACTTGGTAGCTGCGTATCAACCGATCATCCAGACCACAGGCCGACTTGAAGCGCTGCGAGGCAGTATGAGAGACAAGGGACGAGCGGTTTTGGTTGACATTACGCTGAACTGCTTTTGTTTCTTGCCTCTTACGGCATCAAATTTCATTCCGGTCGCACGGCTGGGATGGGTGATGATTGCCATGCTAATCGCTTGCGGCTTCGGCGCCATGGTGGCCATGCTGGCCGCTCTGCCACTCTGCGTGGTAGGGCGAGAAAAGAAATGAGAAACAAGCCGGGCGGCAACCTTTGGTTGCTTGCCCGGCTCAACCACATCGGGAGACACAACATGAAGAAAACCATGCTAATAGTAATAGCGGCCATGTTGTCGACAGTTGTCGCTTCGGCGCAAACCACCACCGACAACGGCCGAGAAATCGTAGGCAAAAGCTGGCAGCTGTATCGCCAGTCAGTCTACGAAATCGAGAACGTGCAAGTCGTCGTGACGGGATACAGCGGCCGGAAGACGGAAAAGGCCTATACTCGCTGGATCTTGTTCGAGCCAAATGGCGAGGACAAGACGTGCATGATCTTTGGCGAACCAGCCATGGATCGCGGGTTAGGCCTGCTGGTCAACCGTCATCCGGGAAATGCTGACGACCTATGGCTCAAGCTGCCATCGTTCGACAAGGTTCGACGAATCTCTGTCGGTGACGAGAGTAAGTATTTCGCCGGGACTGATTTCAGCTACGAGGACGCCAGGCAACTCACCGGCGAACGCCTCGATGACTTCGATTACCAGACACTGGAGTGCAAGGAGGGCGTCTGGGCGGTTGAAGCGCGATCCAAGCCTGGAATCAAATCCGGCTACGGAAAGAGGGTCTTTCTGATAGATAGAAGCTTCATCACCAGGGAGATTCGCTTCTACGACCAAGCCGACAGGCTAGTCAAAACGCTTGTCAACAAAGACGTCGAAGCAAAAGAAGGCGGGCTATGGCGAGCTGGCGCTACCGCGATTGAGAATGTCGCGCTAGGAAGGACGACTGTGTTGCGAGTCGTGAAGAGAGAGTTTCCTGACTCTATTGAGCCTTCCATCTTCACAACCGCTCACCTGACAAAGGAGTAACGCGATGAAAGGTACTACTATCCTGCTCCTGATCTCCCTGTCGCTAGTCGCCCAAGGGTTGGAATGGAAAACCGGCGGGCAGCTCGAGTTGCGGGGAGATGGCTATTTCAGCCACAAGTCCAGTGAAGCGGAAGATGCTTTTGCAGAAATGCGGCTTAAGCCAAAGGTGACGGCCGTATTCTCAAAGCATTTCCTAATTCATGCCGAAGGCGACCTTCGCTTGGACAGCGCCGGATTTGCCCAAGGCGTGTTCGACGACTCGACTGGACACCGACCGATAGTCGGCGCGAGGGAACTGTACGCAGAAACCTCTTGGAAGTGGCTTCGGCTACGTCTTGGCAAACAGGTATTCGACTGGTCGGTGACCGACACCGTCTCGCCAAACGACAATATCTGTCCCCGCGACCTGACAGATGTTATTGACTGGGAGAGAATGGGAGTGCCAGCCGTTGATATCCGCCTAGGCTATGACAAGTACCTGGAACTGGTCTACGTTCCGTGGTTCACCCCGTCAAGACTCCCTGCCAGTGAACGTTGGGGACAAGCGCTCCCAAACAATCTGGAGCTAGGCGAACCAGAAAACGGCCACGGCCAACTCGCGCTTCGTGCTGGTTGTACAATAAAGGGCTGGGACCTGGGCGCAAGCTTCTACGACGGCTTGAGCTACACTCCGTCGTTTGAGCTGAAGCTACCGAAACAGATTATTCCCACCTACCGCGAAGAACAAGTCATCGCCATCTCCCTGGCGACGGAAATCTCTAGCGGCTACAACCTGCGCGCCGAAGCCGGCTACTTCAGACAGAAGAACGCCGACGATTTCCTCCAGTGTGTCGTGGGAGTGGATCACGAATGGAACAAGCCATTCAGGAAAACAGACAGCTTGTCTGTCCTGCTGCAGTACGCTTTCGAAGTCGAGACTCGGAAAGAAACCCCGGATTTGTTCCGGGCGAAAGACTTTCGTCGAGGCCTCGACGGAGCCCTGCTCTACCGGATAAAGTATACTCCCAATGACACGGGTCGTTGGTCGGTGGAGCTCAGCGGCTCTCTGAACCTTGAACACGGCGACGCCTACTTTGAACCGTCCCTGACTTGGAGGAAGGACGACTTCGAGGTTAAGGCTGGCCTGGGTGTGCCTTTGGGAGAAAAGGACACCTTCATGGGTCAATATCGAGAAAATCCACGCTGTTTCGCCGAAACGGCGTGGAAATTCTGACGATAGTGGCCTTTGCACCTCACGAAGACGGGCGGAGAGTTGAATCTCACTCTCCATGCCCGTCTTTTTTTGTATCTAAAAAATGACTTAATAAATTCATGTCTCTAATATAATCCCTTACTACCTTTAAAAAATTAAAATCAAAAATTTTTCATAAAAAAAGGAAGAGACCGTCTTGCGATGGTCTCGGCGATGGGAGTGATGTGCGTTGCTAAACGCTTCGGATGCGCGCTCGGGTCGTGAGCTAGCGGTTTGCAACGTTGAGTTACCCTGTGTACTCCTCTCGTCCAGTACAATGCGTGATGGTTGGAACCCTGGAAAGTTCCGCGGTGTTGAGTACATAGAGGGCACTCGCCTTTTCTGTGAGAGTTTCTACTCCCTAGATTCTCTCACTAGGCCTTCCAATGTTCGTATAATTATACTAACTCTTTTAATATTTATGGTCAATAGCTTTTCTGTGGATAACTTAAAAAAATAAAAAATAGCGCCTAAAACGCTACTTTTAATAGCAATCCAATTATTTTTAGCCCTTTATTTTTTTGTCATTTATTTCTTTTTCCAATCTGATCACCTCTTCAAAATCATCGCCGTCATTCACTCGATTGCGCTTCTGGGCGCTGCAAGTCTGACACTGATGCACAATAATCCAATTTTGATGCTCCAGATATATATCAACTGGCTTCATCAGCCCGCCGCATTCCTCTTGCCGATCGCCGGGATTCTTGTCCACATGCTTAGACCATAAACACTTCGGACAGTGATTGGTATAACCGTCGCCCTCAACTTCGTGTCCGCAGTTACCGCAGACAAAATCCTCTTTTTTTCTAGTAAATGACATGATTTATAAACATTATTCTGCGAGCGCTTTTTTCTTTTTGTTAGCTTTTTCTTTTCTAGAAAAGAAAAAGTAAAACATATTTACATAAAATAAATTATTCTAAATATACTCCATTGACATTCTCTCGTCAATCTGCTATGCTAATGCTTAGCTAATTAATACCCGCAACCACTAATTTAATTATTAAAAAGCGGGGCTCTGTCGCTATTCAAGACGAGGGCTAAATAAATTTTTATGAAAACTAAGGAAAAGAAAGAAAAGAAAGATTCACCTATGGCCAAACTGCTTGAAGATAAGCAGTATTTTAATTTGCCAAAAATCGGCGATTTGGTCAGAGGCACGGTTATTAGCGCCAACAAAAACGAAGCGCATCTGGATTTAAACGGCATCGCCACCGGTTTGGTGCGCGGCAAAGAACGCTACAGCGAAGCCGATGAATACCGCAACCTCAAACCTGGCGACGAAGTCGAAGCCACTGTTTTGGAATTGGAAAACGAAAACGGCGAAGTAGAATTGTCTTTCCGCTATGCCGGCCGCCAAAGGGCCTGGCAAAGCATCAAACAATACGAGAAAGGGGCCTCCATTATCGAGGTGACGGTCACCGACGCCAACAAAGGCGGCCTAATGGTCAAGCTGGAAAGCACGGTGGGCTTTCTGCCGGTTTCCCAGTTGTCTCCCGAGCATTACCCGCGCGTGCCTGGCGGCGACAAAAATCGAATTCTGGAAATTCTCAAATCCTATATCGGCAAAAAATTCGAAGTCAAAGTGATTGACGCCAATGAGGGCGAAGACAAATTAATAGTTTCCGAAAAAGCCGCTTGGGAAGAAACCCAGCAAGACATTATCAATAAATATAAAGTGGGCGAGGTGGTTGATGGCTTGGTCACCGCCGTCACCGACTTCGGCATTTTTGTGGAATTCGACAAGCTGGAAGGGCTGATTCACATTTCGGAAATCGCCTGGCAAAGAATCGACGATCCCAATGATTTTGTCAAAGTGGGCCAGCGAATCAAAGCGGAAATTATCTCCATTGAAAATTCCAAAATATTTTTATCAACCAAAAAGCTGCAGAAAGATCCTTGGGAAGGCTTGGAAAATCGCTTTCAGATCGGCCAAAAAATCTCTGGCACCGTAATCAAAGCCAACCCTTTTGGCTTGTTTGTGGAAATAGACAAAGACATCCAGGGCTTGGCCCATATTTCCCAATTAAGCGACAAGCCGATAAATAATATCGAAGAAATCGCCAAGGCCGGCGACCAAATGGATTTTTATATTGTTTCCATGGATTCCAAAAATCATCGGCTGGGACTTAGTTTGACCAAGCCAAAAGAAAAGCCGGCCGAAGAAGCCAAAAAAACAGCGGAACCCAAAGAAAAAATTGAACCGGAAAAAACCGAAGAGCCAAAAGCAGCGCCAGCACCAAAGACGGAAGAAGAAAAAGAAGAAGAATAAAAATTAACTACCCAATCCCCGACTAAAGTCGGGGATTTTGTTTTTTCAAATTCAAACTTGACAAAAACTAGAAATTAGTATAAAATATAATGTTTAGCATTCCGCTGAACAATGCACTCTACAATCTATACGGAAGGAGGTGAACAAAAGCCATGGCTTGGCGATATCACGACGGACCAGCTGGTTCGGTGCGAGTGTTGGTCGACGACTGCAACATCGACCATCCACCATCAGAAACAAGGTGGCCTTGGAGACCAGCCAGCTGGCTGAACCGAATCACGGCCATCCTGTGTCTGCTCGGGGTAGTCTGGGCTATTCAGGGAATAGTCATCCCCTGGAATCCGCAAGGAGACCGCTTCTTTGTCTTCAAGGGCGCCTGCTTCGTGCATCACCCGACGGCCGAAGAAATCGAAAAACAGTGGCAAATCATCGGTCGGATGAACAACTGTGTCATCCTGCCGGAGATCAGGCCGACCAGGCCGTCTCCAGAAGAGACGGCTAAGTTCTACTCGACCACAGTCAAGAACCTCTGGCAACAAGGGTTGGCCAAAGAAGAACAGTACTTCCTCGAAGACTACTTTGCAGATCTCCAGAAGCAACTGGATCTTTGTAAGGCCAACCTCATGCCCCTGCGCTACTCTTTCGACGTTGATGCCTGGGGAAGTGGTATGGACGACGCCCAGCAGCTAGCCATGAAAAACGGCTGGCGAGACAAGAAGAATGAAGAGGACTTCGACAGTCTGGCACAGATGAAGAGAGAGGAGCAATACAGCAACTGGTATTCGAGGGCGACAGCAATTGCCGACCCCAAGATCGACTGGCTGGCCATCGCCCGGTGGCTTCTCACTACCTACCTTAAGGGAATAGTGGTCTGTTTTATCCTCTACCTCGTTCGCCTTTGGGCTGACGACACCCTAGGGTTGCGTAGCGAAATAGGTTTGGCGCCGTTACGTTTCGCCAAAATGCTGGTTGGTTGGCCGGTGTATGTCTGGCTCTACCCGCACGAAACCACGGCGGCCACCGAGCTGAGACGCCTGCGTCTCAAGGCGGAATACCTGCGCGACAAACCGAGCGGCTATCAGTTGTCCGCGGCCGAGAAAGCCTACCTCGCCGAATTGGCCAGTCAGCCACGCTTCCAGCTCCACCAACTCCTGGCGCTAATCCAAGCCGAGCAAGACTTGGCCAGGCGCAAAGCGTTGGCGACGGTGGGCCTGCTGATGCTCTTCGGGCTGATTTGTTCTGCCCTGGCCCGAGCGCAAGCGCTGGAAGAACGACAGCCGACCATGGTTTGTTCCGTCTCCAGTACTGAAACGCTGGTGCACTGCGCTAGAGACGGGCCGACCAGCAATCCGACGCTTCTGCCAGAGAGAGTTCTGCTGGCGGTAATAGAAGTAGTCGAGCAATTAATGGTCGTGACGGTTTCACATCTAAGCCTGGGGGCGTTCGAGAGGATAGATCATGTGCCCAAATCCCTGATGGCCTGAACCGGATGAACTGGATCAATTGACTGTCAGGGAACACGCAAATCGTTCCCGCAACTAAGGAGCACTAGCATGAAGAAAATCATGGGTACAATATTGGTCATCACCTCGATCGTCTTCGCCGCCAGCGCGGACGAAGCGGGCAAGCTTCAACTGAAAGGTAGCTGGCGCAGCGAAATAAAGGGCGCCTACATCGCCGAGGCCGGCATCTTAGTTCACGACCAGCCGGTCTGGGAGAACGAACTGACCTTGAGGTTTGGTGAGTCTGGTTGGTATGCTGGCATCTGGTCTTCCTTCCCGTTCGAACGGCAGGAAGCGGCCGAACCCGACGCCGAAACAGCGGCGACGACCAGTCAAGTGCCGGAAAATCCCGATCTGGACAAACTGGCTGACGCTGTCGGCAAGCTGCAGTTGCTGCTCAACCCCCCGCCCGAACCAGCTCCGCCGTTTGAGGGCGAGATCGACCTCTACCTTGGTCGTGAATGCCAGCTAAGAGATTGGCTCAAGCTCGACCTGAACCTGTCCTACTACGGCTTCAACGAGCTGGAAAAGCTCGACGACGACCAGTGGGGAGCTCAAGTCCAAGCCACGGTCACCAAGGCCAAGTGGGTCGAACCTTACCTGAAGCTGACCTACTACGGCGAGGTTGGCCACCACAGTCCCCAAGGAGGTTGGTATCTGTTTCCCGGTGTCAATTTCCACCTGCCGCTGGGCAAGGAACAAAAGCTGGATTTGGGCGTCAGAAGCGCCCTAACCACCGGGTTCCTTGGCAAGGACGGCGGCTATGTCTACACCAGGATAGTGGTCAGCACCGACTTCCGTCTGCACGAAGGGCTGTTCCTCGTGCCGTCTCTGATGTACCAAATCGCCGGACCGGGTCAAACCGACGGCGACAAGGACTATGTCGACGGCAATAAGTTGGTGGCAGGACTCGGACTCCGGTTCGAATTCTGATCCGCCAACCAGTTACAACTAGTCCCGACCGAGCGTTAACGCGCTTGGTCGGGACTATTAAAAATCAAAAATTAAACCATGGCCTTCAAGCCGTAGACTATGAAGCTTAAAGCGCCAAAAATAATGGCCAAGAATAAAATAACAACCGACAACCATAAAAAAATTAATTGGCCAGAAATCAAATAAACAAAAACCAGTAAAACGCCGGCCACCGCCAAAACCATTTTGCTTTTGCCCAGCCAATTGGCCGGTATCGCTTCTTTGTTTCTAAACACTACCAGAAAAGCCAGGGCGCCCAAGCCCAAAAGCAAATCAAAAAATATCGCTCCCACTAGCAGAGCGGGATAAGGGTAATAATAAAACAAAAACAAAACCACCAAAACGACCAGCAGTTTGTCGGCCAAAGGATCGAGCCAGGTTCCCCAAAAAGAAGTCTGTTTTCGGTATCTGGCCAGAGCGCCGTCGATCGTGTCAACGACGGCGGCCAAAACAAAAAAAACCAAAGCTAAAATGAAATTTTCCAAAGCCAGAAACACCAGTATCGTCGGTATCAACAGTAAACGAACCACTGTGAAAAAATTAGGCGTAATTTTTTCTGGCAAAATTCTAAATAAAGTTTTTTGCCAAATGACATCGACTATTTTTATCTGTCGGTTTGACATTTTCAAAAAAAATCATTATCCTATTTATAATATAAATTATAACAGTTTGCCCAATTGATCGGAAAGGCCCGATCCTTGGCCTTAACTAAAAACTTAAATTAAACAAATGAAAATAACCAAACAAATACTGATCGCCGCCCTGATCTTTCTGGCGCTGTTGGCTCTGCTTAGTTTGTACAGCCTGCCGACCGAAAAAACCAAAAAAATCAATATCAGCGAATTTATCAACCAAATCAACCAGGAACAAATCAAGTCCGTGGTGGTCAAAGAAAACCAGCTGGAAATAGTCACCACCGACGAACAAAAAGAAACGCTGCAGAAAGAAAGCCTGGACAGTTTGAGCACCCTGCTGAAAAACTACAACATTGACACCAAAAAATTAGAAAAAGTTTCTGTTGAAATAAAAAGCGATACCAGCCTGAAATTTTGGTTGTCGGCCACTTTGCCTTTTATTATTCCTCTGATTTTCTTTGTCGGTTTTATCTGGTTTATGATGCGTCAGGCCCAGGGCGCCAACAACAAAGCCATGAGCTTCGGCCAAAGCGGCGCTCGGGAGTTCAATCCCGACAAGAATAAAATCACTTTTGTCGACGTGGCCGGAGTCAAAGAGGCCAAGCAAGAACTGCTGGAAGTAGTCGATTTTCTGAAAAATCCCAAAAAGTTTCTAGCGCTAGGCGCGCGCATTCCCAAAGGAGTTTTGCTTTTGGGCGCTCCCGGCACCGGTAAAACCCTACTAGCACGCGCCGTCGCCGGCGAAGCCAATGTGCCTTTTTTCAGCATTTCCGGCTCCGAATTTGTGGAGATGTTTGTCGGCGTAGGCGCTTCTCGTGTCCGCGATTTGTTCCGCCGCGCCAAAAAGAGCGCCCCTTGCATTATCTTTATCGATGAAATAGACGCCGTCGGCCGCCAGCGCGGAGCGGGGCTGGGCGGGTCTCATGATGAACGCGAGCAAACCCTCAATCAAATACTGGTGGAAATGGACGGCTTTGACCCGGCCACCAACGTTATCATTATGGCCGCCACCAACCGTCCCGATGTCTTGGACGCCGCCCTGTTGCGCCCCGGCCGCTTTGACCGCCGCGTCACTCTGGATATGCCCGACATCAACGACCGCGAGGCGATTCTGAAAGTCCACGCCAGAGAAAAACCGCTGGCCAAAGAAGTAGAACTAAGAAAGATGGCCGAACGCACTCCCGGTTTTTCCGGCGCCGATTTGTCCAACCTGCTCAATGAAGCGGCCATTCTCACTGCGCTGCAAAACAAAAAAGAAATCAATTCTGACAATATTTTAAAAAGTATCGACAAAATTATCTTGGGCCCGGAAAGAAGAAGCCACATCCTCAACGAAAACGAGAAAAAAATCACCGCCTACCACGAAGCTGGCCACGCTTTGGTGGCTCACGAATTGCCGCACACCGATCCGGTTCGAAAAGTTTCTATCATTGCCCGCGGCCTGGCCGCCGGTTTCACTCTGAAGCTGCCTTCCGAAGACCGAAAACTCCATTCCAAATCCGAATTTTTGGAAGAGCTGGCCGTACTTTTGGCCGGCCGGATTGCCGAAAAAATTGTTTTCAGCGAAGTCACTACCGGCGCCCAAAGCGATTTGCATGAAGCCACTCGGCTGGCCAAGAAACTTATCGCCGAATATGGCATGAGCGACAAATTAGGACTAAGGACTTTTGGCGAAAAAGAAGAGCTGATCTTTTTGGGACGCGAGCTCCATGAGCAACGCGACTATTCGGAAAAAAGCGCCGAAGAAATCGACAAAGAAATTCATCGCCTCACCGAGGAAGCGGCCAAACTGGCCGAAAGCATAATTATTGCAAAAAGAGATTATTTAGAAAAGATAGTCACCCAGCTTTTGGAAAAAGAAACTCTTGAAAGCGAGGAATTTGCCGCCATCTTTAAAGCTTAAAAATTTCCAGCGCCTGCCAAATCAATAGCCAAAAAGTCAGCCCGCTTGGGCTGACTTTTTGATATCAGCAGAAAATTTTATTAATTTCAAAACCCGGCAACTCTCGCCGACGAGTTTCAGTTATTTTTATCTTGTGTTATAATTATGTTATAATAATCATAACCGACAATTATAAAATAAATCAAAATATATGGAGGACTCCGCTCTTTATCGGCCAATTCTGAAAAAATCTTGGCAATTAGTCAGAAAAAAGAAAGGCCTGTGGTTTTTTGGTCTCTTCGCCGCGCTGTTGGGCACTGGCGGCGAATACGAAATTCTAGGCCGCGCCCTTATCAATCCTTTCAACAGCCGCGGTATCCTGGCTGACACGCTAAACAGTTTTCAAAACGGCCTGGCCGATGGCCTTAAGGCCGGCGGCAATCTCTGGCTTAATATTTGGTCGGCCATTATCCATTATCCGCAAGGACTGTTGTTTGCCATTGTGGTTGTCATCATCGCCGTCGCTATTATTATCTTCATCATCTGGCTGGCCATTGTCTCCCAAGTCGGCCTGATCAGAAACATCGACCTGGCCAATAAGAACAAAGTTGCCACCATCAACGAAGGCATCGATTTTGCCCTGGGCAAATTCTGGCCGGTACTTTTGATTAATTTCATCCTTAAGGTTGTCCTCTTTCTGCTCTTTATGATTCTTGGCGCCGAGCTGCTGGCCCTGACCGACCAGGGAATTTTTGGCAGAACAATCTATTACCTGTCGTTTATTGTTTTCATAATCATTATTTTTTCTGTCTCTTTCCTGTTACGCTATCAAATTTTTTATTTAATTCTTAAAAAACAGCGCCTGGGCGAATCCTTTTTTTCCGCCAAAAAATTATTTTTGGCCAACTGGCTGGTATCGCTGGAAATGGCTCTGATAATCTTTATCATTTACCTGGTGGCCGCTATCATTACCGGGCTGATCGGCGAACTGTTTTTGGCCCTCTTGTTCCTGGTTTTCTACGGCTACGCGGCGCCCCTGTGGCTGGCCGGTATTTTCGGCCTGATCCTGTTTCTGCTACTGCTGGCCATTACCTTTTTTATCACTGCTTTCCTCTCCGCTTTTCAGTGGTCTAGTTGGACACTGCTCTTCAACCGCCTCAGCTCCGGCGAAGGCCTTAGCAGAATTATCCGCAGCTCGCAGAATCTCAAGCTGCCTAGTCTCTTTTCGAAAAAATAAACAATCACAGAACTCGCTGAACTTGGCCCGCCTGTCAGTTCGGCGAGTTTTTGTTGCTTGAAATAAACCTCCATAAAAACTATAATTATAGTAGCTTCAATAAACTTTAACTTTTTCCCATGACTATCGGCCCTTCACTGGAAGACCTGCTTCCCAGTAAGCAACCATCGGCTAGCGACGACGATTCCACCCAAGGACAGTTGCAAAAAAAGATTCAGGAAATCACTCTCAAAGAAAAAGAGCGGGAAGTCGAAAACAAAGCCGCCATCATCGGCCTGCCTTACATTAATTTGATAGGCTTTGGTATTTCTCCCGATACCCTGACCACTCTGCCCAAAGAAACCAGCCTCAAGCTGCAGGTCGTTTGTTTTCTAAACAATGGCTCGGATATTCGCCTGGCTGCCGTCGGCTACAACGACGAGATAAAACAATTGGAAAACGAGTTGAGAGATAAATTCCACACCAACGTTTCTACCTATCTGGTTTCCCAACACAGCCTTGAAACTGCCGTCAGGCTCTACGACTCTCTGCCAAAAATCAGAAAATTTGTCCCCGGCATCGAAATAAAACAAGCGGACTTGGAGCGTTTTGAGAATGAGCTGAAAGATTTCCGCGAACTCAACGAAAAAATCAATCAAGTCAATATCAGCGATACCGTCACTCTGATTGTCGCCACCGCCATCAAAATCGACGCTTCCGACATCCACATCGAAGCCGAGGAGTTTGGCGTGACCGTTCGCTTCCGAGTCGATGGCGTTTTGCAAGAAGCGGCGACAGTCAACAAAGAGAATTGGAAAAAAATCATCTCCCGCCTGAAAATAATGGCCAAAGTAAAAATCAACATCGAGGGCAGGCCTCAGGACGGCCGTTTTTCCATCTTCCTGACCAAAGAAAAAATCGAAGTCCGCTGTTCTTTTCTGCCCACCGCTTACGGCGAGAGCGTGGTCATGCGCCTCTTAAAGTCTGCTTCGGTCGTCCTGTCCTTTGAGGATCTAGGGCTGATGCCCCAGGCCTACAAAATCCTGGAACAGGAAATTAAAAAGCCCAACGGCCTGCTCCTGACTGCCGGCCCCACGGGCAGCGGCAAAACCACCACGCTTTATGCCATCTTAAACAAACTCAACCAGCCCGATGTCAAAATAATTACCCTGGAAGATCCCATCGAATACCAGCTCAAAGGCATCAATCAGAGCCAAGTCGATGTTAAAAAAGGTTATACTTTTGCCAATGGTTTGCGTTCAGTTCTAAGGCAAGACCCCGATATTATTATGGTTGGCGAAATCCGCGATTTGGAAACCGCCGAAATCTCCATTCAATCCAGTCTGACCGGGCACTTGGTTCTCTCTACCGTCCACACCAATGATGCCGCCGGCGTTATTCCCAGGTTGGTAGATATGGGCGTCAAACCTTTTTTTATTGTTCCCTCTATTAATGCGATTATCGGCCAGCGTCTGGTGCGCAAACTCTGCCCCCGGTGCAAAATCGAGCATCAGCTTGGCGAAGCAGAAAAAGAAACCGTAGAAAAAATTTTGGCGGTCATCTCCCCTAAATCAGGAGTTGATATTCCCACCGTTTTGTCCAGGGTCTACCAGGCCAAACCTGACGGCTGTGATTATTGTAACGGTATCGGCTACCAAGGCCGCGTCGGCATTTATGAGATTTTTGTCATGAACGAAGAGATCAAGCAGCTGACTTCCGAAGGCGCTCCCACTTTCAAAATCCTGGAACAGGCCATTGAGAGCGGCATGATCACCATGCTGCAAGATGGCGTCTTGAAATGTCTGTCCGGCATCACTTCTCTAGAGGAAGTTTATCGTGTTATCGGCAAACTAGATTACGTCGACGCTTTGTACGATATTGTTATCTCGCAAACCATCGGCCGTGGCATCAAAATCAGCGAGGCAGAACTGGCCCGCGGCGCCGAACTATCCAAAGATCTGACCAGTGTCACCAGAGCCATCGCCGACACCCCCACCAAAGAGATGATCAATTTGGTAATTGCCGCCGCTCTAAAGAGCGAGGCGGGCGACATCCATATTGAGCCCACCGACACCGACGTCAAAATTCGTTTTCGCATCGATGGCATCTTGCACGATATTGTCGACTTGCCCAAAGAACAGTATTTGCCGCTGCTCTCCAATATTAAAATCCTGGCCGGCTTCCCCACCAACGTCAAAAAAGCCGCCTGGGACGGGCGCTTTGCTATTTTTCTAAAAGACGCCAAAATGGATTCTCGCGTTTCCATTATTTCCGGCGGCTATGGCGAGACCGTGGTTATCCGCCTGCTTTCCAGCCAGGCCAGCGCCTTGGATATTAAAGATTTGGGCATGCGGCCGTACTCCCTGTCCTCATTGGAAAAATCCATGGCCAAAACCAAGGGCATTATCATTACCACCGGCCCCACTGGCAGCGGCAAAACCACCACGCTCTACAGTATTTTAAACAAACTCAACCGTCCGGATATCAAAATTATTACCGTGGAAGACCCGATCGAATACCACCTGGAGGGCATCATGCAGACCCAGATAAACACCGAGCAGGGCTATACTTTTGCCAGCGCCATGCGTTCGCTCCTGCGGCAAAATCCCAACATCATGATGATTGGTGAAATCCGCGATCCGGAGACTGCCAAAGTCGCTATTGAGGCGGCCATGACCGGCCACCTGGTTCTCTCTACCATTCATACCAATAGCGCCGCCGGCGCCATTCCCCGTTTTGTCGGCCTGGGCATCGACCGCCAGATGCTGGCCAATTCCATCGAATGCTCTATTGGCCAAAGATTGGTTAGAAAAATCTGCCCCTATTGCAAAGTCAAGACCAAACTGGAGCCGGCAGTACTCAAAGAGGTAGAAGAAATCCTCTCCCAAATCAGCCCCAAAGCCAACATAAAAATTCCCCAGCCGCTGGAATTCTATCAGGCCAAGGGTTGCTCTAAGTGCGGCAATATCGGCTACAAGGGCCGACTCGGGCTTTATGAGGTTTTGGAAATGACGCCGGAGTTGCAAAAATTAATTCAGCTGGAAGACGTCACCAATACCGACATCGAAAAAGCGGCGGTCAAAAATGGCGCTATCCTGGTCCTCCAAGATGGCATTCTCAAAGCCGTCGACGGCGAGACGACCGTGGAAGAAGTCTTTCGGGTAGCTAAATAAAAATATAAAAATTTTTAAAATCACCACATTAATCCGTGGTGATTTTTATTTCCCTTTTATTTTCGCTAAGAATCTTAAATTTAATTTTAATCACCTTCTTGGGCCAAATGTCACGAACCCGGTCCGCCCACTCTATCACTGTCACGCAATTTTTATCCTTGAAATATTCCTCCACGCCAATATACTGCAACTGCGCGCCGCTATCCAAACGATAGGCGTCAATATGCGCTAACATGTCTACCGCTGACCCTTTACCGCCAACCGTTTTTGCGGCTGACTGTTTCCGGTTATTGATTATTGGATAATTTTTCATCAACACAAAAGTCGGGCTGGTAATAATATCTTTTACGCCCAAGCCCTTAGCCAGACCTTTGGTAAAAGCCGTCTTGCCGGCACCCAAATCGCCAATCAAACACAAGACCTCTCCGCCTTTCAACTTGGCGGCAAATTTTTTGGCAAGATTATAGGTTTCTTTTTCGGACTTGGAAATAAACCTCATAACATTTTTTAAAGATTCTTCACTGCGAGCCTATGAAAATTTGGAATAAGCGTAAGGTAAAATTCGTTACTAAATTTTTATTGTTTGACCCCGCCTTTGGCGGGGGAGTTTAAAAATTTTGTTAGAATTTTGCCTTAAAGCGCCAAATTTTCATCTAGCTCGCGCTTTTTTCTTTTGCGTCAGCTTTTCTTTTTTCTAAAAAAAGAAAAGTGACAAATCACTTCAACTCCCAATTCGGATCGACTTTAACTCTTTTCCAATTATCCAGCTTAATCTTTTTCTTTCGCGCCAGATAATAACCAGCCAAAGCGACCATCGCCGCGTTATCGGTGCACAACTTAAATTCCGGCACCAGAAACTTATAGCCACCTCTTTCGGCTGCCAGCCGCAAACTTTCTCTTAATTTTTTATTAGCCGCCACGCCGCCGGCCAGCATCACCGTTTTTACCCTATATTCCCTGGCGGCTCTGACGGTCTTAGTCACCAAAACATCAATCACCGCCTGCTGAAACTCAAAACAAATCTCGGGAATTCTTTCCCTTTTTTCAGCTTCAGACATCTTCTGAACCAAATACAAAACCGCCGTCTTGAGCCCGGAAAAGGAAAAATTAAAATCCGCGCTTTTAAGCATCGGCCGCGGCAGTTTTAGTTTGCTCTGCAAGTTAATGTTTTTAAATTCCTCGGCCTTGGATGAAACAATCGGCCCCCCGGGATAACCCAGGCCCAAAAGCTTGGCCACTTTGTCAAAGGCCTCGCCGGCCGCGTCGTCGACTGTCTGACCAATTTTTTTGAATTGCCAATAATTTTTTAAATAAACGATCTCCGTGTGGCCGCCAGAAACCACCAGACAAACAGCCGGAAAAGTTATTTTGTCGTTCAAAAAATTGCCGGCGATGTGGCCGTACATATGATTAATAGCCAGTAGCGGCTTCTGCCAAGCGAAGCTTAGTGTCTTGGCCGCTTCCACACCGATGATCAGAGAAGTGACCAGCCCCGGCCCGGCCGTCGTCACCAGTAGATCAATCTCTTTTGGCCCCGCTTTGGCTAACGCCAAACTCTCGTCCACCACCGGCAAAATATTTTGCACATGATGGCGCGCGGCCACCTCCGGTACCACGCCGCCATATTTTTTGTGAATATCAATTTGCGAGGAAACGACATTAGATAAAATTTCCAGCTTGTTTTTCTGGCCAGACAAAACACTGGCTGATGTCTCATCGCATGAGGTCTCAATGGCTAAAATTTTCATAATTAACAAAAGGTGATGGCTTGATATTTACAGGCGCTGATACAGCTGCCGCAATTATTGCACTTATCTTCCGCATATTCCACCAGCTTACCCCTGGACAAGGCGCCACCAGGACAAGCCTCCACGCAGCCGCTGCAACTGCTGCCACAGCAAGAAACACACTTGCCGTCTTTAAAACAACACTTTTGATAATCGATTTTAATCGGCATAAAAAATGGTTTATTTATTTCTTGATCTCAAAAATAATCGGGTGCGGCAACTCGCGGTAGCCGCCGGAGTTGTATAAGACAAAATCGGGCAGACTGATTTTTGCGCCGTTTTCCGTCATTTCCGAAATCACGCCTTTTTTGGGCACGTCCCAAGAAGTGTCATTTTTCGGGACAGTGACGCTGTCACCGGAAATTTCATTATGAATCGTCCAGCCCGGAGATTCAAATTTGCCTTCCTTGGTCACGGCTTCAAACGTGCCGTCTTTCATGACCGATTGCCCGCTTAAATCAAATTCCAGGTAATGATCATAAGAAAAATACATTGCACTTGAGGTGATGAACATTGCAGTTTGGCCCGGCCAATCTTCGCGATAAATCACTTTGACTTTCCATTTGCCTAAATAGGCATATTTGGCATTAGCCGGCACCGAATCTTTGACCAATTCGCCCTCGGCCTGGTATTTTACCGTGCCTCTATATTCGGGATTAACACTAAATATCGGTTTGGAAGTCATGGTTTCACTTTGGTTGATTTCAAAGCACGATTCTTGGGTTTTGACCTTAATCTGGCTTTCGGTTATTTTATTTTTCATGTCGGCATTACTGAATATCAGAATAATTCTATCAAAATCCTCATCGGCTTTGTCAAAACAAAAGCTGCGGCTTTCTTTTTCGGTCCAATCCTCAGTGTAGGGTTGGCCGTTGTTTCTTGGATAAATTATGGCTTTAATCGCGGCGTTTGGGTTTTTGCCGGTGAAATTTTTAAGATCTTTAAAGACCGCTTTTCGTACTCCGGCTCTTTCCGCAAAATAAGTTTCCATTACTTGCGAAGTCAAGGCCGGCAACTCTTTACTGGGGACTGAAGTTTCTCCCGGAGATAAAAATGCCATGTCGGCATTAGCACCGCTTTGAGTAGAGTCTTTGGGGAATTTTTTGCTTTTGTCAAAATCCTTGTATTTTTCCACTGGTTTTTTATTGAAATTTAAAAGGGTAAATTCTTTCCAATTTTTTTTGAAGCCGCCATCAATGGTTTTATCCACCGAAGCCAGCGGATTTTTGCCGCCAGTGCAGCCTTCAAAGATTTTGGTGACGATCATCCGGTCATAAGTGTTTGACAAGAAAAAAGGGAAAACATAAGCGCCATATTCAAAATTTTTACCATTGCTAAATAAGCTTAACTCCGGGTTTTTAATATAACTTTCAAGATAACCTTGTTCAGTATTGTCGTTTGGATAAATCATATCTTCTGACCAAGTGGCCGTGCCTTCAATCCACCACCAATTTTTAACTGTTAGTA
Source organism: Patescibacteria group bacterium (assembly GCA_041649575.1). Taxonomy (GTDB): domain Bacteria; phylum Patescibacteriota; class Patescibacteriia; order 2-01-FULL-39-33; family 2-01-FULL-39-33; genus JBAZMW01. The sequence continues at coordinate 39,203 of JBAZMW010000005.1, read as the reverse complement.
CGCAATCAAACGCCCGCTGGAAAGCATGAAATAATTCATGAACGGTTGTGGTCCTCAAGTATTTGTCATTTAAATTTTCTCGCAGGATGATATAGCTGCTTTTGCCTGTGCCATTATCCGGCACATTCACGCCCTGGGAAGGCGAGCCGCCTTTAGAATCAGCCAGATGAACATGAGCGCCGGTGGCGATAAAAATATCGGTTTTATTGTCGCCGCCCAAAGTGCCGTCTGATGGCGGAGTCTTGCCCAGTAGTCCGACGAACTGAGCGTAGGCGCCGTCAGTGTTCAAGTTTGAGACAATTTTTTGAGCCACATTATAATAAAGTTTGGTGATTTTTTCTTCGCCGTTAACCATTTCCTTTTTTTCCAGATACCAAACCTTGATCTTGCCGTCAGCCGTCACCAAAGTGTCATCGGATTTATAGGAAAGCGGCCTATCAAAAGCCTTGGCCTGATTAATCAATTTTAGCCAGCCGGTTTGAGGCGCCTGAATTTCGCCGTTCATGATTTTACTCATGGCGCTTTCCGGATTATCGGGCCGGAGAAAATATGGCGCCAAAGTCTTTTTAGTTTCGGCAGTTAGTTTGTCCCAGTTTTCGGTAATTTCACCGAAAGTTCCACCATCTTCAAATGGCCCATTAGCACTGGCATATTCTTTGGGCAAAGTTGGGTCATTGAATAAAAATTTGACTTTGTAAATCAACGCCGTGTCTAGGTTGATTTTTCCCTCATCCAAATCTTTCTGAATAAAATCAAGGCCGGTCGGCTCGGTGCTGTAACGCGGGTCGGTAAATTCACTCTTTGCCACTTCCGCTTTCTGGCCTTTGGACAGAAAAAAATAAAGCCCGACTCCGGCGGCGGCAACAATGACAATAATGACGATGACTAAAATGAGTTTTTTGTTCATATTTTGTCTTATTTATTATGGCCTTATTATAGCAAAACTTATTACCAATGTCATTATGATTGACCATTCTTTTCTTTTGTCATTGCGAGCGACCAAAGGGAGCGAAGCAATCTCTTCAGGCTACTGGATTGCTTCGTCGTTCCGTCGTTTATAAACGACGGAACTCCTCGCAATGACATTAATAAAAACCGCCAGAACGATATCTGCCGGACATGCCGCCTTCTTGCCCCGCCCCAAGCGGCGTTGAAGAGGCGGGGTTGGACGATAAAAAAATTTAGTAATCGCACTTTAGTGGGCATTGAAAGCCGACTAAAGTCGAACTGCCGCCTAATTTAACGGTTGGTAATTATATTAGAACAAACTATTGGATTAATAAATATTTTTCAAATCTAAAAAGACAACCTCTAAATTTTAAGTTATCATCAATGCAACTATAATTATTTTGCTTAAAAAATTTTTCTATTAGATTTTTTTGAATTTCATTATAGGCATCTTCAATAGACACCCAGCCAATAATTTTTTCCACTTGCCATTTTTTAGCATATTCTTCTACTATTTTTATAGCTTCAGAGCCCCAGCCGTAGCCTCTATTTTCTTCTGAAATTAGTAATTCCTCGATCTCAATTATTCTTTTTTGGGAGTCATAACTGAAATGAGACCATCCACCATATTTTTCTTTTACCTTGTTATCAAATATATTAATTATAAAAAAAGAACCCCTTGAAAAAGCGATTGGTTGAACATTTTTAACCTCATACTTGATAGTAAGATTCCTTTTATCTTTAATAAAACCATTTTCTAATATTCCTTTATTTTTTCTGTCGGCAAAACAACTTTTCAAAAATTTTAGTTTAAAGAAATTTTTTATTGAAAGTTTAATCAAGTTAGCCAATAATAATTGCATTCCCCAAGCTTCAATAAGATACTTTTCAATATAAGAAAACGGGAGACACCCAAGCCCATTATTACCCCATTTTCTACCCCAACTACCATTGTTAATAATAAAAACTTTTTTATCATCATTAAATCCACATATTAACACCGAATGGCCACTGATTCTCTTTTCATTTATATTTGGTAAAGTCACTATACCATTTTTTGCATTCATAAAACTTTTAAATATGTCAACACTAATCGTAACAGGACAAACAGATAAAGCCATTTTAATGTCCTGAATTGTATACAATCTCTGATAATATGAAGCCTTAAATTTCAAGGCATTAGTTTTGGCTTTTTCTGATATTGGATCATTAAGCATTTCCCACAAATTTTGATATTGTTTGTCAGGAACATCTTTTTTACTTGCCAACCCATGGCCTTTTATCGTTCTATTCGCTCGCCAACAAGATAGCCCGCGGTTGTGTTTATATCCTTTTAGATTCTCTAAATCCCAGCACTTTTGGTTTTCATTATAAGAGACAACCAAAATTTCACTATCTTTGTAACGACTTAAATTATTTTTAAATAAACTGATTGTTAGGGGGATTTTTTTTAAAGCATCTAAAATTTTGTTATCAGCTATTTTATTATTTATTGCAAAATAAATGTTAAGTGGGAAATTTTTTTCCCTTTCAATTTCACTCATTAATAAAACGTCTTTATTGGATTTAAGTTTTATTCCCTTTATAAACTTAATAAGTTGAGAAGTTAGTGACAAGAAACCGCCAATACTAAAACACAGTTTAATGAATTCTAACACAAAAGTAGCAGCATACTGGGTGTGGTCAAAAATTTCCTTAGGTTGTAAGGGCGCACCAGAAAAAATTTTAGATTCCAGGATACCTTGGTTTGTTTTGATTAGAGAAATCTTACGTTTCTTTAATCTTTGCTCAAATGAATCCACTTCTTCTTTCAAAGAAGGGTCGAAATAACTTATGATAATTGTTTGGTTTCCATTCATGGTTCTGAATTTAACTTAAGCGCTAAAAAATGCTATGTTATTTTTTTATCAATCCATCTTCCTATATTCCCAATCAATCGTACCTTTAATATTATCTCCCGGCTGATAAGTCGCCTGGCCTTTTATTGTCCGGTCATCGGGCTTGATGATAATTTCAATCGAGTTTGGAGCGTAAGGATGGCTGGCAGAATATTTGGTTTCACTGCTTTCCTGATAGCCGCCCCAAGCGTTTTGTAGCGGCAGAATAAACGAACAATTTTTTTCCAAATACTGCCAGTAGCTGGTGGTCTTGAATTGTCTTTCGGCTGTCGCCGGATTGGGATCGGGCTTAATATCAAAACCGATTTCATATTGACCGCCGATTTTGCCGGTCAGGTCTTCGGCGTGAGTCTTGCCGTAAATTCTGGCGCTCTGCTGCTCCTCGTTCTTCAGATCATAAACATAATTGCCGTTGCCGCTGGCAGTGCTGCGCGAGTTGTCAAAAATCACGCCACAGCCGCCCCGGCCGCCTTGATAGGTTTTGTTGTATTTTTCGTTAAAGGTAAAATTGTGTTTTTTTACCAGTAGCTCGTCATCTTCCGGGTCATATTCCAGTTCTTCGTGAATAGAATAAGAACCGCCGGTTTTTACATTACCGCTGGCCTTGCCATAATCCTGGTACTCCCCTTGCCAGCTGACCCGCACCGTGCCAATCCAGCCCGGGCCGCATTTTTTCTCCGCCTTAACTTTTAGATTGCCACTCGCCGTATTAATAATATCCGAGTTGGTAGTAATCAAAACCGCGGCCGTGATGTTTTCATCATCAAGATCGCGGCAGAAAGTCCGCTCTTGCAAATTTGACCAGTCTTCGTAATACCAGTTGTCGCCAATCTTAACCAGAGCTTGCAAGCCTTTGGGGCCGTTTTCGTTAGGCTCAAAAGCCTTAACATCAAAAGTCAATTTTTTAATGTTGTCATTGGCCAGATAGTAAAAATAATATTTGGCCCCGCCTCTTTCCAGGCTGACCGGCTCGGTTTTGTCGCCCGCTGATTGCAAGGGTATCGTCTTGATAGAATTGCCGCCGGGAGTAATGGCCGGAAATTGCGGCGAATCGGTGTGATTGATAAATGGCACCTGATTCCAGTTCCAAAAAGAAAATTCTTTGAATTCATCGTTGAAAGCCGGCCGAGATTTTAGGGCCTGGCGGGCGGCATTGGTTTGTTTGGCCTTGGCCAGCGCCAAAGCAATATCCTGGGCGCCACCGCCGGCTTTTTCGGTCAGATAATAAAACCAAAGATAGGAGCCGTATTCGTGAGCGCCTTTGGTGCTGGTCAGGTCCCAGTTGGTATGATTAAAAAAATCAGAGTCATATTCATGCTCGGTGTTGTAGTTATGATAAACAAAGTCTTCGGCCCAGGTGGCGGTGGCTTCCATCAGCCATTTCATATCCAATTCATATTTGAAGCCGTAAAAAAATTGATAACAATGGAAAGCTTCGTGGGCCACAGTGGCTTTGGTCATTTTTTCGTTCAGCCCGGTTTTGACTCTCACTACGCAAATCTTGTTGGAAACCGGATTTAAAGAGGCTTGGCCGTAGCCAGAAAGGCCGCGGCTGTTTAGATAAATGTTGATTTTTTTATCAGTCAGATCAATGCCCAGCAAGTCGGAAAATTTTGGCACCGAGTCAACAGCCGCGGTTTGGGCCCAGACATTATTTTGGTAATCCTGCTGTTCGCGCGATTTATCGTAGTAAACGCTGACTTGCGGCAAAGGCTTGGACTCAACCCAAACAGTCGGCGTTGCTGCGCCGGCCGGTTTGATTGAAAGAATCTTATCCCAGATATTTTTTTCCTCATCAGTATTTAAGCTCGGGTTGTAAAAACTTTTCGGGTCGTCCGGCGGCAAGAGATATGGCAGCAAAGCGTCTTTAGTACTTTGGGAAAATGAATCCCATTTTTCGTTTATCAAACCAAAAAGATACGCGTCATCGCCGGAAACCGAAGCGCCTTGGAATTCTTGGGGCAGCTTGGTCTGATCGCTTAGGACAATTACTTGATAAATTATACTTTGCTCTTCGGTAATTTTTCCCTGGCTTAAAGCGGCTTGGATTTTATCCGCGCTGGTTTCCTGATAAGGTTCCTCCGGCTTGAAAGCTTGCACCATTTCTTTGACTTGCTGATCCTTAATCTCATTTACATTTATCTTCTCTGATTGGTCGGCTGATTTTTTGGCGCCGCAGCCAGAGACAATCAAAGCCAAAAAAATCAGGGTGAAAAAGAGAATTTTTGAGCCGTTTTTTTTCATATTTTTTGATAATTGAATTAAAAATGATTTAAATATTGAATTTTTCATCTGCCTTTAGTATAACAAAAAATCAATTTTAATAAAGTCTATTTTTGAATATTATTAGAAATAACCTATAATCGCCCAAACCAAAAAATCGCCCTCTCCAAGAAAGGCGATTTTTTGGGAATAACTTTTTACTACCCAACCGATGACTTATTTTTAATCCTGTTTGACCTTTAAATAATAACGTGCTAAAAATCAATTAAGTACCTTTGATGGAGCCGCCAACAATGGAGGAGCGGATCAATGACAGAAGTCAGAAACGAGCTAAAGACGGCATTAACTGCCGTTCGCGATCAAGGACAGCTAGCGCAATTGCTGCTGAACTTTCTGTCGCTTACGGACGGGCAAATCAGGATGGTAGCTCCTGTCCTGAAGAGCCTAGGGAAGTTTGCCGAGGAACACCCAGAACCGGACAAGAAAGAACTCGAGCACCTCAACTGGATCACCGGCCTCTTTGCCCAAATGATCGAGCTCACCACCACCGACGCCTTGAGTTTCCGAATGTTGCAGCACATGCTGCACATGTATCGGAGTCAAATGACCGCGGCGACCTTTCTGCCCGAACCATTCAGCCGGTCACACGTGGTTCTGGGGGCCCTGGCCCTGATGGTCAGAGTGAGACGCAAGATTCGTCACAACCACGACCTTCCCAATTGTGCCATTTATTGGGCGAAGCGCCTAGGTAAACTGGAGGGAAGCTGGGCGGACGGCAGATATCTCGGGATCCACCCTGGTCTGGTGCCCGTGGCCTTCTTACGGGGAGCGGACTTCTCCAAGAGTGAACTGAACCAGCAATTCTTCGGCTTCCAGCCAGCGCTACGTCAGTTCGACCCGCAGAACCCCGACATTCCGACATTATTCGCCGAGGCATGTAATAAGTGGCCGCTGGAAGACTTCTACGCCTTCGCGCCCATACCCACCTGGGCTGCTTGTCATGAGGGCAAGAGCCTTTGGCTGGAAGGCCTCACCTGGCAGGAACAGCAGCTCGAACTCCTGCACCTGCAACGCTTGCATCGAGACTTGACGGTGAGATTCGCCACGCTCCCCGAACTGATGTTCATCGATCTGTGTATGCGGCTGGCTACTGGCGGTTCTCCCATGGAAATCGGCGCCTATCGTTGCGAGAACCCGCTCTACAGCAGTAAGTGCCTGAAGTACGGGTCTGTCGGCCAGTACGGCGCAGAAGTCTCCGAGGACAGAGTCTCGTCAACGGCAGGGGAAGCGGTGATGCCCCTGTTCATTCCGAGGGTAACCAGGGAAACAAAGGAGGCCAAGGAGACGCCAACACCGACACCACCAGTGCAACCAATCCAGTGAGAAGGGCTGGTCGTACATTCAGCGTTCTGTATTCTATAGAGCATGTCGCGAGACGTGCTCTGTTTTTATTCTATTTTTTCGCCGCCGCTAGCCGGCTTATATTATTTTATCGCAATTACCGGCTACTTTTGTAAAAACCGCCAAAAACTGGTTTGTTGACTAAAATGTATGATCTGGTGTAAGAATAAGGCATGGATGGCTAAGCGGCCACCCTGTGAGACAGACAAATATCGGAACATTTAGCGAGGAGGGTGAAAACCATGGCGCGAAATCTGTTGTTGGGGATTCTGGCAGGCGATCCTGATGCTGACATAGAGGGATCTGCTCGTCTGCTCGAGAGGCTGCTTTCCGACGAAGAGGCTTCGAAACTCGTGGATGATTGGAAGAGTAGGCTTCTTGACTTTCTGGATCAGCGGCTGCAAGAGTTGCTTGACTCCTTGCATGGCCTCAGAAACGGACGGCCGGCGCAGAAGGCAGCCGCGGCCAAAGCGCCGCGTGAGCGCGGTCGGCCGGCCAAGTCGGTGAAGGCTGCAACGGCCGGGGGCGGAAAGAGCGAATACGGAAAGAAGTCCAGGCTGCTCTACGAGCATATCTGCGGCGGCAACGACACGACGAACACCCGTCAGGCCCTGGCCAAGTGGTGGCACAAGAACGCAGCAATGAACGACGACGATGCGGTATTTTCGAAGTGCATGAGTCGTCTCGACGCGGCCCTGACAGCTCTTAAGAAGAGCGAGACCATGAAAATCATGGTCGAAGGAGGAATCGCTCGCCCCTTTCGTAGCCGCCCCTAAAAAGGGCGAGAGAGACAGGAGCATCCGGCTGAAAACGCCGAGGAATTCCACTGATCCAGGGAAAGTCTCCGATGACTGGAGAAGGCTGGTCTTGGCTGTCGAGGAGCAGTTTGTTTGGAACCTGACGTTCGAGGAATTGCTTGAAGCAATATCCAAGAACGCGGCAACATACGGCTACGACGTGTCCACGATAGGATCGACGATTGTCGAAAACCAAGTACGGCAGGTTCTTTTCAGTTTTATGGAGCCGGCCGGCGAGATGCATCTGGAAAACGGCGTGATCAAGAAAGGAAAAAGGGCCAAGCCCGATCCCGAGCCAGAGCCCGATCCCGATCCGCCGTCAGATCCCAAGCCGCCGAGAAAGTCCAAGCCACCAAGGAAATCCGAGCCCAATCCGCCGTCAGACTCCAAACCGCCATCGAGACGATTCATTGAGACCGAGGCGGACTGCGACGCGGCTGTGATCGAGGCGATCAATGAGGCCTTGGCGGTTGATACTGATCTGCCTGTCGACGACAAGTACCTGCTGGACAATCTGGCCGAACTGGGAACCACCCATTGGCTGTTCGACAGAAGCCTGTCGACGGTCAAGGTCAACCGGCAGATAAGGGCGGCCATAAAGAGGCTCCTTGGGTCGAAAAGGATCAAACGGAATCAGCGAGGAGGCTTTCAGATCCCGACCTGATCCCCGAATGTACAACAACCCGGTCCACGCGATGAGCACGCGTGGACTTTCTTTTTTTATTCTATAAAAATTTTTACATAAAAAAAACAAAAACACCAGACTTATGGTGCTTTTGTTTTACTGGTACACTACTGTATTGAGAATTTAAACCCGATTATTTATGATATTAAGAAATGGTTTGAATATCTTGGCCTAATTGGCTATGGCAAAATTTAATTTGGAAAAAAATTATTTTATCCCAAACTTTAAATAACAAAATATTGTTATAAGGGTAATAATTATAGGGACTACCATATCCCAGACGATTCTAAACCACCAACCGTTCCTCCCGTCAAGTATAAATTGCCTTTCCATTTGTAGCTTATTTTTCTCTATATCAAAATGTAAAATACGGCTTTTCTCAATTTCATCATCAAAATTTCCAGTTAAATTCTCGCCATAGTTATAAACTCCAAACTCTTTTTCCTCATCAATTTCGAGTAATCTTTTTTCAATTTTTGATAATCTACTTTGCATAAATTAAATAATCCTTTAAATAAGCGGTCGCCTTACAGTCCTCCTCATTGTATTTTAAAATTTTATCCATCATTGATTTATCTCCCGCCAAGTATTTTGAATACCACTCAATAGAATTGGCTCCGCCAGCGTCCTCAGCACTCCAATGAAATCCAAGATGTTTACAAATTGCCTTGAGACCATAGCTGGTCAAAGGAAAATCGGTATTTTTTGTTACTGCGCTATATAAATCAAAGGCGTCATTTAAAAATTGCTCATAAACAGACGGGTCTAAACTATATTTTTCCTGCAACCGTCTCAACGTGCTTTTTTCATGATGGGAGTAGTGATACATCGGAATACCTTGGTTTATTTTTAAAAACTCCCACAATTCCCGAGTGGCTTTTTCTTCTCCGTTTATGTTTTCAGCTACAATAGCATGATAATAACCCTTGCCATTATCTATAATCCAAAATCCAAACATATAAACTATATCTTGCGTTGGGTCATCTTCAATATCAAAATGTATTTCCTTGCTTCCCGATGGAAAATCTATCTTATTATAGATTACCTCTTTCCCACTAATATAAACCAAAGCCCGATTATAAAAATTAGTTAAACTTTTTTCTGCTATCCCCTTAAAGTAACCCTGTTTTTTAGCTGTTGGCAAAATATCCAACCATTCACCAAGGGGATGTTTTAATAAATCTTCATAGCTATTAATACCATAACTTTGCAGGCCGTATTTTTGTTCTCCTAAATAATAAATTAATGACAAATCTTTATTCTTATCAGCCCAGTTTTTACAATATGTTTTCCATTGGCACATTCCGCATTTCCCGCTGATGGTCGGCTGATATAGCTCTTCGCCCCTTGCCATTAATTCAATGTCTTGGAAATAAGCAACAAATTTCTCATCTTGCGTGTCCAGTTTATATTCCAGTTCCTCCTTGTCTATATTGATAATTTTCCCCATTTCTGGCTGATAGGCCTGTATTTTGCCCAATAACAGGGCATAAAACGTTATTTGGAGCTTATATGACAGTTTCGTCCTCTCATCATCAAATTCCTCGCCCTCATAACCCCTACCCGCTTTTATATCAATCGGAATATAATAATAATTGCCGAATATAGATTTGCCATCAACTTTTTCCATTAAATCCGGCCTGCCGATATAATTATCACTAATTAAAACTCCCTGATAAATATAATCAACGCCCCTTTTCATTAATTCTAAAGTTTGCTCAAAAGTTTCCTGATTAGCTTTTTTATTTTTATCAACTTCGGCAAAGTTTTTGTTTTTATCTTTGGCAATTTTCTCTATTATTTCCTTTTCATGTTGAATACCCCTATACCAAAGCATTTTAACAAAATCGGAGACCCTGTCTTTTGACTTTTGGTCTCCATTTTTTTCGAGATATACCAAATATTTACATTTAGTATAATTATAAAAATCAGTTGCTACTATGCGTTTCATAATTATTAAGATTGGCTTAAATTTGGGCTCTTAACTCTCTCACTTGTTTTTTAAAAACTTTTTCCATACGTTCGACAACGTCAATTAAAAATTGATTTATTTTATCCCAATCCTCTTTTTCATGGGCGTTTACGCCGTCCAATTGACATTTTATTCTTGAGGTAATTTTATTATCCATTCGCTCCCATATTAAAGAACTTCCAAATTCTCCTTCGATTTTTTCCTTATTATTAAAAAAATAGTCAAAAAACTTTTTATTTTCATTCTGGTCGCCCCTGTTTATATATATTTCGGCTCTGGCATAATTCTTAGAAATAACAATATTTAAACTTACTCCCCCCATCCCAATTGCAATAGATATCCAACTGTCTCTACTCGGGCTAACGTTACTACACAGGTCATTATGTTTATTTATTTCTCTTAAAAATTGAGTCCAAAATTCTAATCTTTTATAATGTCTGTTTTTTAACTCTTCTTGCGTGCTCAATTCATCTAAATTCTTATTGGCCATGCTTATGGCATACTCTTCGGCGCCCTTCATGGGGATGATTTGCTCAATATTAAAAAATAATTGGTCACCTAATTTGTGGGTTGATGCCTGAAAACATTGAATCCTTAACCCGAAATTTAGCAACCATAAAACCGTTGACGTAGCTTCTTTACGAAATTCTCCAGATACCATTATTATTCTTTGGGAATTTCCATTGTTTAGCTTGTCTTCATAGTCCTCATTATTGAAAAATTCCTCAAAAATCTTTTCTGCCGTTCCTTCGCGCCCATTATTTATTAAATATTGGTTAAAAACATCCTTAATATTTTGACTATTCAAACTCGAACAGTAAGAGGCGTATTTCAAAACTTGCCACACAACATCGCGCCCAGAATCATCCAATTTATTTTCGATAACAACCAAGTTTCCTTGTTTATCTAAAGCCAATAAATCCAATCTTTCATTGGTATCATTAAAGCCATCAAATTCTTTCTGAATTATTAAAAGTTCCTCCCCCAAAATTTCAGGATTTTTAGCAATCCATTCCTGTAAATCTTTTCTTTCTCTTATGCCAACAACCCTCAAAGATATTTTTTCTATGGGCTCTAATTTGTGGTCTTTTTTATTTATATTATACATAGTCAATTTTATTAAGAAACTTTAACCACATTCAATTCTAAATGTTTAGAATATGGCAATCCTTTGATATAGTTTTCAATAAACTCCCAATCTACAATCCCGCTTTTAAATGGAAGTTTAATTATTGTATTTTTTATTCTGCTTTGATTAAATTTTCTACCGTAGGATATTTTTTTTTGCTCTAAATTTATAATTGTAGCTAAAAATATTGCCCTAAATACATTCAACTCGAATTTTGGTAATAATTTTTCTACATGGTCGCTGGCAGTAAAATTTAATGGTTGATATGCACAATATCCAACAACGGCACTATCAATAGTTAAAACGTTCCCGTCGTCAGTATAAATGTTATACCAATCTCTAATTCCATTGTTTGTCGCCTGAGTTGTAACATATGGATATATTCTATTTCCAGCAATATTTACTTTGTCTAAAATTTTTTTATTTGAAGTTTTTGAGCCAATTATCTCAAACAACCCCCCTTGATTATTTTCATTCCAGCCCAATTGTATGGGTTGCCAATTGTTGAAATCTAATTTTAATCTATCTTTATTATAGCTGTCAATCGATACCATCTTAGTTAATTTATTATAATAAAGAAAGGTTGTATATTCCTTCAAATAATCTATAAAATCACAATCATTCAATTCTTCAAATTCCGTCTTAAGATAGGGCTCAACTAACCATTCATCTTCGGAACTAACATGCTCTAAAACTGAAAATCCCTTAATTTCTTTCTTATTAAAATAACTATCGAGCCAAAAGCTTTTTATTTCTTTTCCATATGTTCCATAATAGTCAATTCTTCCATATGGTCTTTTTTTCTTAAAACCATCTTCTTTCCAATAACCAAACCACGTTTTAGTATTTTCACCGTGGGGCTTATGGGCTTCAAAAACCATGACGCAGGTTACAGAACTTTTTTCACTGTCGTCGAAAAGTGTGTTGGGCATACTCATAACCGCTACAAGAGTATGGTGTTTAAGTATCCTTTCCTTAACATTCTCATTGCCCTTTTTAGTATTCATGGCGCAAGATTGTGGAACAATTGCGATGCAAGTTCCATGGGGCTCTAATAGAGATAGTGCATTCCATACAAACTCCAGCTCTTTATGGCCATTTTCTTTTGAGTATGGAGGGTTGAGTAGGGCGACCGTCGGTTTTAACCTCTTTACCTCAGATTCATCTATTTGAAAACAATCTTGTTGAAAAATATTTGATTTTCCATCACCTCTTAACATCATATTAGAACATGCGAGGCAGAACATTTTTGGGTTATCCTCAATCCCTATCAGTTGTTTGGTGTGTATTTCCTTGATTTTTGTCTTATCTCCATTGGCTAAATCTTCCATTCTTTTCATTGCGCTTATTAGAAACCCTCCCGTTCCACAACAATTATCAATGACTACGGTATCCTTATTTACTTCCGCAAGCTCTATAAATAATTCCGTTATGTGCTTGGGAGTTAAAACAATACCAAGCCCCCCATCTCCATTGGCATATCTTAAAAACTCATTATAAAATCTCCCCATAATATCATACTGTTTGTAATCCCGCAAAAATGGCCTAACGTTATCCTCAATCTCTCTAATCAAATTTTTTAAATGAGTATTTGGGGTTCCATCTTTATCTCTATCGTTTATTATTTTTGTATTAGTTCTAACGAAGCCATATGTTTGAATAATCGTTTCTAACTTGGCGCCCTTAATATTATCGCGTTCCAATCTCTCTTTTATGGTGGTTATAATTAAATTTGCTATCTCTGATGGCTTTTGTTTATTTTTATATGAAACTACAAAGCTTTCATCCTCAAGGGCGAGCAGTATCCCGCTAACAATTAAAGGCCTTACATTCTCTTCAAATTCAAAATTATCTCTCAGATTTTGATTCAAAGTGTTAGAATACTTCATTAACTTTACAAAGTCATTCTCTTCTTTGATGGCATCATTTTTGAAAACATTAAAATAGCTTCCAAAGTCATAAAGCTTTTTTATATTTAAATCTCTTGCGTTTTTTTCTCCCCTGAGTTGTAGGAATGTATCAACGAGCATTTCTGTTGAATTTTCACCAGAAACGCCAATCGAAATAATATCAAATTCTTTTGATAAATAAGAAGAATATAATAGGGCACCATCCACCGCATACTTACTAAATTGATTAAGATTTTTACTTTTATGGCTCCCAATGTCTGCCTTGCATTCAATAACTATAATCAAATTACTATCCTGAAAACTAACTATAAATTCTGGGTATCCCGTTCCGTCCCCTCTTTTAGATGCTGTTTTTAACAATTTTTGAATAATGGGATTATCTGATTTTTGTTCTTCAATAAAAATACACTTTTCCGTGTCTTTTTCATATATCTCCTTATATTGCTCTAATGTTTTTCTGACAATACTTTCGGTTTTTCTTTCATTAAAAGGCATATTTTTGTTGTTTATAGTTTATACTTTTATTATAACAGTAAATAACTTTTTTGAACAGCCATCCTGGAAATGAAAATTTGCCTTTTAACTGTTTGATTTTTAGCTAATTTAATATTAATATAATAGCATTCAAGACCATAAATTTTAATTTAAACCCTCCAAGATGAATAATCTCCACAAAAAATTAGAGGCATTTAAATCCGACATAGAAAAAGCCACCGCATTGGATAAAAATATTGAAAATATAATTTCCATTGATTTATATGATTTTATTCACGAAAGTAAAGATTTAAAAGAAAAATTTTATAGCATTTTTGATTATTTTAAAAATCTTGTTAAAAATGATGAATATATCAAAACTGAAAATGAGCTGTTTGATAGTATTTTAAAAATGGCAAGTTTTACTAATCAAAGAGAAATTGACCAGCTTAATGAAGAATTAAAGGGAGAAAATCGACATTTATTCATTAAGCTCAAAGGAGAAGATAACCACGACATTGAATTAAAAGATTTATACCAAAAAATTCAAGACAAAAATAATTATTACGAGCTTGGGAATGTTAGCATTTCTTCTATTGATGACCCGTTTATTTTTACCAGAACCTGGGCGATTAGAAATCAATATAGCGCTATTGGCCATATGTTTTCTGTTATAAGCTGGTCAATTAACGAACGCAATGAAAATGAATACGAAAAATTTGAAGTTTTATTTAACAACTTTAAAAAATTGCTTGATAAATTTGATAACTTGATATATAGAGTTCCTATTAGAATGAAGCTAAGAAATTTTGAGAAATTTTTAATTTTTTGCGTCCAAAGATATCCCAGAGCTGATTATGAAGCGTTTTATAATATGCGTGGAGACGACCTCATAGATAATAATAAAATTTTGAAAAAAATAAAAAACAACGCTGAAATTGTTTTAAATCATCTAATAGAAACCCTGCCCAATGAAAAAGAGGGAGAGGACTTGGAAGAAAAAATTTCTTACAAATATTTGGATGGAAATAAGCCCAAAGGCACTTTACATTTAGGCAAAAAACGGCTTTCTTTTGATAAAACGCCCGCAATGATTATTAATTTCTTTATTGAATCAAATAAAATAAATGGGGAATTTCTAACCTATAACGATTTTAATAAGTTTATAGAAAATGACCACCCGCCAATAAATTCCGATGAATTTAACAAATCAATTAATCAAATCAATAAAAGAATTAATAAAGAAAATAAATTAATAAGGGAAATTATAATTAAGGGTGAAAATAAGAAACAAGAAGCTAATATTTACAGGTGGAATGATAAAATATTTTGAATCGGTTTTTTACTCGGTGTTAATATCTTTAAAAAAATGGCTAAATAAAGCCGTTTTTTTATTTAAAAATTCTAATAAACACCGATAAAAAAACGAGTTATTTAATCATCTTAATTATGTAAAAATTAAGATGGTTTTTATTTGAAATAATTTTGGGTCATTGCCTTGTCTCGGTTTTCCTTGGAGGGTCGCCGAGACGGGCAATGGCTTAAGCTTAGACCTTCCTATGTTTGACACCATTAAATTAAAATTTATTTACCCTCATCCGAATAACTCTTTTTTTGCCGAAAAACTATGGGGCAAGGATGTTTGGACAAATAACCCTTGGCGCAAAGAACAACAAAAACTTGGCTTATATGTGCCAAAGTATTCTATTGAGTCAGATTTTAAATACCCCAGTAAAACTTATTTTTATATTGAATTTTCCGCTCCCAAGATGATAACGGGAGGCAATCTTATTGAAATCAAGGAGAGCCAGCTTGAAGAGTTGGTGTATGCCATATCCCGTTTTTGTCAAAAAATCGGGGTTTTTATTTTCCCAGCGCAAATAAAAGCTTGCTTGCCCTCGCTTGTTGCTATCGGCATTAATATAAATTTAACTCCTATTTGCTCGGTCAATAATGCTCTCAAGGTGTTAAGCCCCTTTGACTATAAAACGCACACAAAACACCGAGTAATTGGTTTTGACGACTACAAGCACGGCGGGCGGGAGGTAATTTTAAGCACTAAAAACGAAACCTTAAAAGCTTACGGCAAAAACCAAGAGATGTTAAATAGCGCCGAAACCCAAAAAGAGCTGGCTATTGCCGATTTATTGCGCAAGGGGGAATTTAGAATGGACGGACAATTAGCCAAAGAGATTTTAAGGATTGAAGCGACCTTTAAAACACCCCGCAAAATAAAAGAAAAATTTAAACCATATCTTGGCGTTTTGCCTCCCACGCTGGAGAATATTTTTAAACAAAATATTTGGGAGCAAGTTTTAAGGGAGCAGGTTGATGAAGTTTTTAATCATCCTCTGCAAAAAATTATCTTTTTATCCTTAGAAAAGCAACCCATAATAGACGACTTTTTAGACAAGCATTATAACCACATCCAAACCAAGGCCACTATCAGGCAAATAATTGGCGAACTGCAGGAAAACGGCTTGGCCGAAACCCGCAAACAATATCTCAAGACATATAAGAGCAGGCAAACTTGGTATAACTACCTTGCCCGCTTGGCCGAGCTACAAAATCATTTTGACTGGCGGGAATTGGGCAAGTTGGATAATGTAAAAATCCACAAATATATCTTGGAGCAATTTGGAATAATCTCAACTATTCAGCAAGAACTGGGGCTTAATTTCGCTTCGCCAGTGTCCAAAATTATAGACGCTAACCAGCGTAATCCAGTGTCCAAAATTATAGACGCTAACCAGCGTAATACAAGGGGGGCTTATGATTAGCTTGATGAAGTTTAAGGAATTATTGGGAGAGGAGGCAATCGGCCTAACCGACAAGGAGATTGATGAAATTCGCCAAGCGCAACACCAGTTCGCCTTGCTGGCTTTTGAAGAATGGGCGCAGAAAAAGGGGCTGATTAAAAAAGCTTCACAAATACCAAAAAATATACTATAATACCTACGAACACAACTACCAATCCAGATTATTTTTTTGCCAAAAAATCTAATGTTTTTGACATAAAAACGGGGCGATTACCGCTTCAACTGCCTATCTGGGTTGGTTGTGTTCAAAGCGATTAATCGTCCCTTTTTTATTAAAAAATATGAAAACAAAACTCAAAGGCATAATTTATTACCGAGTATCAACCGAAGACCAAGCTCAATTTGGCGTTAGTTTGGAGCAACAGAAAAAGAGCTGTTTGAATTATGCCGAAACAAATGGGATAGAAATAATCAAGATGTTTCACGATGACGGCGTATCGGCTAAAACCGCTGACAGGCCGAGCTTGCAGGCAATGCTTCAATTTTGCACGCAGAAAGGCAAAGGCATTGATTGTGTTATTGTCTATAAAATTGACCGACTAACCAGAAACGTAAATGATTATACGAATATTTTGTTATTACTTAAAAAGCTCGGTATTAGGTTTATTTCCACCTCCGAAGCAGGCATTGACGACACCCCCATTGGCAAATTTATCGGCAATTTAATGGCCTCCAGCGCCCAATTAGATAACGAGATAAAAAGCCAAAGGATAACCGATTGTATGCGAGAAAAAGTTGAGCAAGGATTTTGGTGCTGGAAAGCTAAAATCGGCTACACCAACACGAGAGACGAGTTTAATAAAAAAGTAATTACGCTTGATAAAAATCGGGCGCCGTTAATCAAATGGGCTTTTGAGGAATACGCCACTGGCCTTTATACTCTTGAAGATGTCAGGCGCAGGGTTAATGATAAAGGATTGAGGAGCTGGATGGGCAAAGAAATTTCACCGCAACTCATATACAGAATTATTACCAATAAATTTTATATTGGCATAATGACTGTCAGGGGCAGGGAGTATGAGGCAAACCACGAGAGGCTCATTGATGCCGAAACTTTTTATAAGTGCCAAAATGTCTTAAATGGCCATAGTAGGAGCGAAAGTATATCAAGAAACCAAGCGAGCGAGTGTTTTCCATTAAGGCACGAGGTTATTTGTGGCTATTGTGGGAGGCCATTAACCGCCTATTTCTCAACGGGCAAGTGCGGAGGCAAATTTCCTTACTATGGTTGCTATAACAAAAATTGCCCATCAAAAAAATCAATTCCCAAAAAGAAGTTAGAAAAAGATTTTTTGGATTATCTAAAAGAAATTACTCCCAAAGATAAGTTTCTTAAAGGATTTAAGGCGGTCATTCTTGATGTTTGGGAAAGCGAGTATAAAAAAATAAATCAAGAGAGGCAAGACCGAATAAAACGGATAGAGGGTTTAAAACAAGAAAAGCTTCAACTGATTGAAATGAAGAAAAGGGACTTATTGCCCGATGATGATTTTAAGGAGGCCTTCAATAAACTCAATAAAGACATTGATTATCAAGAAGCAAATCTAACAGAAACAAAATTTGAAGAGTTTAATCTTGATGAGGCGATTGATTATGTTTTTACCTATATAAAAACTCTGCCAGAAAATTGGGAGCGGGCAACATTTGAGCAAAAAATTCAATTGCAGGGTTTGGTTTTTCCCGAAAAGCCGAGTTATGACTATATAAAATTTCAAACCCCGAAATTATCACCAATTTTACAAACAAAAAGAGAGCTGGCTCTCGCCAGTTCCCCATTAGTACCGCCACGGGGAATCGAACCCCGGTTACCAGGATGAAAACCTGGTGTCCTAACCACTAGACGATGGCGGCTTGATTCGGCAGATCTTATCTGACGATCTTGATAAAATAGCTTTTCAATTTAATTCTTCCTGTATGTGACTTCCAATATTTTTCTCTTATTATCCCCTTTTCTAAATTATCAACCCTATCTAAAATAAAACACCTAAACTTCCCAAAATACTCCGTTGTTTTGACTTTTTTGGCTCTATGTTCTTTAACTCTTCTCCTTACATTATTTGAAAAACCAATATAAGTGTTTCTCCCGTCCTCACTTATTAACCAATAAATAACAAAACTCATTTTTGTTCTTTTTAATACCTGTCCGTCTGATTCTTTAGAATCGGCCGAGACAGGCAAACCATAAACCATATTATAAATCAAAAACCTGTAAAAGTCAACGACCAGTCCACTCTTCCCTTGTTAATTTTTCTTATTTCTACTATAATAAAAACATAAAAAGACGGTTTTATGTTTTCTAAAGCCAAAAAACAAACCAATATTCCTCTGGAAACCGACAATAGTTCCTCGGATTTCTTTCTGTCGCCACACGAGCCCCACTTGGAGGAAAATATTTTTAACGGCGAGGGCCAGCTTTCCTGCGACATTTATCAAGACAGGGATCACGTCATCGTCAAATCGACCATGGCCGGCGTCGACCCCAAAAATCTGGACATCTCGGTCAGCAACGACCTCTTGACTATCCGCGGCTACCGCGAAATGGAAGAGGAGGTCGGCGACAACGATTTTTATTTCCGCGAAATTTATTGGGGCTCCTTCAGCCGTTCCATTGTCCTGCCGCAAGAAGTCGATCACGCCAAAGTGCAGGCCACTCTGAAAAACGGGGTCTTGACCGTCAAACTGCCCAAAAAATACAAAAGCGCTTCTATAAAAGTAAAAAACCTGAATGATTAACCAAGACGAACAACTATTCTCGGCCGGCAATTTCTTAAACGGCGTCATCGAAGACGTGGAGAGCAATTTGGCGACGATTAGAACCGAAGACGAACAGAAAATACTCTGGCCTCTCAACAAATTGCCAGCGGGCATTTCCTTGAACGCTCCGGTAAAATTATTTATCACCACCAAGGAGCTGGCCGAGGCCGACCGGCAAAAGCTGGCCCAAGCCGTCCTAAAAGAAATTCTCAATACCGACGACTAAAGTTAAATTTTAACGATGTTGAGTCTGAAAAAAATCATCAAACAGCGAGACGATGGTAAAATTGATAAACAGTGGCTTTTTCTGATAATCATAGCCGCTGTTTTCATAATTTTTTTAATCTCCGCCGTAGCCGTTATGGCTTTTGAGATCAGATACGAAAAAAAATTCTTTCCCGGCAGTAAAATCGGCAACATCAGCCTGGAGGGACTGACGACCGTGGAAGCCCTGGACACCTTGGATAAAATTACCCAAAACATCACCAGTCAAGGAATCAAAGTCGTCTATCATCAGGCTGGCAAAGAAATTTTTTTGGACATAACCAATCCCATTGACGCCCTGGCCGATCCTGATTTGTCCAGAGAAATTTTCAGTTTTGATAATCATCGCACCATTTACCAGGCCTTTCCTTTCGCGCGACAAGACAATTGGTTCAAAAATCTCCTGCGTCAAAAAAGCCTGTTTTTATCGGGCAAGCAATTCGAGGCCCAATTCAACCTTGACGAAGAGACTCTCAAAAAACTTTTAAAACAACGCTTCTCCCAATTCGAAAAGCCGGCGCAAAACGCCAAACCTGTCGTCTCTTTCTCTGGCGGTGATTACAATCTCGAGATAACCGGGGACGAGGCGGGTGTCAGCCTGGATTACGGCCAGGCCATCGGTCAGCTCAAGGACAACCTGAAAAAATTAGACAACCAGCCGGTTGAGCTAAAGGGCATAATCGAGAAACCAACCGTCGAGAAAAAGGATGTTTTGGACAAAAGTTATTTGGTAGAAAAAATCCTAAACCTCAAACAACCGCAACTGACCGAATCAGGCCAAACCTGGGAAATCGGCAAAAACAGTTTGTCCGCCATGCTGGAATTTCAGAAACTCGACGGCCAAATAACCGTTGGCCTTAGTCGCGATTCTTTCCTGGCCTGGCTGGAAAAAAACGTTATACCCAAGGTCAATGTCGCTCCGGTTGACGCCAAGCTGCAAATGAAAGGCGGTAAAATCACCGAATTTTCCGCCCACCGGGACGGCAAGGAAATCAACGTCGAGCAGACTTTCAACGACTTGAACAACAACTTGCTCTTGGGGAAAAACCCGACCGAAATCAGTGTTAAATCCATCCAACCCAAAATCGCCACCGGAAGCATCAACGACCTGGGCATCAAAGAAATCATCGGCGTCGGCCAATCCAGCTTTGCCGGCAGTCCTAACAACCGCCGCCACAACATCAAAAACGGCGCCCAAAAGCTTCATGGTATTTTGATCAAACCGACTGAAGAATTCTCTCTGATCAATGCCTTGGGAGACGTCGATGCCGCTACCGGCTATTTGCCGGAACTAGTAATCAAAGAAAACAAAACCACGCCGGAATACGGCGGCGGGCTGTGTCAAATTGGCACCACGGTTTTCAGAGCCGCTTTGGCTTCCGGCCTGCCTATTACCGAAAGACGCAACCACTCCTATAATGTCACCTATTATCTGGAAAATGGTCTGCCTGGCACCGATGCCACCATTTATATCCCTCATCCTGATGTCCGTTTTGTAAACGACACCGGCAACTACATTCTGATCCAAAGCCGCTTAAGCGGTGACAATTTGTATTTTGAATTTTGGGGCACCAAAGACGGCCGCAGCGCCAGCCGCACCACGCCCAAGGTCTGGGGCTGGGTCTCGCCGGCCGCCACTAAATATATCGAGACCACCGACCTGAAACCCGGAGCCAAAAAATGCACCGAAAACTCTCATAAAGGCGTCAATGCCTCTTTCGATTACACCGTGATTTATCCCAGCGGAGAAAAAAAGGAAACTAACTTTACTTCCCATTACAAACCCTGGCAGGCAGTCTGTCTGATCGGCGTGGAAAAACTTTCTGGCGACACCACTAACGGCGACGGAACCACTGCCACTTCCACTCCGGTTACTCCTTAAAATTTATCTCTAGTAAAAATTAACCCCCCACCTTTTTCAAAAGGTGGGGGGTTAATTTAATATCCAATAATCTGTAGGCCTAATACTTGGATGGGTCCAGATGGCCAGGCAAGAAAATTTTAGGTAAGCAATTCTCAAGCTAAAAGCCCGAAAAAAGCTTATAAAAATTCCCATGCTTGTCGTGCCTAGCCATCTAGGCCCACCCAAGCTACCTCGAATTAACGAGGATTTGGAGAAAAAAATTTTCTCAAAATTTGAATGGAAGGTGACAAATTTGTGGCCTACAGGTTGCCAAATACTATTCACGATACTGCAGACAAGAAATTATTCCAAGGTAAAATTCGAGTCTTTTGACGGACCAAAATAATCCTTAAAAAAATAACTCCCATGCTTGTCGTGCCTGCAGAACTGTGGATACTATTTCTTAGGACCAACGTCTTATCTTATCACAACTAAGTTTTTTTGTCAAGGGTAATTACCTTAAACAGTCCAAAATTCCGCTAAATTTAGCGGAATATAATTTTTAATTTTCTGCCTTCAGTTATAGCAACAGCATTATAGCCAAAAAAACCCAACTTGGCAAACTTATTTTTTTCACAATTTATCCCCCCAAGACAAAAAACATAAATTTTAACACAAAACTGTCATTTAATGATTATTACTTTAGTCCTGCTGGTTCTGCCCGACTTGACCTTCAGCTGGCTTTTGGCCACGCCAAGGTAATCGGCCAAAACTTCAATTAGTTGTTTATTGGCCCGGCCTGCTATCGGTTGAGCGGTTAGCTGGACTTTATAAACCTGTTCGGAGATTTGTTCAATTTTAATCTTTGCTGAATTTGGTTTTACCTCTACTATGATAATACGCATAATTTCCTAAATTCTTTCTAAGATTTTCAATTCCAAACTGCCGGTCTTGGTTTCATAAACCGCAAAACAGGCTTTTTGAAACACGCCGCCCAGGGTGCCCGGATTAACCATCTGACAGTTGCCAATTTTCTCTATCCAGGGCTTATGTGTGTGGCCGTAGAAAACTAGCCCGTATTTGCCGCTCTCGGCCAACTTTCTAGCTTCTTCCGGAAAATGACAAAAAGCGATCTTCTGCCCATCGGCAGTTAATTTTCCGATATTGCCATGAAATTTAACATTCTTATACCGCGAGCAAACTTTTTTTAGCACTTCCCAATCACCGACATTACCATAGACCAAATCCAGTTGGCCGGAATAATTTTTCATGAAAACTAAGCTGATCATTGAGGGCGCGCTCACATCGCCACAATGAATGATTTGCTTAATCTTGTTTTTTCTGGCCCAAGACATGAATTTTTCTATATTGGGAACATTGTCATGGGAGTCGGAAATAATAGCCACTTTCATAAAGGTTGATAAAAATTTGTTATTGAGTTAAACTGCCTAAAATAATCAGGAGGGGCTATCTATGGATACCTACGGTATTGAAGCCACCTGGCGTTTCTGGCCGAAAAGCCAGCTTATCAATCCCTTAGTCATCGGCCGTTCTGTTAGCCTTAAAGACCCCTTGCCAGACGGAACGCAGATTGTCATTCTGAAGAATTGGGGTCTCCCGGTTAGCTGCACCGATAGCCACGTTTTTCCAGTACATTTATCGACTGATAGCCAAGACTTTTGGCTGCTCTCTTCGGCCTGTTCCTCGTTCGAAATGCCCGAAGTAATTCTGGGCGACGAATAGATAAGTGGCACAACAAAAGTCACGGCTCTCCGCTAATGCTCCTGGCGAATCGTCGTTGGGGGCTGTTTTATTAAACTCTTTAAAATTTTTAAATCCTCTGCCAAACTATCGTCATACGGCGTCTCCAAAATCAAATTTATTTTTTGTTTTTTGGCAAAAGCGACGATTGCCTTAAATCCTTTCAAGCCGATTTTTCCTTGGCCAAGATGGGCGTGCCTGTCCAGATGTGAACCCAATTCTCCGAAAGAATCGTTGGCGTGAATCAGTTTCAGGCGCTTCAACCCCAGCAGACGATCAAATTCTCTGAAAGTGCTTTTGACGACTTTTTCGTCCCTAACATCGTAGCCGGAAGCAAAGCCGTGACAGGTGTCATAACAAATTCCGATCCGATATTTTTTTAACTTTGACGAATTGACTATTTTGGCTATTTCCTCGAAAGTGTCGCCGATAATCGCTCCGGCGCCGGCCGACATTTCAATCAGAAATTGTGTTTTGCCTTTATAGCCGGCCAAAATTTTATCAAGCCCTTCGATCACCTTTTTTATTCCCGCCGCTTCTCCCAAATCCTTGGCGCTACCCAGGTGTATCATCAGGTATTTAACGCCCAGCTTGGCGCCCCGCTCCAATTCATCGCGAATCACACTGATCGACCCGTAATAAACATTATTTTTGGCCGAGGCCAGGTTGATGTAATAAGGCGCGTGAATATAACCTTCTAAATTGTGTTTCTGGCAATTTTTTTTAAACTCTCTAATGACTCGCTCCGACAGCGGTCGGGCTGGTCCGCCTTGCGGCGGCCGCGAAAAAAATTGGAAGCACTCCGCTCCAACTTCTTTGGCGCGCAGCGGCGCCAGCGACAAATCGCTAGCGGCCGAGACGTGTAGTCCGATTTTAGTTTTTTGACTGGCCATATTTTTTTTGATAAGCCGCTAAAGTGGTTTTGATTATGGTCTCCAGGTCGCTATGTCTGGCTTGCCAACGAAGCAGTTTTAAGGCCAATCCTGAATCGGCCAACAGCCGGGGCGGATCACCTGGCCGGCGGCCGCTGATTATAACTTTAAAATCAATGCCGGAAATTTTTTTGACGGCTTCAATCATTTCCTTGACGCTGATGCCTTTGGCCGTGCCTAAATTAACAGTCAAACTCTCTTGCTTGTCGGCTAAATAATTTAGCGCCGACAAATGCGCCGAGGCCAAGTCGCTGACATGAATGTAGTCGCGGATGCAGGTGCCGTCCGGCGTGTCGTAGTCGTCGCCGAAAATCTCCACCTGTTCCCGCTGGCCGAAAACCGCCTCGAAAACAATCGGCAAAAGATTTTGAGGATTTTTTTCCAAACCGGCCAGCTCTTGGGCCACGTCGTAGCCAACCGCGTTAAAATATCTTAGAGCCGCGAATTTTATTCCCTTTAACTGATCGTACCATTTCAAAATCCTTTCGATTTCCAGCTTGGTAAAGCCGTAAAAATTAATCGGTTCGGTGGGATGATTCTCGTCCAGCGGTAAATACTGGGGCTGGCCATAAACCGCGGCCGACGAAGAAAAAACAATTCTGCCAACACCGACTTCGGCCATGGCGTTTAATAAATTAATGGCGCCGTAAATATTATTGAAAGAGTATTTCTCCGGAAACTTCATCGATTCACCGGCCGCCTTGAGGGCCGCCAGATAAATCACCGCGTCACAGCCGACCAAGGCCTGCCTGATCTGCTGATAATTAGTGACATCGCCCAAAATAAAATCGATTCCCGCTACCAGATTGTCTCTGGAACCGGTCGTTAAATTATCAAAAACGGCCACCTGATATCCGGCCAATTTGAATTCTTTGGCGACATGACTGCCAATATAGCCGGCCCCGCCCACTACTAAAATCTTCATAATTTTACGGATTAATACCTTTAGTTTACTTGGTTTAACTTAATAAATCAACCAAAAAACGGCTGCTGGAGCCGCTTGTTGATTTCTTTTATTTTACAATTATGCTTTTTAAATAATCGATTACTTTTCTGTTGCCCAAAACATTTTTCAGATAATCTTTGTAGGTTTCGCTGGTTGATTGTTTTTGGGCTTCGGGATTGTTGGGATAATTTTTCAAAAGGCTCTCGATCTCCTGCTCCACCTCATCGGGACGCACTGCCATTTTTTGTTCGGCGTAAATCTCGCGGCAAATGATGGCCGTTTTGACTCTCTGCTCGGCCGCTGGCCGAAACTCTTTTTCCAAATCCTCAATCGACTTGTTAATGCTTTTTAAATAATCGGCAAAAGCAAATCCTTGCTGGGCCAAACTGTCCTCCAGTTCATGCTTCATTTTGTGAATCTCATTGTCGATTAAAACATCGGGAATTTCTTCAAATTCGGAAATATTAACAATCTTTTCCAGCAGTTCCGTCTCCAGACGCTGTTCTTGCTTATTTTTTTCTTCTTGCTCCAGATTTTTTTTAATACTGCCTTTCATTTCTAGCGCGGTGGCAAACTGGCCACCAGAAATAGTTTTGGCGAACTCATCGTCAACCGGCGGCAATTCCACCTCATAGACCGCGTTGACTTTCACCTTAAAAACACAAGTCTTGCCGGCTAGATTCTTTTGATAATACTCGTTGGGGAATTTCAGCTCAAATTCTTTTTGTTCCCCCGCCTTCAGGCCGACGAGTTGTTCTTCAAATCCAGGAATGAAACGCTGCTCGCCGATGGTGACCGGATATTTTTTTTGGCTGCCATTTTCTATCGGCACCTTGTCCAAAAAGACATCAAAGTCGGTCAAGAGCCGGTCGCCAGTGCCGGCCGCCCGCTCCACCAGCTTCTCCTTGGCTCTCATTTTGCGAATGTCTTCCACCACCTGTTCCACTTTCTTGTCGTCGACTTTGACCGGTGTTCTGCTTAATTTGATATTTTTGTATTCCCCCAGTTTGAGTTTTGGCAAAACCGCTACCGTCGCCTTATAGCTCACGGGGTTGTTTGGCGCTAACTTTTCAAGCTCGATGCTCGGCTGGCCAATAGTGACAATCTCTTTTTCTTGTAAAATTTTGAAATAGGTTTGGGAAATAATCTCATCAACTGCTTCCTTTAGGATTTCCATCTCACCCACTTTATTTTTGACTATTTTATAAGGCGCTTTGCCCGGCCGCCAACCGTCGATTTTTATACTTTGTGAAAGTTTAATTGCCGCTTTTTCCAAATAAGGCCTCACTTCGTCTGCCGGCACCTCGACCAAAAGCTCCAACTGCGCTTTGGGTAATTTTTTTATTTCTGTCTTCATTTGATAAATTATTAGCTGTTAAAACAACCCGATCATCTTAACAAAAAAATAGCATTAAGTCAAAACCACCCAGCCAAGATTGACCGGGTGGTTTTTAAAAATATTAAAATTATCTCATCATCAACAACGGCGCGATCACAATAGAAATTATCGCCATCAATTTTATCAGAATATTAAGAGCCGGGCCGGCCGTGTCCTTGAGCGGGTCGCCGACAGTATCGCCAATCACTGCCGCTTTATGCGCCTCACTGCCCTTGCCTCCGAGATTGCCGGCCTCAATAAACTTCTTGGCGTTATCCCAAACGCCGCCGCTACTAGCCATAAATACCGCCAACATAAATGCGGTCACCGTCGCTCCCGCCAACAGTCCGGCCAAACTTTCGACCCCCAAATATTTGCCCACCACCACCGGCGCCACTAGCGCCAAAAGCCCTGGAGCGATCATCCGTCTCAAAGCCGCGCCAGTAGAAATATTAATGCATTTTTTATAATCCGGCTCTGTCTCGCCGCTCATGATGCCCGCCGTCTCACTAAATTGACGCCTGACCTCTTCAACCATTTTCCCGGCCGCCCGAGAGACAGCCCGCATGGCCAAAGCGCAAAAAGCGAAAGGTAAAACTCCGCCGATAAGCAGCCCGATCAGGGTTTTGGTTTCCAATAAATTAATCACTGTCAGGTTAACGGCTTGGCCAAAAGCAACCAAAAGCACCACGGTAGTCAAAGCGGCACTGCCAATGGCGAATCCTTTGCCGATCGCGGCCGTGGTATTGCCGACAGCATCGAGCTCTTCTGTTCGCTCTCGCGTTTCGGCGCCCATTTCGGCCAAGCGAACAATAGCAGCCGCATTGTCAATTACCGGACCATGAGCATTATTGGCCAAAACGATTCCCAGCGTCGAGAGCATGCCCACTGCCGAAATAGCCACGCCATAGAGTCCGGCAAAGCTGTTGGCAAAATAAATTGCCACCACCACGGCCAGCACCGGAACAATGGTGCTCATCAGCCCCGAGGCCAGGCCGGCAATAATATTGGTGGCTGTTCCTGTCTGCGAAGCCAAAGCGACATTTCTCGCCGGCCTTCTCCTGTCGGAAGTGTAATATTCGGCAGCCAGTCCGATAGCAACTCCTGCCAATAGTCCGACTAGCAAAGCCCAAAAAACGCCCAAGTCATTAATAGTCAGTTTGATGGCTAAAAAAGACAAAATCAGCATGGCTAAAGCCGACAACCAAACGCCGAAATTCAGAATGCGGCTCGCACTGCTTTTGATAAAAAAAACCGCCAAGTTTCCCAGAACCGAAGCCAGCAAACCTGCCGCCGCCAACAGCAGCGGCAAAACCACTGCCTTGGTTCCAAATAACGGCCAAAAAATCGCTCCCAAAGCTATAGCGGCAATAATTGAATCCACATAACTTTCAAATAAATCAGCACCCAGGCCAGCCACGTCTCCCACGTTGTCGCCGACAGCATTGGCAATCACCGCCGGATTTCTTAGATCGTCTTCCGGCATGCCCTGCTCTAGCTTGCCAGCCAAATCCGCGCCCACGTCAGCCGCTTTGGTATAAATTCCGCCGCCAACCCTGGCAAACAAGGCCACCGCAGAAGCGCCGAAACCAAAACCGTAAATTACATTTGGATCCCTAAAAACTAAATACAAAACCGTCACGCCCAAAAGACCAAGCGAAACCACTGATAACCCCATTACCGAACCAGAAGTAAAAGCCGTCTTTAATCCCTGAGCCAAACCCTGACGAAATTTTTCGGCAGTCCGCACGTTAGCCAAAGTGGCCACCCTCATCCCTATAAACCCGGCCGCCATCGACAAAACAGCTCCAAAAATAAAAGCCACAGCCGTCTTCCATGACAAGCCGGGTAGGGCCGCAATAATTATGGCTACCACCGCCACCAACACCGCCAAGATCCGGTATTCCTTGAATAAAAAAACCAGCGCGCCCTCTTTAATATAAGCAGCGATGACTTCCGCTCGTTTGTCTTCAACTTTTTGCTTGGCTAGAGCATAGGCCAGAAAACCGGCTGCCGCCAAACCCAGAATCGCCACCACTCCAGCCATCAGTGCCAATAACATAATTTTTTTTATTATTTTTTAAAAAATTATTCGCTATGTATTTTAAACCAAAAAATCATCGAAAAGCAAATTTTTAAGCGCCGAACAATTCCGCCAGCCCCATCAAATCGATAATTATCGGCATCAAATTTTCGCCGCGAATAACCCCCAGCCGTCCCTTGGCGCATTCCCGTTCATTAAAACCGTTAATATCATCGGTACGCACCCCCTCGCCTTTTATGGTCAGCGGCACCGGATCGGCTGTGTGCATTTTAAGCGCCGAGGAAGTGGTATGATCTGCTGTCACCACCACTAAAAAATCATTGCTCTCGGCCAACGGCAGCATGGCCTGGTCAATTTTTTCTATAAACTCCAGCTTGCCCTGATAATTGCCGTCTTCCGCCAGACTGTCGGCCGCCTTAATATGCACAAATACAAAATCAAAATCTTTGGCCACCTCGATCGCCTTATTAATTTTATTTTCCAAATTGGAGTTGGGCAGCCCGGTCACTCCTTCGCTTTCATTAAACTCGATTATTTCCATGCCCAAAATTTTAGCGATGCCTTTATACAGCGGGCCGCCAGCCACAAAAGCCGCGTCCAAATTATATTTATCCTTAAAACTCAACATGCTTTCGGGAATCGAGCCGGCGCCACGAAACAATACTACATTGGCCGGCAGCTTCCCTTGAGCTATTCTTTCTTTGTTAAATTCCGCTGATTTTAATTTTTCTCTGGCCAGATCACTGAACTTGTTCAAAACCTGAGCGGTAAACTTGGCTTCCGGAGAATCATCAAGCGGCTTAACCTGATGTAATTCTACTCCGGTTTTATGCGGATCTTGGTCGGAAACTTTAGGATTTAAACCCGGCCCGCGCATTAGTAGTCCGATACGGTGCCCCAGACTTTTTTTAATGATAACTTTAATGCCGTCGATTTCTACTTCTCCCAGAGCCTCTATGAGCGGACGAGTCGATTCAATCCGTCCCGCTCGCCGGTCAATTAAAATTCCGCTTTCATCCAAAGTACCGGCATTGGCCCGAAAAGCCACGTCGCCTCTTAATACTTCCAAGCCCGCTCCAGCACACTCGTATGGCCCGCGTCCGGCATAATAAACATACGGATCATAGCCGAAAATCGACAAATGAGCCGTGTCAGAACCTGGCCGCACACCAATATCCACCGTATGCATCATACCGGAGATTCCATCAACCGCGATCTTATCCAAATTAGGCGTACTGGCCGCCTCCAGCGGAGTTTTATAGCCGAGTTCTTTAATCGGCCGGTCCGGCAAACCGTCGCAAATCACAAAAATCACCTTTTTCATAAAAATTCTTATTTTAAAAAATTTAATTATGATTATTTTACTACTCCAACCGATTATTTTCAAGTCTAAAAACACTCCGTCCTGACTAGTCGGGACGGAGCGCTAACAAATAATTATTCTTCTTTTTTCTTTCTGGTTTTTTTCTCCTTTACTTTTTCAAGGCTCTGCTCCTCGCTCTCTGGCTTTTCCTCTGTCTCTTCTGCCACTTCGCTTAAGTTCGCTTCTGCGACCGGTTCTGCCACTGCCTGGCCGCTGTCGGAAATAATATCTATCTTCCAGCCAGTCAGCTTGGAAGCCAGTCTCACGTTCTGACCGCCGCGGCCAATAGCCAAAGACAACTGATCGTCTTTGACCTTGACTAAAGCGACTTTTTCGTCCGCCTTTTCTTCCAGTTCCACTGCCGTCACTTTGGCCGGCGACAGAGAATTAGTAATAAATCTGACTGGATCGTCGTCCCATAAAATTATATCCACCTTTTCGCCGTTTAGCTCGCCGATGATGGTCTGAATTCTGGCGCCGCGCTGGCCCACGCAAGAGCCAATGGGATCGATGTTTTCGCTGGCCGTAAAAATTGCCACTTTGGAACGGCCGCCGGCTTCTCGGGCGATTGATCTGACTTCTATCGCACCGCTGGCCACCTCGGGAATTTCGGTTTCAAATATTTTTTTGACAATTTCCGGGCTGACCCGCGAGAGAATAATCTGCGGACCGCGCGAAGTCTGCTCCACTGATTTCAAATAAAATTTCATCCGATTGCCAATGTTGTATCTTTCTCTGTCCACCGATTCTTCGAGCGGCATAATAGCCGTAGTGTGCCCCAAATCTATTAAAACATTTCTGCCCTCGCGCCGTTGCACCGTACCAATGAGCACTTGGTGCTCCAGGGCTTTGTATTCTTCAAAAATATTTTCACGTTCCTGCTCTCTTAGTTTTTGAATGATCACTTGCTTGGCTGTCTGCGCCGCCATCCGGCCAAACTCACCTGGCACTTCCAAAGGAGTGATAATCTCATCGCCGATTTCATATTTTTTGTCTATTAATTTGGCGTCTTTCAGCTGAATTTCTGTTCTGGGATTGAATTTTTTCACCTCTTCCTCTTCGCCGGAGACAAACGCGCCTTCACTAATAGCTTCATCTTTAAATCTTGGTTTCTCCAGCTCCGCCTCTTGCATCAACTCTTGTAATAATTCTTCTGGCAAATCTTCCACCACGGTTTTCACGTCAAAAACCTTGACACCACCGGTTTTGGGATCGAATTCGGTGACAATATTTTGCATTTTATTGCCGAAATCCTTACGAAAAGCCGCTGCGAGAGCTAATTCAATAGTTCTTAACACCACTTCTTCGGCCAAATTTTTTTCTTGGCAAATCTGTTGAATTGCCGCTTGGATTGGCGATTGAGACATAAATTTAACGGTTAATTTTAACAATTAACAATTTATCTATTTTATCTTAATTTAAATAAAATTTGTCGGCTTTTTTAAAAAAATAACAGCCGCTGCTGGCTGTCAAAAATCAACAATATCTTTTCTATATTATTAATAATATCACAACTACAAAAAAAATCAAGAGCGACCTTTATCTGCCTCTTCGCTTATTATGTTTATTCTATGTAAAATATCTTAGCATCACCCAATCCCTTTGAACCATTTCACCTTGGCCACCTTTCTGGCTCTGTCTATCTCCACGCTGATTATATCCAGCCGCCAAAAATTATTTAGATTTTTGCGTTCCAAATACAGGCCGATCGTCTTCAAGAGATGACTGGTCTTTCTCCGGTCGACTGCCACCTCCGGATAACCAAAATCCTCACCGCTTCTAGCTTTCACTTCCACAAACAAAATCTCATCGCCGCTTTCGGCGATGAGATCTATTTCTCCGAAGGGAGTATAAAAATTTTTATCAATTATTTTATAGCCGTTTCGCTTCAAAAACTCCGCTGCTAGCTGCTCGCCAAACTTCCCTAATCTAATTTTGTAATTGCTCATCAAGCAGCTTTATTCTTTGCCAAAAATGCGCAACAACACGTCTTCCGCTCCCTGCTGCGCGGCCGAGAGCTGTTTTTCTTTTTCCCATTCCGGCCCGTACAGCTCTTTGACCTTGTGGCTGTATTCTTCCACGCCCTTTCTCAAATCATCTTTTACCAAGACGTCATCCGCTCCCGGATGAGTGAGGGTCAGGTTAAATTTGGCGTGCAAATCCCGGCTGACTTCCGGATGGTCAATCCACATGCACGGCAAATATAAATTATCGTTGTAGGGCTGGCGTCTTCTCATCTCCTTGAAAAATTCGGAACTCATGACTTCTTTTAGAGATTTTTCCTTAATATTGTCCTTGGCTAAATGAGTGAAAATACAGGGCTCCACCAAGCCGCTGGAAGTGATATGGGCATAAAATTTGCCAGCAATGCAGCCACCGACAAATGGCGCGTCATTCCAAAAATCCACAATAAATAATGGCCTGGTCTGACGAATATGGCGATCAAAATCGAGTAAGTGCCGCCGTTGCTCCGGTGTCGGCATTAGGTTTAAATCGGGATCTTTGCCGACCGGCATATACATAAACAACCAGCCGATTAAAGCGCCTTTCTCGATCATCAAATCGACAAACTCATCACTGGTTATGACCGCTTCGTTGTCTTTGGTGACAGCCACCGAATAACCAAAAGGGACTTTATGTTTCCTTAGTAAATCCATAGCTTTCAACACTTTGTCGTAAACTCCTGCCTGCCGCCTTTCGTCGGTCTCTTTTTTAAATCCCTCGATGCTCAAAATTACAGCCACGTTGCCCAAGTCTCTGATCTTCTTTACTTTATCTTCCGAAAGCAGCGTGCCATTGGTATAAAACTGAAAATACATATTCTGGTGAGCGGCAAACAAATCAAACAGCCTCTCCCAGATCAAAGGCTCCCCGCCCAGGATAGTGACCAGGGCCACACCCATTTCTTTTCCCTCGGTTACCACTCTGTCCACCACTTCATAAGGCAAATCGTCTTTTTGGGAATAATTGCCGGCATAACAGCCTTTGCATCTTAAATTGCATCTCATGGTAGGCGAAATCAGCAGACTGGTGGGAGTGAAGCTGCCCTCTGCCTCGGTTCTTCTTCTGGCCTCGTCGCGCAAAATAAAACCGTCGGCAATCAAGGTGGTGGCGATGGCTTTTCTGGCCTTGGAATTGGTCAGTTTGGCGGCGCGCAGGATAAAATCACCGGCCACGCTGTCGTTAAAAAGCTTGATAATCATTCGCACCACTTCCCGCGGCTGGCCCGAGGCGATTTTTTCGTAAAGCGACAAAATCTTTAGCAAATTTTTTTTGGAAAGATGTGGCAAAAATTTTACCACCTGACTAATCACAAACATTTTCGAAGCGATTTTGGTTTTTTTCTTAGACGAAGCGGCTTCCTCTTGGGACATATTGTTTTTTGTTTATTTTTTTCTAGGTAAATATTTATTGAAAATTTTTCTGAATTCCGATTGTTTTCTGGCCTGCGGCACTACTTTGAACTGATAGCGCCAGATAAAAACCAGCCAGATCACCAAAACAATCAGCCACAACAGCAACCAAAATCTGGCCGCCAAAATAAACACTCTCTCATAACGAAACCAAACCAGCGCCGCTCCCAAAAGCCCCAAAGTCAAGAGCCAGGTCGAATAAAGTTTGAATAACTTATTGATAAAATTTTCCCGCGGCTTGAGCTTTCTTATAACTTCCACTACCAAGCCGGCCAAAACTAAAACGCCAAATAGCGCCAATAGAAAATATACCGTACTTAGTGCGATACCCGCCTTCAGATAAAACAATCTTTCCGGGTCAAAAAATCTAAAAATATTAAGTGGTAATTGCATAAAAATTTCTACTTAACGAAAATCAAGCCGTAATGATAGGGACCAGCCATAAATTCCTCAAGAAAGTTAAAGCCGGTTGCTTGAGCCATTTTTTTTACTTCTTCTTTGTCGATACGATCTCCCAAAAGCGGCCCAAAAGGCGCTTTGACCTTGAGCCAATCGATCACCATTAATTTGCCGCCCAACTTGACCAAGCGATAAGCTTCCTTTATCACCAGATCGTCTTTATCGGACTGAAAGAGAACATTATGAATGAAAGCTATGTCCAAGCTGGCTTCGGGAATCTTGGTTGCCCCCACTACTTCCAAATTTGACCATACCGTCTTCAGGTTGTCAATACCTTCTTGTTTGGCTCTGTTTTCCACCGCCTGCAAAGCCGATTTCAAAATATCGACTGCGTAAACCGTTCCGCTTTTACCAACGATTTTGGCGGCTGGCAGAGAAAAATAACCCAGATTGCCGCAACCCAAGTCACCGACGTTCATTCCCAACATCAATCCGATTTTTTCATAAACATTAATATTAATCAATTCGTTGCCGCCTTTTACATTATTATCAGGCATAAATTTAAGATTAATGATTAATTAATACTTTAATTATAATGTTTTAACAACAACCATTCAACCTCAAATCCATTAGCGGCCTGAAACTTTGACGATGCAGCCCGCAAGAGCCGTATTCTAGTAGCATCGCCTGGTGCAGCTTGGTGCCATAGCCCTTATGACGATTAAAACCGTAACATTCATAAATCTGATGATAATAATCCATAATCCGGTCGCGGGTAACTTTGGCAACAATCGAAGCCGCGGCAATTGTCCAAACCTTTCTGTCGCCCTTGATAATCCCTCTTTGAGAAATACTGGCCAGGCTCTCCAGAGTCAGAGCGTCTATCAAAAGATAATCAGGGCTGGCCGGCAAATTTGCCACGGCCTGGCTCATGGCCAGCTTGGTTGCCGCCACAATGCCAAAGTGGTCAACCAACTTTGGGGAAACCACCCCCACGCCATAAGCGAAATTTTCTATCAGCCAGGAAAAAATTCTTTCTCGCTCTTGAGCCGATAACAGCTTGGAATCGTTGACTGCCAATTTTGTCGTCTCGGCTTTGGCGCTAAAACTAACCGCCGCCGCTACCACCGGTCCCGCCCAAGCGCCGCGGCCGACTTCATCCAGACCAATAATATTATTATAGCCGTTCTGGACGAGCTCTTTTTCCAATTTAAAATTCGGCAGGCTCATTAGCGTTATGACAACTATTTAAACTTTTGCTTTTCTTGTTGTAAAGAAAGAAAAATGCTCTGAACAGCCACTGCTCCCTCGCTGCAAGCCGTCACCACCTGGTGAAAATTATTGGAGCCATTGGTGATATCGCCTGCCGCCCAGATGCCACTAATACTGGTCGACTGATTCTTGTTTACCATAATATAGCCGCGCGCGTCTCTGTCAACGCCCGTACTTCTAAAAAACTCCGTTTCTGGCTCCGCGCCTATTTCCAAAAACACACCGTCGAGCTTTAGCTCTTGGCTGCCCTGAAACGGCCTATCCAAAAGTACCGACTCCAGTTTGGTATTGCCCTTGAAATCAACGATATTGGTACCAAAAACCACTTCGATTTTTGGATCACTCAAAACCTGCTCAACCCAAGTTTGGTCGCCGCGCAATTTCTCGCCTCGATAAATCTGATAAACTTTCTTCGCCACTTTGGCCAAATATAGGGCTGCGGTATTGGCGCTGTCGCTACCGCCAACGACGGCGACCGTTTTCTGACGATAGAAAAAAGCGTCGCAAGCAGCGCAATAAGACACGCCCTTGCCAATAAACTTTTTTTCGCTCGCCAGGTTCAAACGACGTCGCTTGGTGCCGCTGGCTAAAAGTATTTTTTGAGCCAAAAAACTTTTTCCGCCAGCCAGGGTCACCAAAAAACCGCCTGATTTTTTTTCGATGTCACTCACCTCTCCCGACAAAATCTGGCCGCCCAGGCTTCTGGCCTGATCCTCTACTTTGGCCATCAGATCAGCGCCGGAAATATTTTTTTCCGAAGGAAAGTTGCAAACCCAATGAGCTTCCGTGGCTATGCCGCCGGTCAACTTGGCGATTATCAGATGCTTCACTTTGTAGCGCGAAGCATAGACCGAGGCGGTCAGTCCGGCCGGCCCGGCGCCGACAATAATTAAATCGTACTTTTTTAGCTCTGCTGACATAAATATTATTTATTAAATTTTTTTATCGAACGGGCGATGACTGCGACCGTTCTCCTGTCGGTGACTAGTGGCAAAATTTTATTTTTTTGCGGCTGCAGACTGTTGGCCAAGGCTTTAGCCACAGCGATTTTCATTTCCACCGTTACTTTCCTGATTTTTCCGTCCAACAACCCGCGAAAAATTCCCGGAAACACCAGAGCGTTATTTATCTGATTGGGAAAATCGCTGCGCCCAGTGCCAACGATTGCCGCGCCAGCCTCCAGAGCCAAGGCCGGCATAATCTCGGGCACCGGATTGGCCATGGCAAAAATTATCGGTTGTCTGGCCATCTTTTTTATCATTTCCTTTGTCAGTAAATTGGCCTTGGAAACGCCAATAAAAACGTCTGCTCCCTTCAGCGCCTCGCCTAAATCGCCTTTGATTTTCTTGCTGTTAGTCTGACAGCTTATTTCCGCTTTTATCTGATTCAATTTAAGGCGTCCTTCATAAATAAGACCGCAACTATCAACCAGCAATAGCTCTTTTACTCCCTGCCTGATCAGTAATCTGGCAATCGCCAGGCCCGCCGCGCCCGCGCCGCTAATAACGACTTGGAGTTTTTTAAAATTCTTTTTGGTCAGCCGGCAAGCGTTGATCAGCGCCGCCAAAACCACGATCGCCGTGCCATCCTGATCGTCATGAAAAACCGGAATGGTCAATTCTTCTTCTAAGCGGCCCAAAACCTCAAAACAACGAGGCGCAGCAATATCTTCCAAGTTAATACCGGCAAAACTTGGTTCCAGTCTTTTGCAAAAATTAATAATTTCCTCTGGCTCTTGAGTGTCGATGCATAAAGGAATGGCGTCGATATCGGCAAAAGCTTTGAAAATAGCGGCCTTGCCTTCCATCACTGGCATGGCTGCTTCCGGCCCCAGATTGCCCAGGCCTAAAACCGCCGAGCCGTCAGAAACTATTGCCACTTGATTGGCGCGATTGGTTAACTGCCAAGATTTCTTCTTGTCTTTGTAAATAGCCGTGGCCACCGCGCCAACTCCCGGCGTATAAGCGATGGCTAAATCTTTTTTATTTTTAAGCGGCACTTTCAGCTTCAAAGAGATTTTCCCTCGATACTTTTGGTGCAGCCGGAGCGAACTGGCGGCGTAATCCATTTTGGTTAATTATTGATTAGTTTATTTAGCTCTGTTGCCAAAAAATCCTTGCTTTGCAAGCCAGTAAATCTACTAATTATCTCGCCGTTTTTAAAAATCATAATGGTCGGGATGGACATCACCTCAAACTTTTGGGCTGTCTGTGGGCTGCTGTCAACATCTAATTTTCCCAGCTTGGCTCTATCGCCAAATTCTTCGGCCAATTCCTCGATAATCGGAGCTTGCATTTTACATGGCCCGCACCAGTCGGCGTAAAAATCCACCAGCACTGGCTTGGTGTCCTTTAAGGCCTCGGCCTCAAAATTTGAATCATTAAAAATAACTTCGCTCATTTGATTGTAAATTATTGATTATGAATGTCTGATAATCTTAACTAAAAATCAATTTTTAAGCAACCCTTTACTCGGTGTTGACGGGCGTCTCCGCTGCGACTGCGGCAACAGTGTCCTCTTTAGAGTTTTCAGAAGCATTAGTGGTTGTTTCCAGCTGGTTTTCGCTCTGAACCGGCTCTGCCGCGGTCTCACCAACCAAGGCCTCGGCGGGTGGCTCTTGGGGCTCGCTTTGATCTTCAGGGGCCTGATCTGTTGTAAGTTGGTCAAGAAGCTCATTGCTCGAGCTGGCGCTGGAGTCTTCTGGGCCAGTTTCAACTGCCTCATTTTCAACCGGCGGCAAACTGATAACAGTCACTTCTTTTAAAGTCTCCTCCTCCCCGACAGCCCCGTTTCCTTTGACCGCCACCGCCTGCCAATTAAATTTGAATTCACTATCAGCGGCCGGCTCGATTACAATTCTAAACCCTTGCAAATTCTCGTCCGCCACCCAATAATTTCTCCCGCCGGTATTGCCTTTGGGCGTGACATTGATTATCGGAATTTCTTCATAGGCCTCCTTAAAAACAATTTCCGTGCTGGTGGCGTTTGGCTGAATGGTCGCTACGCCAGCCGCGTCTTCGTCAAAATAAACATGTTTTTTGAAAGTCACTTTGGCGATAAAATCGGCTTCGCCATAGACATAAATCGTGCCATAGAATTCCGCCGCCTGCCTGACCACCAGTCTATCAATTGCCGAGTCTGGCTGATCTATTACTGGCAATGGAGAGGAGTCGCCAGCTGTTTCTCCGGCGGGATTGCTGACAACCAAAGAATCCACACGCCTGGCCAAATCCTGAACGGCTTTGGTTATTAAGGCGGAAAAATTACCATAATGCAAAGCATCAGGGTTGCCTTCCTTATCAAGCAACACCAGACGCGGCTCGACCAAAGCCACATCCTCCGCCACAAAACCGATATACTCTTGGCCGGTATTCTTATCCTTATACGAAGCTGGCTGCAACTGATAAAGCAAATCACCACTGACCCCCTCGTAGTCGATATCGGTTTTGTATTTTCTGCCGGAGGTGGAACGCATTAACTTTCCGTCGGTATCGACATAGACGTTAGCGGCCGAGGCAGTGGTTTCCGAGTAAACGCCGCTGGCGGTTAAGTTGCCTGTAGTGGTAGTATGCCCACTAAAATAACTCTTACCCGTGACATACAAAGTGGTGGTAGCCGCAGAATTATCCAGCCTCACTTGCCCGTCATTAGTCCAAATGGCGTAATTCATTGCGCTGGCATTATTTATATCTTCAACCAATAATCCATAAGTATTGGTTATCGCCCCGCCATCAATAACCGGAGCTAAAGCATGAAAACCAACATAATTACCAACTATTCCCGCTTGAGTGCCCAGTTCTATTTCCGCATTTATGCCGACGGCACTAGTCATATCACCACCGCCATCAGTATCTTCAAGTCCGTTATTTATTTTGGCATTAACAGCTACGGTGGAAGTCACGCTACCCGCATTGGCCAGTTCAGCCGTTGTTTGCAAAGCAACCAAAGTAGTCAGACTGGCTGTTCCCTCATAATTAGCCCCTAAAGTTATGCCATAGACGGAGCTTTGGTGGTTGGCACCATCGCCTTTGGCATCCACTATTAAACCACCAGCCAATAGAGTTGAATCCGAGGCGGGTGAAAAAGTGGTGCTTAGAAAATTGCTATAAGCAGCCCCAGATGTTTCAGCTACCGTATCAATGCTGGTCAATTTGGGAATAATCGAGAGTCCTAAGGCCGGCAGAGTTGTCGGGTCAATACCAACGCCAACATTGCCGTCTTTAGCGTATAAAACCGAGTTAGCTTCAAACTGACCGGTAGTGGTGGTATTGCCATCCACTTTTAAATTACCGCCAAAGTGCCCGTTGCCTTTGGTAAATAAACCGCCTGTAGAGGAAGCATAACCGCCCACGTAAAGGGAGTCGGTAGTAGTGGCACTTTGAACCCAGAGCGAGCCGTCAATTTCCACGTCATCGGCTACGTACAGATCGTTGGTCATGTCTAAGTTGTTGGCCGTGCCGGCGCCGCCCAGCCAAAGCGAGGTGGAGGTGACGTTGCCGCTCACCACCAGATTGTTGTTGCCCCCGGCCCAGGTGGTGGTGGCAAAGTAGGAAGACAAAGACAAATAATTGGAGGCGG
>JBAZMW010000004.1:0-135130 GCA_041649575.1 Patescibacteria group bacterium | reverse complement strand
GCCGTGCCGGCGCCGCCCAGCCAAAGCGAGGTGGAGGTGACGTTGCCGCTCACCACCAGATTGTTGTTGCCCCCGGCCCAGGTGGTGGTGGCAAAGTAGGAAGACAAAGACAAATAATTGGAGGCGGTGATGTCGTTGGCCAGCATGGCGTCAGTAATGGAGTTGTTGGGTAAGGCTATAGTAGTATTAACTGTTAAGTTGTTAATGGCCAAGGTGGTCAAATCCAGGGTAGTGGTAGTATTAAGACTACTGTTAAAATAAGTCTCAAACTCACTAACCGCCAGCTTGGTAGAAAGGCCGGAGGAGGTGGCGTAATAAGTGGAGGCTTGGCCATTAAATTGCCCTGTCCAATTATCTGTGACTTCCACGGTTAAATTAGTGGCGTCAGTATAGTAAGAAGCGACTTGGCCATTAAGCCTCATGGCTTCTCGAGTAGTAGAAGAATACCAAACAGTAAAAGAGAGATAATCACTGGGCGTGAAATCTTTGAGCGTGGTGGTAGCGTTGTAATTTCTAACCCAGTTAGCATCATAGGCAGCCCAAGTGGTAGTGTTGTTTAAATTGCTATTGAAGTTAGCCACAAAGCCCGCCCAAGTAGAGGTGGTGTTCCAGAAGTTCTGCTGGGCCAAGGTTAGGCCGGCGCCAGAGACCAGGCCGTCAAATGAAGCAGTGCCGCCAATATGGAGATTGCCCTGGCTGTAAAGTCCTCCAGTGGTCGAGGCATAGCCGCCCACATAGAGAGAGTCGGTGGTGGTGGCACTTTGAACCCAGAGCGAGCCGTCAATTTCCACGTCATCGGCTACGTACAGGTCATTGGTCATGTCTAAGTTGTTGGCCGTGCCGGCGCCGCCCAGCCAAAGCGAGGTGGAAGTAGTGATACCATTGATAAAGAGATCTCCTCCGGCCCAGAGTTTGCCCCAATTATTGGTGGGGTTGGTGGTGCCAACCACCAAACGAACCGTGGTGGTGGCGCTGCCAGTAACAGACAGGTCGTCGTCAAAGGTATAGCCACCGCTAGCTCCAGTAAATAGTAGCTGGTCGGTTTTGGTTGCATATTCTATATCGGCAGTATCAGTCACATCATAGTTAGCAAAACTAAAGCTTGGATTAACGTTTCCATCAGCATCTTCTAAAATTGCTACCGAGTCACTGAAATTATTACTACTTTTAAGCAAACCAACCGGTGTGCCTTGCCAGGTTAAATCGATATAGCTTTTCCAAACTGGGAAAATACTACCTGCATAATCACCACCGGCTGGGACTAAAAATTTATCCATCATTACATAATAATTTAAGTCAGCGCTGCCAATCTTGCTTCCCATTGCCATCGTCGTGGTGGCTAAAGTGGCAATATTGGAAACCCAAAGACTGCCGGTGGAGGTGACGTTGCCGCTCACCACCAGATTGTTGTTGCCCCCGGCCCAAGTGGTGGTGGCAAAGTAGGAAGACAAAGACAAATAATTGGAGGCGGTGATGTCATTGGCCAGCATGGCATCGGTAATGGAGTTGTTGGGCAAGGCTATAGTAGTATTAACTGTTAAGTTATTAACGGCCAAGGTGGTCAAATCCAGGGTAGTGGTAGTATTAAGACTACTGTTAAAATAAGTCTCAAACTCACTAACCGCCAGCTTGGTAGAAAGGCCGGAGGAGGTGGCGTAATAAGTGGAGGCTTGGCCATTAAATTGCCCTGTCCAATTATCTGTGACTTCCACGGTTAAATTAGTGGCGTCAGTATAGTAAGAAGCGACTTGGCCATTAAGCCTCATGGCTTCTCGAGTAGTAGAAGAATACCAAACAGTAAAAGAGAGATAATCACTGGGCGTGAAATCTTTGAGCGTGGTGGTAGCGTTGTAATTTCTAACCCAGTTAGCATCATAGGCAGCCCAAGTGGTAGTGTTGTTTAAATTGCTATTGAAGTTAGCCACAAAGCCCGCCCAAGTAGAGGTGGTGTTCCAGAAGTTCTGCTGGGCCAAGGTTAGGCCGGCGCCAGAGACCAGGCCGTCAAATGAAGCAGTGCCGCCAATATGGAGATTGCCCTGGCTGTAAAGTCCTCCAGTGGTCGAGGCATAGCCGCCCACATAGAGGGAGTCGGTGGTGGTGGCACTTTGAACCCAGAGCGAGCCGTCAATTTCCACGTCATCGGCTACGTACAGGTCATTGGTCATGTCTAAGTTGTTAGCCGTGCCGGCGCCGCCCAGCCAAAGCGAGGTGGAGGTGACGTTGCCGCTCACCACCAGATTGTTGTTGCCCCCGGCCCAGGTGGTGGTGGCAAAGTAGGAAGACAAAGACAAATAATTGGAGGCGGTGATGTCGTTGGCCAGCATGGCGTCAGTAATGGAGTTGTTGGGTAAGGTGAGAGCGGAATAGACAACGAGGTTATCGGCATTGGTGGTGGTGGCATTAACCGAGGTAAAACGATTATGTAGATAGCCGTTCCAGGTAGTAAAGAGCGGGTCGGTCTCACCGCCAGCCAGAGTGTCGTCGGCCGCGCACGCCCAAGCGCTACCGTTCCATTTTAAAATCTGGCCGCTGGCACAGCCGCCAAAAGCTATAGTAGAAGAGCTACTTATATAGCTGGCAACCCGGGCATTGGTAAAATATTGACTGGAACCCTCTGTAATTTCAGAGGTAGTTAGTCCCAAAGTGGAAGTATTAACCCTTAGAGAATAATTATCATTAGCCAGCCCCAGTCCGGTCAAGTCGACAAAATGCTCGCCATTGACCGTCAAAGAATCAATGGTCGAACTGCTGATGTCGACATCGCCGGTGAAAGTCCAGGCTCCGCTTACAGTTTCATTTTGAGCCAAAGCGCCATATTGCGTGTGATCATCGTCGCTTAGGCCGGTCAGAGCGCCGTGGTCGGTTACACCCGACGCCGAAGAGCCGGAGGACGAACCGCCGCCGCTAGCGCCAGCGCCAACCGGCTGCTGGAAAAATGGCCAATTAAAAATTCTAGCCCCGCCAAAATCAATAATAGTATTGGGCGCAAAACTTAAAGTGCCTCCAAAACGATTGTCTCCCTGCAAAAATTCTCCCTTTATTCCCGTCAAAAAATTATTATTTTCCAAAAAATTATTCGCTGGCACTATTGGTTCTTCTTTCTTGTCCAGATAGACTAGCTTCTCAATTTCTTTCACTTTTTCAACCACTCTTTCAACGATCTTAATCGGCTTATTTTCAATAACCGCCGGCCGAGCCGTTTCCTTTTTTTCCGGTTGCTTGGTAATTGTTGGCAAAACTTCTGCCGACGGCAGTGGCTGAATCATCTCCTTTGCCACTGTCAATAAACTATTTTTGGTATCGGCGTTACCGGCGGTGGTTTGGAATAAATTATCGAATCCGGCTGATGGCTTGGACAAATCTCCATTAGTCTCCGTCTTTTCTTTCTGCCACCAATTCTCTATAGTCTTCTTCCACCAAGCCAGCTGGCCGATAAGCTGGTTGCCCCAAGCTCGAACTTCGGCCTGAAAAGACTTTTTATCCGTTTTGGAGGCCGGCTGATTTTTTTCTTGACCAGCCTGAACGCTTTCTCCCGCCACTTGGCCGGGCCGATTTTTCAGCGCCGCCCAGCCCTTGGCCAAATCATTTTTTATCAGCGTCGCCGACTGGCCCAAAGTGCTTCTTAAAGGGCTAAGCTGATTGCCCAGCCAGCTCTTGGCCGGCTCAACAGAGACTAGAGCCGTCAAAACCACAACCAAAAACACCAGATTGAAAATCTTTAATATTCTCTTGATATTATTTTTTGGTTTTAATTGGTTTTCCGTCATTTTTTATCTAAGCAAACGATCAATACTGCCGTCGGCAATGATTTTAGCGATGGCAATCAGCGTGGCCAGAGTCGGATTGAAATTAAAACCGCCCTCCAATTTAGCTACATTGGAAAGTTTCAAATCCGCTCGGCGGGCCAGAGTCTCTTGCGAAATCCCCAGTCTAAACCGTAATTTTTTGATATTCTGACCCAGCTTTTTGGCGTCGACTTGCATAATCGCCTCTATTTTTGACCTTTGATTTGATAATTTATTATGTCTTTATGTTGATATCTTTATTTAAAAATCTTTTTGTTAAAATCTTTTTATAAATATCTTTATATTGATAAATGATAGTTTAATTATAATAAAAAACAGCCAGCCAAGTAAAGGGCCCGACTGTGCATAACTTCCAACCAAAAAATCCGCCCGTTTAAGGGCGGATCTATTTATGACAACTTAATCCCTAGGGCTGTAAAATCTCTTCCTGGTTGCAATTGCCATTAACGCAAATGGTCACGGCTTTGATGTAAGAAAACTGCGTCAAAGTTCTTTCAATTTGCGCTCGAATGGCCGCTACCGCGCAAGAACCGCCGACCTGACCCAAAGCCGAGTTAAAATTGGCAATAGCCATACCGTTTTCAACTTTGACATAACTTAGGGCCGCCCCGGCCGGAATGTTAGAAACCCAGCCATCGGCTTGCTCCGCTTCGGTCAAAGGCGCCAACAGACCACGCACCGCATTGACCACTTCGGAATCGTATTTTTTTTCGCCCGGCCGCTCGAGGGCATAAACCCGGCTGCAATCTTGAGCTCCCGGATCATTTTTGGTGTTGCTATAATAAGCGACTATCTTGTAACTTTCTTCTCCCTGACCGGTTGTTGCCGTTTCCTCTGGTTGTTTGATTTCCTGGTTGTTATTGCCCTCGCCGATAATTTTTACCTCGCCATTCTCCATATTGCTATTAACCGAGATGTTGGCATTTTCCGCTTCGTTGTTTGCTGGAACCGTTTCCTTGCTATTTTCTTTGCTGACATACCAAAAAACCAAAACTATTACCACCAAAACAATCACTGTTGTAATAATGCTTCTTTTAGTAGATGGTCTCTCCGCAGGCAAACCTCCCGAAACTTCCTCTAATTTTTCTGGTTCTGGCGCTGTCGTTTCTGCCACGGCTTCTTCCGGCTTGGCAGCCGCCTCCCGCCCTTTGTCGTCTAAAATTTCCGCTGACGCATCTTCGTTTTCCGCTCTTTCCGGCAGCTGGCTTTCTGCCGGCTTTGCCTCAAGCGGAGTTTCTGTGATCGGCAGCTGCTCTTGAGCGTTTTCTGGCTTATTTTCTTGATTTTCCATATTATTTTTTTGTTATTTTTACAAAAACCTGCCTAGCTTCTTTAAATTATCAGAATTATAAATCATTTAAAAATAATCCACAAGTGCAAAAAGAGTGCAAAAGAACGCCTCGTTTTATTGGGAATGAAAAATTAAATAATTTAATCAAAAAAAGAAGGCCCCGTGCGATGTCGTACAGGACCATCCTGTAAACCGCGCG
Source organism: Patescibacteria group bacterium (assembly GCA_041649575.1). Classification (GTDB taxonomy): domain Bacteria; phylum Patescibacteriota; class Patescibacteriia; order 2-01-FULL-39-33; family 2-01-FULL-39-33; genus JBAZMW01. Next base: position 129,834 of record JBAZMW010000004.1, on the reverse strand, counting down.
GGGCCGGGCCGTCAGCTTGGTTCAACTCTGCGTTGTGAATCTAGGCACTTCTCACATGAGCCAGGCGCAGGATTCGCTTGGAAACGATCTCCCAGTTCGCCACGCCGAGCGCGGCGCCAAGGAGTCCGCCGAAGACGACGAGTACCGCCTGTTCCGGAAACGACGTGGCCGACGAGGCGAGCCAGACATAGCTCACGACGCCGCCTATTGTCCCGTCGATCGCGCAGAGCGCCCGCTTCTGCGAGTGGACCAGCCTGAACAGGTGCCACGCGAACCGGCCGAGGAAGCAAAACGCCATCCATACACCAATAGCGAGATACACCCAGAGCGTCCACGTAAAAAACAGAATCGTGAGTCCCAGTCCTTCCGCGAACCAACGAACAAAGTTCCGATAATTCAGCGGTTCGCGCCGAAGACCTCCTGCTTCAAGCTCTTCAGCCACCTCCTCTGGATAACTGACCAATATAGTGAAAGGCCACCAATAGCATCGTTCGCCGAATCTGGCGCCTATGAAAGCAGGGACGACGAAAAACACGCCCAGTATGAATGATACCTCGCAGTACATGACAAACATCAAAGGCACGACCAAGACGCTGGAAAACGGCCCTTTCGCCCAATCGGACAGTATTGCCGGGCCAAGCCAAAACACAAAGAGCGGCAATGCAAGGGCTGCGCCAGAGTAAAGGAACGGGTGAGGCTTGGAAACCAGGGCTTTCGCCCTGTCCCACAACTGCACGCTTCCCTGCCCGGCGGCGCGCAGAGCGATGGGGATCGCTTTGCGCACCTCGCGAAACTCATAGCTGACATAACCGCCCGCCACTCCCGCGATGATGCCAAGCCACCAGTAGACCGGCGTCAGCGCCAACGCTACCGCGCAACAAAACGCACCACCGATGAAACACGCCATCGCGATCTTTCTCGCCTCCATGGGAGATCTCCTTTCAAGGTACGGTTCTACTGTGAAACTTCACCAATGACCCATTGGACACCTGTCCAATATTACCGCCATTTTACAATATTAGACCCAATTCGTCAATCGTTATTCAAAAATAAAAAACAATCTTATTGGCCATTATATTTTATCTATAAGAACCATGGAATGATTTTAGAACTATAAATTAGACAAAATAAAGACCCTGGGCGCTCTTAGAGACGATCTGATCGCGCAGTCGCGACAACCGCATAAAAGCTTTTCCAGGGTGGGTATAGTCGGGGAACTCCGGTGTGTTTAGGGGCCTTCCCAAGCTAACTCGGGAATTGCCCACGCCATTGTCCACCTCCTTTCCGTAAAATAATATTAGCATATATGCAAAAATTTGTCAATAGCAATTATTAAAAATATTAATATTTTTTCTAAATTTAAATAAAAAAAGCCACATTTATAATGGCCTAAAAAACTAACTTCGTCAGTTATTATACTACTTTTTGACATTAAGGGATTTCAACCCTTGACCTCCCCACACCTTTTGGACCCTACCGGGATCGAACCGGTCACCTCATCCATGCCATGGATGCGCTCTACCAGATGAGCTAAGGGCCCAAAAGGTGTGGGGCGATTCCTCTAGCCAACTGTCTGTCTCGCCTTGGTGAGCAAGACGAGCCAAGGCGGAAGCTAAAGGCCCGAATTATAATTAATTACTTTAATATCTATTTACCGGTGGTTTGACTGCGCGCCAAACCACCGAATACTCAAGGCAGAGAAGCCAGAAACACCTCGGTGTTCCCCTTGACGCGGAGCAACTCCTTCTTCTCCGCGTCGTAGTACTGCTGGGGCGACATGGAACGCATGCGCTCCAGCTTCTGATCGATTTCGCTTATACTGTCGTTGGCGCCGTCCTTCCAGGCGTGTAACACACCCAGTGACAAAACCACAACGCAAGCTAGAATAGCAAGAGTCGAACAGATTTCGCCGAAAGTCTTCATCTCAAAAACTCACCTCCTTCCGCTTCTTAAGGCTGTCCTGCTTGATGCCCAATGTCCCAGGTTGAACAAAAAATATTTTATCAAAAAAAACCAGGTTTGGCAAGATAATCCTTTACAATTAGAGCTTTTTAAGCTATTTTCTAAATAGCACCTTGGGCTTTAGGTCAACTTTGGAGGATAATGTCATGAATCTACAGGCGCTGCAAGAACTCCCCCGGGAAGAAGCTCCGCCTTCCTTTCCCTTGCTTATTTGCGAAAAATGGTTTGAGGACTGGCTCAAGATGATCCTTTTCGCAAGCATCATCGCCAGCTTGCCTATCTATGCTGGCGCCGGGCTGGCCGTAGCCAAATATCCGTTAATGCTGGCGGCCGTCATGGTGGTCGTCATCATATTCGGAAGACTGTGGACTTATCTGGGTTGGCAATGGCAGCTGGAGCAAGAGACAATCTGCCTGGGCCTGAATCAGCGCTGCGACATAGTGGAGGATTTCATCAGCCGTGTCTGCGTCACTTTCACCTTCGCCAAGAACGACCCCAACGACTTCTTGCCGGTCTTTGGCGAATGCCGCCACAACCAACTGTTTGGCCGGAAATGGCGCAAGTTCAAAGCTTTCCGTGTCAAAAAGGGTGATATCGTCAAAACCGACTACGGGTTTTGGGTGAAAGTCGTCGACCTCAACCAGAACAAACCGCCAAGACAGAGCATCACGCTCCGGATAGTCGGTCTGCGTCGTCCAAGACTGCTGCTGCGCTTCTGAAAAAGAAGTCGGCAGCTTCGTACCTGCTCACGCCTCGTGAAAACGACCGGCGTGAGCTTCTTTATTTTCAAAAAAATTTCTGTGAAACATTTGTGAAACATTCAAATTTCGTTTAAATTTAGAGTAAAATAAGCCGTGAAACATTTGTGAAACATTAATATTTATTATAATTTATCCACCAGTAATAAAAAATAATACAGCCAAAAATACTAACAATTTTAGACAAAAAAACGGCCCGACCGCTGGTCAGACCATTTATACAAAACTCGAGACAGCCAAACAGATTTCCCTCTAGCGCTGTTTCTCGTCTTTGGCCCGATCGCTCCCACCATTGCCGCCGACAGATGCCTCTTCGGGCAGAGCCGACAGTATCTGGCCTGGTTCGTAGTCTCCCTTTACCCGAACCACCATTTCCTCACCCTTGATCCGCCGGTATTCCTGGTAGAGATCGTCTATGCTGCCCGGCTCGGCCTCCAAGCACTCCACCGACCGCATGTAGTTCATCGCCGCCTGCGAGTCTTCTCTGTCTGTGAGTTTGGGGAGAATTCTGGCTATTTTGGCTCTTTCAGCCAAAATTTTACGCCAGATTTCGGCTTTCTGAACTGCCCTCTGCGCCTCCATCTTCTCCAGATAGACTTCGTTGAGCTCCGAACCGTGGCTCAAAGGCAACACCGTCTTCACATAAAATACCGGTTTTTCCTGGGCGCTGGCCTTGTTGGAAAACCACCAGAATGCCGACAAACAGACAAACACTGCTAGCGATAACGAGCACAGCTTCTTCATAACCCCCTCCTTCCGTTTTATCCGCCATTTCACAGGGAACTCGCTGCTTTTCCGAGTTTTGTTCACTAAGGTGCTATTTTTAATTATGTAAAATAATAAAAAATCAGTCAATATTATTTATCTTTTTATCTTTATTTTAAAATATCCGTTGACCAAAACTACTCTTTCCGTATGACTTTTGTCTAGACATGTCTAGACATTTATCCACTAAAAACACAGTTTGTCCACAAAATTTAATAAAATACCTATAAACATAGATTTGCTTAAAATAAAAAATAATTTCTTGTTTTTATCTGCCTAATTTTAGTATTTTTTACCTAATTTTAACAAAAATAAACCTTATTTGACAAAAAACATTAAGAGAAATAAAATTTAGTTAGTATGTTGTTGGTCTCTAGCCCATGGGAGATGCGCAAATGAAGCCAATTTGGAGAAAAACAGGTAAAACGTTGGTGGTTTTGCCAGATGGCAGAGTCATCGACAGGTTGCAGATACGATGTGTCAATCTTCCCTGGAAGATCAAAGATGGTGAGCTTGAGCCGGACTATCTTGATCGGCGACAGACCAAGATGGCGGCCAGAATTCAGGTCAACCGCTCAACGGTTACCGGCTGGGCCAGTCTCAAGGGCGACGTCTTCTTCTTCCACCACAATCGTCAGAGGATGACGAGAGGGTCAACCGCCAGACGAACCCCGCCGGATGTCTGCTGCTTCGCAAGAGGCTGACCAGACCAGCACACCGCCTTTTTTGCACACGTCTACGGCAACGACTCCCCTCGTTGCCGTCGTTTTTTTTATATAAATTTAGACAAAATTAAAGCCACGTGCTCCGAGGAACACGTGGGGTACTACTTGTGCGAGGCGAGGCCGGCAGTGTTTGTCTAGAGCTACGACGGCAACCCAGGCACGACACAGAGCTGGAAGATGAATTGCAGGTGGTTCTCCCGGCCCTTGTGACCGCCAGCGATCGCAGCCGACGCAAGGCGTTTGGCAATCGTTGCCGCGGTCTTGGCACGCCCGATGGCGGCCCAAACGCTGGCCTCGAGACCGGCGCGGAGTGCGTTCATCATGCGCCGACGATCCTTGCAGCCGACGCCATTGCGGCGCATCATGCGAACCAGGAACAGAAAGAATTGTCCTTTGTTCGCCCGCGGCAGAGCTTCCGATAACACCGTTTTCTTCATCGCCATTTCTCCTTCGGTTATGGGCTTCGGTTAGTGAACTGTACTATTACTATAGCACACAAACAATGTTTTGTCAATAATAAAATACATAAAAACTTGACAATAATATTTAGAATAATATATAATGACGATGTAATCCGTCATTTTTTTATTAGCTACTTATTATCTAAATTTAAATATAATAAAGTATTATTTTTAAAAAAAAGACGGATATAATTGACTAAATATTAACAAAATAATAAAATTATATGTTGAATAAAATTCAGCAAACGCAAATAACTGACGCCCTTTCACAACTAGGATTATCAGACAAAGAAACTCTAGTTTACTTGTCGATTCTGCAAAACGCCGATTCCAGCATCATTTCTATTGCCAAAGACACCCAGCTTAGCCGCGGGACCGCCTATGATTTAGTGGAGCGGTTGAAAAAGAAAGGTTATCTAGCCGAGGTGAAACGCGGTAAAAAAAGAAGGATTGTCGTGGAAAGCCCGACCAACACTCTTTACTCGCTTTTGGACGCGCAGCATGATCGTCTTAGCCGTTCCAAACAAGCCGTAGAGGAAATTTTGCCACTGATAAAAACTATCGTGGCCGAATCGGATTTCAAGCCGCAAATCAGAGTTTATACCGGAGAAGATGGGTTTAGAAAAGTTTGGAACGAAATTTTAAATTTTGGCGGCACAGATTTTTTGAGTATTGCGCGTATTGAGACTTTTGTTAAATTTGTTGGTGAAGAATTCCTGTGGGAAATACAAAAAAGAAAAATCAAAGCTGGTATTTCCAGCCGAGCGATTAATGAGAGTTCTGAGTTGGCGCTCAAGATGCAGTCAGCTGACAAACAATATGATCGAGAGACCAGACTAGCGCCAAAGGGTTTTGAATTTCCCTCCTCGGAAATAATCTTCGGCGACAAGCTGGCTATGTTTTCTACTAGGGAAGAAAACATTATTGTGGTGATTGAAAGCAAGGACTTCGCGCAGACGCATCGAATTTATTTTGAGATGATGTGGAAATTTTTGGAACATCAAGTTTAAAGTTATCTTTACAATCAAGCGATTCATGTGGCCGAGCCAATCGCTCGGCTTTTAAATTGATCGCTTGGCGTACAGAGAACCTTACAACCTGAAAAGGGATGAGGAGGTTAGTCATGGAGATGCGAGATTCGAGTATGTACGGAGCAAGAAGAATCAACATCGTTGATCCGGGGAGCGCCAAGTGCGTGGTGGAAAAAAGGGCGGGAAGTGGGATTTGCCTGGATCAGATCGGCATCGCTCCGCGGGTACACGAACCGATCGGAGCATGTTATGTGGCCTCATGGCTTAGGAACCACGACTACGAAGTTCGTGTTGTATTTCCCAACTCGGCGAACATTAGTATGGAGGAAGTATTGGAAGGCGACCCCGACATCGTGGCTTTCTCCTGCATGACCTACAACTATCCGATTGTGGCCGAGATCGCCAGACGGATCAAACAGACACCAGAACCACGGCGATTTCAAATTCGGACAGTATTGGGCGGTTATCATGCGCTCAACCTGGCTCAAGAGCTCAGCTCAGCCACTGTGGGATCGGTCGCGCCGGAAGAAGAAAAGGAATTTGTCGGAAACAGCCTTGAATTGTTCGACTTCGTGGTTTGCGGAGAAGCGGATTGGACACTGGGTGACTTGTCGGAATACTTCCACGGTCACATCAACCGAGAGGAAATTCGCGGCGTGATCTATCGGGCAGGCGAGCTGTGGGTCAACAACTTCTCCCGCTTCGATCCCAACCTCAACCCCGTTCCCTTGCGCACGCCGGAAATGATGAGCCGCAACCGTCGTTTTGGCTTGTATTATCCTGCCCCGAGCAAGCAACGAGCGGCACTGTTCGTCTGGTCACGTGGCTGTCCCAGAAACTGCTTCTGGTGCCAGTCGAACAAAATGTTTCCCAAAGACGGCTCTAGACCCAAGGTGATGTACCGCGATGTTGGCAATATCATCGACGAGGTGCGGCAGTGCCAAGAGCAGCTCGGAGTAAACTTCGGCTTCGCGGTGGATCTCAACTTCTACGGCGGCGGCTTGCCTCGGATTACCCATCTTTGCCAAGAACTTGGCCGCACTGGGCTGCCCTGGTATGCCATGGCTCGCGCTGATGCCGATATCCAGATATTCGAGCACATGAAGCGCGGTGGTTGCACCGAGGTGGGCATTGGCGTTGAGTCGCTCATCTGTCAAAAGAAGAGCGGGGCGCCGGATATCGCCCAGTGGAGGAAGCGAGCATCCGATCTCGCACACACCTTACGCAACATCGGGTTGCTTTCCAAGTTCTACTACATTCTCGGCGATTGGGGCGAGAGCGTGGAAGACCTGCAGGCGGAAGCCGATGCCATCTGCGAAGTTCCCTGCGACGAGATTCGTCTTTCCTGGATGATGCCTTCACCCGGCAGCGAGCAGTATGAGACAATCCGCCAGGCCGGGGGACTAGTGACTGAAGACTTGAGTAAGTTCTCCACGGATTACCCGATCATTCGCATTCCAAGTGCTACGCCGGAAGAGCTACAAAAGATGCGCCTAGACATCTACCGACGATTCTACTCGCCTGGAAGGTACGGCGAACAGGCGCGGCAGATGGTTGGGCGGAATCCGCGGCTGGAAAGGTCATTCTGGGAATTCAATTTCCATTTGGAGTCAGCGCTCGGTCAAGGCTTCTGGGATTAGAGACCAAGCACAAACAACCGTTAGCCGGATTGCTCCGGCTAACGGCTTCTTTATTTATGTCCTCGACAGGAATCTCACCCCGCCGATTAATTTTCTATTTTTCTTTTATGTCCTCGACAGGAATCGAACCTGTGTCTAGGGCTTAGGAGTCCCTTGTTCTATCCACTGAACTACGAGGACGAATCACTTGAATTAAAACTAAAAATGTTGTAAAATATTTTTGTATTAACTCAATAATCTTAGCATTAAACTTATGCAAATTCAATGGCTCGGCCATTCTTGTTTTAAAATCCAAACCAAGAATAATGGCGAAGAAATAATTATTGCCACCGATCCTTATGGCACTCAGTTCTGCTCTTCAGGCGTTCCTAAATTCAAGGCCGACGTAGTCACCATCTCTCACGATCACGACGACCATAATAACTTAAACGCCATTATGGGAGATCCTTTCGTCGTCAGAGGCCCCGGCGAATATGAGACCAAAGGCATCTTTATCTACGGCATCCCTGCCTGGCACGACGAGCAAGCCGGCCAAGAAAGAGGCGCTAACATCATCTACCGTATCAATACGGAAGGGATAAATCTGGTGCACTTGGGAGATTTGGGGCATCTGCTTAGCGACGAACAGATAGAAAAATTGGGTGATGTTGATATTCTAATGATTCCTGTTGGCGGTGTTTTTACTATTGACGCCAAGAAAGCCAACGAGATCATTGGCGAAGTCGAACCGCGCCTGGTGATACCAATGCACTACAAAAGCCCTCTTTTTAAAGAGCAGGTGGACGGAGTGGAAAAATTTTTAAAGGAGTCTGGCCTGCCCAGCGAAACTTTGGACAAACTAAAAATCAACAAGAAAGATCTGCCTCAAGAAGAAACCAAAATTATTATTTTTAAACCTTAATCATTTTCTCCCATGCCTGCGGCTAAAAGCAAAAAAACCAAAACCGGCGGCGCCAAAGGTGCCAGCAAGAAAATTATTAGAAGCAGAAAAAAGATTTCCGCTCCCAGCATCAACACGGCCAAACCAGCTGAAACAGCGGCAGCGAAAAAAAACAGCTATATTGTCATTAATGAGCCAGACGGTGAGGTTGAAAAAAAATCAAAACTAACCTGGCTGGTGGTTGGAGTTTTGGCTTTGATAGTCTTGGTTTTTTGGTTTTGGACGATGAAAAATAATGTTAAAGAGGCGTTAAAAAGCAGTAGCGACTACGACCTGGGACAAAACCTTGATCAGGCTCTGACCGATCTGCGCGGCATCATTAACGACTCCCAGAAAAATCTGGCCCAAGAAACTGCCGTCCCAGAACAAAAAAGCCAGCTGGAACAAGTAAAAAACGACATCATTCAAAAACTGCAAATTAACCTAAACAGCGACAACTGGCCGCAACACTCTTCGGAAATCCTAAACCTTTCCTTGCGCTATCCGCCCGACTGGTATAAAAAAGAAGCAGCCGACACCCTGATGCTCACCAGCTACAGCCCGGCCACCAGCACGCCCAAAATTTTGGGCCAGGTAATCATCACTAAAAAAACCAGCACTAATAAACTGAAACTGGAAGAATGGCTCAAATTAAATCAAGGGGATTTGAGCGATTACCTGCCAGACAAGAATAAGCTCTTTATCGACGGACAGCCGGCCTTAAAATATCTAAAACAAACAATGGAAGAAAAAGATATTTCTTATTTGGTCTATGCTGGCCAGCAAAAAAATATTTATGAAATTAATGTTTATTCGCGAGGCGGCCAGGACTTATTCGAGCCGGTCTTTAGCCAAATTTTATCCAGTCTTAAATTTATAAAATAAACTTATGGCCAAGAAAAAAACAGCAGCCAAAGAAGAAAACAAAACCACTAATATTTCAACGACCGAAAATAATTCCGTTAGCGAACCAAATGTTTTTGCCCAGCCAATCAGCCTGGAGGTCCAGCAGAGTTATTTGGATTATGCCATGTCGGTTATTGTTTCCCGCGCTCTGCCGGATGTCCGGGACGGCCTAAAACCGGTTCACCGCCGTGTGCTTTACGCGATGTGGGACATCGGCCTGAAAGCCAACGCCAAATTCAGAAAATCGGCTAACGTGGTCGGCGAAGTAATGGCCAAATACCACCCGCATGGCGATATGGCTATTTACGATACTTTGGTGCGCCTGGCGCAAAATTTCTCTCTGCGCTATCCGCTGGTCAACGGCCAGGGCAACTTCGGCTCAATGGATGGCGACAGCGCCGCCGCTATGCGTTATACAGAAACCAAACTCTCGGGCATTGCCGAGGAGATGCTTTTTGACATCGACAAAAACACTGTCAATTTTGTTGCCAACTACGACGGCGCTCATCAGGAACCGCTGGTTTTGCCAGCCAAGCTGCCCAACCTCTTGATTAATGGCACCCAGGGCATCGCCGTCGGCATGGCTACCAATATTTACCCGCACAACCTCAACGAAGTGATTGAAGCCACCGTGCATCTGATCGACAATCCTGATTGCGATCTTGACGATTTGCTGAAATTTATTAAAGGCCCGGACTTACCGACTGGCGGTATTCTTTACAGCCTCAAAGACATCAAGCAGGCCTACGCCTCCGGCAAAGGCGGCATTGTTTGCCGCGCCAAAACCAATATCGAAGAAATGAAAGGCGGCGGCAATCAAATTATTGTTTCCGAGGTACCCTATCAAACCAATAAGGCGGTGCTTTTGGAAAAAATCGCCGAGCTGGTCAAAGACAAAAAAATCGAAGGCATTAAAGATTTACGCGACGAATCCAATAAGGACGGCGTGCGCATAGTTATCGAGTTAAAAAAAGATTCCTACCCCAAGAAAATTCTCAATCAACTTTTCAAGCATACCGCCCTGCAAACCACTTTTCATTTCAATATGCTGGCTTTGGTTGACGGTATCCAGCCCCGCATTCTGACGCTCAAAACCATTTTGGAAGAATACCTCAAACACCGCCAAGAAGTAATCACTCGCCGGACACGCTTTGATCTGGAAAAAACCAAAGACCGGGCTCATATTTTGGAAGGTTTGGTTTTGGCTTTGGCCAAAATCGACCAAGTGATAGACACCATTAAAAAATCCAAAGACAAAGAGCAGGCCAAAGAAAATCTAATCAAAAAATTCAAACTTAGCGACCGACAGGCCGTAGCCATCTTAGAGATGCGCCTGCAACAATTGGCCAACCTGGAAAGAATCAAGGTGGAAACCGAACTTAAAGAAAAACAAAAGTTGATTAAAGAATTGGAGACAATCCTCAAATCTCCCGCCAGAATTTTGAGTATCATTAAAGAAGAAATTATCGAACTAAAAAATAAATATTCCCAGCCGCGCCGAACGCAAATTGTCGCCCACGGCGTCGACAGTTTCACCATGGAAGATTTGGTGCCCAATGAAGAAATGATCGTCATGGTCACCAATGACGGCTATATCAAACGCCTGCCCCCCGACACCTTCAAAAAACAAGGGCGTGGCGGCAAAGGCGTTATCGGGCTCACCACCAAAGAAGAAGACAGCGTGGAGCACTTTTTCCTCACTTCCACTCACGCCGATGTGTTGTTTTTTACCAACCGCGGCCGCGTTTTCCAGCTCAAGGGCTATGATGTGCCTCAAGCCTCCCGCACCGCCAAGGGCCAGGCGTTAGTCAACTTTTTACAGCTCGCGCCCAACGAAAAAGTTTCTGCCATTCTGCCTTTGACTAATGTCGAAAACGATAAATTTTTAGTTATGGTTACTAGTGGCGGCACTATCAAAAAAACGCCCATCGAAGATTTTACCAACGTCCGCCGCTCCGGGCTCATCGCCATCAAAATCAAAAACAACGACAATTTGGAATGGGTCATGCCTTCCAAAGGCGACGAAAATATCATCCTAGTCACCGCCAACGGCCAAGCGATCCGTTTCAAAGAAGCCAATGTGCGGCCAATGGGTCGCGCTGCTTCCGGTGTCCGCGGCCTTAAACTAAAAACCAACGACAAAATTGTCGGCATGGGAATCTTCAACCAAAAAGATGACAAGATCGCCAACCTGCTGGTAATTATGGAAAATGGCTTTGGCAAACAGACTAAGCTTAACGCCTATAAAGTGCAGGGACGTGGCGGCAGCGGCATCAAAACCGCCAAAATTAATTCTAAAACAGGAAAAATAGTCAGCGGCAAAATCATCTATAGCGACACTAATGACCTGATTGTCATTTCCAATCAGGGACAGGTGATTCGTTTGAGCGTCAAAGACGTCAATGTCCTCGGCCGCGATACCCAGGGTGTCCGCGTTATGCGCTTCAAGGAAGAAAAGGACACTGTGGCTAATGTGACCTTAATCTAAAATAGTCATCCCATGCTGGCCAACCTCACTCTTTTAATCTTAGGTTTTATTTTTCTCATTAAAGGCGCCGGTTTTTTGGTTGATGGCGCCTCTTCGCTAGCCAAAAAATTCAAAATCTCCAATTTAGCCATCGGGCTGACTATTGTCGCCTTTGGCACCTCGCTACCAGAATTAATCGTCAACATCCTGTCAAATTTCAAAAATTCAGCCGACCTGGCTATTGGCAATGCCATTGGCGCCAATATCTCCAACATCCTCTTGGTCGGCGGTATCGCAGCGATTGTCTATCCCATTAAAATCAAAAGCAATACCACTTGGCGTGAAATTCCGCTGGGACTTTTGGCCATCGCCATCTTAATTATTTTGGCCAACAACCTGCTCTTAAATAGCGGCGACTCACTGGCCATCAGCCGTTGGGACGGAATTATTCTATTAGGCTTTTTTTTGATTTTTATTTATTACACTCTTGGCATCGCCAAAGCCAAAAAAAACGAGCACTCCGATTTTACAGAACATCGCCTCCCGCTGTCTTTGGCCTACATTGTTATCGGCATTGTCGGATTGTGTATAGGCGGCAATTGGGTGGTTGGTAGCGCCACCAGCCTGGCTAAATCCTTGGGCGTAAGTCAAGCGCTTATTGGCCTGACTGTTATTTCGATAGGCAGCACCTTGCCAGAAATTATCACTTCAGCCACTGCCGCTTTTAAAAAGAATGCCGACTTTGCCGTTGGCAACATTATCGGCTCAATTATTTTTAATACTTCTTTTATTTTAGGCGTCAGCGCCTTAATCCGGCCATTGGCTTTCAACGCCCAGCTCAATATCGACATCACCGTCTTAATCATTGCCACCTTTGTTCTTTTCTATTTCGTCTTGACCGGCAAGCGCAAAGGACACATTGAACGCTATGAGGGCATTGGCCTGGTCTGCGCCTACTTAATTTATTTGGTTTTTCTCCTTTGGCGCGGTTAATATTATTTTTAATAAAAAGCTGGCAAAAATCAGCTTGATTTTTTTGGCAACACGTATTTTTTAACCAGCCAGCCAATCACCACCAGTAAAAATCCAATAATTGCCGCTAGATATTTCAGCCAGACTGAACTTTTTTGGACGCTAACTGGCGGCGCGGCTTCTGTCGCTCCTTTGACCTCTCCTATTTTTTCCAAATCTTTCTGATAACGAGGCAGCAGCCGATAACCACCACTGGTTTGGGAAATAATGCCAGTAACTTTAACCTTTTCTCCTTCCTGCAAACCCAAAGTTTTCAAAACAATTCCCGTTGAACTCTTAATATAAACCTTGGTTTCTCCCGAACCGTCATCCAAATATAGGTTGCTACCTTTTATTTCAATTATTTCTCCCTCCACCGTCACTAGCGACCCCTCCAAATCCTCGCCAACATCGGCCGTGGCTACTTTCTCCGGCTCTAGATTTTTGCCGCCGGCCAAAATACTAATATCGCTTTTTTGAGTTATTTTTATTCTTCTCTCGCCGCCGCTTTCCGACAATTCACCGCTAACCTCGATGTAGTCTCCGGGTTTTAAATTTGGAAAATCTTTTTTATAACAATAAACCTGTATCCCGGAACCAGCCAGATAAAAAATTTGGCTGCCCAAAACACCGGGCTCCACCGCTACCACGCCTTTGACTTTAATTTTAGCTCCCAATTCCAGCTCCCGAATTTTTTCCAAAGCCACTTCGCCGACATAATAACTGGTTGCTACTTTTGTAGTTTTAGCGCCACCGCTGGAGTCTTTCGCTTTTGTAGCGCTGGTTTTTTTGGCCGCTGTCGGCTCGTTGTCAGCTTCTTCTTCTGCACCAGTCGCGGTTAGAGCCGTCTCTTCGCTTTCGGAAATATTTTCTTCTCCCGGAGTCAGCTTAACGCTCCACTGCCACTTGCCATCTTTATTACGACTGTAAGAACAATCGTCTTTAGCCGGGCCAATATATTCTACACGGTCGACCAGCTTGCCGTCTGGTGAATACAAATTAGCCGCTTCCACGCCGGAATTATTTAAGGCGATTTGCGAATCAATCCTTTTTACCACCAAAAATCCTCCTACTGTTATAGTTGAAGAGGCGAGTGTGTATTTTTTATTACTGTTGTCGGCTAGTTGCCAACCAGCCAGATTAATTTCCCTGTCGTCTAGATTTTTGAGTTCAATAAATTCTCCTTCCTCATCATCGCCGTCGGGATTGGGCAGTAGCTCATTGATGATAATCTTTCCCGAAAAATTAACAACTATCTTTTCCGTGGTCGTGGCTACTTTGGGCTGCTCTTTTGGCTGACGACTGGGTGCGGCGCTGCCTCCGCCACCGCCACCCGAAGAGGGGGGAGCGGGTTTTGGTGTAATAATGTTTGGTAATCCTTTGGTCGGGGTAATAGTTTCTAAAAAATCACTTTTATTACTGCCAGAGTTCAAGCCGTCAACTTTTCTGGCGGTAGTATAATTTTTTCCCGCCTCCGGAGCGTTGTCGTCTTTATCGCCATCATCGAAATCGCCATAGGCCACCCGATCGATTATTTTTCCCGTCCCGTCTTTTATGGTGATAATATCGCCGGCATTGTTTAGCTTGCCGCTACTAAATTCCCAAACCAAAAATCGCGCCGTGCCGGTAGCCTCGATAATTCCAGAAATCGTGGTGGTCGAAGAATTGTCGCTTAGAGTCCAGCCGTTTAAATCAATGGTCGAGGTGCTGTTGTTGTAAAACTCCACCCACTCTTTGTCGCCGGTTTCCGCATAAGATAAAAATTCGTTTATCACCACGTCACCAATTTTTATTTCTGCTGGTGTGGAGGTCGCGGTTAAATCATTAATGGTAATTACCGTGCTGGTAGTATTAGCCAGTCCGCCGTCATCGGTCACGGTTAAGTTGACTGTGAAATTTCCCGCCGCCGGATAGGCATAAGCAATTAGTGAGCCACTGCTTGTCGCGCCATTGCCCAAGTCCCAATCATAGCCAACGATAGTGCCGTCGTCGGCCGAAGCGCTGGCGTCGAAATTTATTATTTGATTTACTTCCGCGGTCGTTGTGCTCATGCTTATTAGCGCCACGGGCGGATTGTTTATTGACAGCCCGGTGAGGGCAATATCATCCAGGCCGACTCCTTGGGAACCGGTCGCTCCCAAGGACTCAAATTTTATCTTCGCGAAACTGTTATAAGCGGACAAATCAATGGTCGGTTGCGCCGTCAAATTAGTGGTGGTCGCCAAAGCGCCGGCCAATAAATTCCAATTAACCCCGCTGTCCGTGGAAATTTTTATGGTTACTTCCGGGCTGCTGGTGCTGACACCGCCATATGTCCGCGCTTTAAAATCCAATTTCTGATTAGTATAGGCGCTCAAATCAACTATCGGCGAAATCAGGACGGAGCTGCTGGCTGTCATAATTATATACTTGTTTCCCGATGGCGACCCTTGCCCGCAATTGGTACAAGCCCAATCGGTAAACACAGATAAATCGCCGCTGTTTACCGGTATGATGTCTTGTGCCAGAACCGCAGAGATATTTCCCGACAAAAAAATCCCTGTCAGAATCACAGAGACAAATAAAAAAATCCTCCTGTTCATTTTTTATTTTTGTTAATTATTTTTTATTTATTATATCATTATTTTTTTATTGACAAAATAGCGCTTTTTAATTATCTTAAAGATAGTTTTAGGCCTTGGTGGCGCTCGTCTCGCCGAAGGCGAAGCCGAGGCGGAGAATTGGTATACTTAACGGTTAAAAAATATAGACGGCAAAATCATTTTGATTAGCAATATGCCTTGGTGGCGGAATTGGTATACGCGCATGCCTTAGGAGCATGTTCCCGCAAGGGATTGAGGGTTCGAGTCCCTCCCAAGGCACCATGAAAACTTTCTACCTCAAAACTTTCGGTTGCCAAGGCAATGTCGCCGACTCGGAAAAAATTGTCAGCCGCTACCAAAAACTCGGCTACCGACCAACCAACAACCCAGCCACAGCTACTGTGGCTATTATTAACACTTGTGTTGTCCGCGAAGCGGCCGAGAATCGCGCCTATGGCTTAATTAAAAAATTAAAACAGCTTCAGAAAAAAAATCCCCAGTTAAAAATAATAATTACTGGTTGTTTAGTCGGCGCAGCTAGCCGCGAGCCATCGGGCGTCAGAAGAGGAAAATTAAAAAAAATCTCCGCTGATTGTGAATGCGTACCGATAGAAAAATTTTTCTCACTGTCGCCAACCAGATCAGACAAAAGACATGCTTTTGTTTCTATCGGCAACGGTTGTAATAACGCCTGCTCTTATTGCATTGTACCCTTGGCGCGCGGCCGAGAAATTTCCCGATCCTTTATTGATATAATTAAAGAAGCCAAGAATCTGGCACGACGTGGCTACAGCGAAATCACGCTCATCGGACAAAATGTAAATTCCTACGGCGCAGACTTAGTCGTTAAAAACAAAAAATTCAAATTGCCCGATGGTAAAAAAGTTGAGCCGATCTTAGTAAAAAGTTTAGGTAAAACTAGAATTCCGACCTTGTTTCCCTATCTTCTGGAAGAAATCGCCAAAATAAAAAAATTCAAAAAAATATCCTTTATTTCTGCCAACCCTTGGGATTTTTCCGACCAACTGATTAAAGTGATTGCCAGCCATCCTCAAATCAACCGTGAAATCCATTTGCCGGTCCAAGCTGGTGACAATACCATTTTGAAAAAGATGAACCGCCTCTATACTAGGGAAGAATATTTAAAGTTAATAAAAAAAATAAAAAAACAAGTGCCCGATGCTAGTTTTACCACCGATATTATTGTGGGTTTTCCTGGCGAAACTGTGAAACAATTTGGTCGAACCGTCGACTTATATAAGAAGGTGGGTTTTAATCTAGCCTATATCGCTTGTTATTCACCTCGAATTGGCACCATGGCTGCCAAAAAGTTCACCGACAATGTGCCATTTATCGAAAAAAAACGCCGTTTTCACGTTTTAGACAAATTGATTAACAAAAAAGTAGATGATTATATAAAATTGGGTAAATTTAGCTATTTTACTAAAAAACACCTGGCAAATGAGCAAAAAAAACCACCCCAATATTGACAAATAATTAAGAAAACTATATAATTAAAGTAATAACAATTATAGATTATCCACAGCTTATTCAAAAAATAAAGCCTGGACAAAAAACAACAATTAGTTTAAACTAGTTAACATCGCTTTATGAGAGTCATCAACTATTTCACTAATCATTCTCCAAGCTAACGGGCATTTTTTGCGCTGCTAGAAACACCGCTTGGAGCAAGGCGGTTTTTTTAACGCCCAAAGCCGGCCAATAAAAAGATTTGTTGTCCTCACTCTGGACGCTAAAAGGAAAAAAAGATGAAAAAGAGAACTTTGACAATTAAATATTCTCAATTATTCTCAAAAAAGAAGTAGAAAGATAAGCAATTAGTCGAGCAAGAATTCCAATCGTAATTGAAATTCTTGTGATTAAACATTTACTAAGAGCAGATGGTGGATGCCTAGACATCAAAAGACGATGAAGGACGTAGCAGCCTGCGAAAAGCTTCGGGTAGGTGGCAAGCGACCTGTGATCCGGAGATCTCCGAATGGGGCAACCCTTCCTGTTGAAGACAGGGAATCCTTATCTGAATCCATAGGGTAAGGAAGATAACCCGGCGAAGTGAAACATCTCAGTAGCCGGAGGAAAAGAAAAAACTAAATGCCTACAGATTTATTTACCCCGTTAAATTCCGCGAAGCGGAATATTTAACCGGGGTTCGCCCAGGTTAAATAATAGCGGGTAAAATAAATCTGCAGGTTGTATTCCGTGAGTAGTGGCGAGCGAAAGCGGAGCAGCCCAAACCCTTAAAGTTTTCTATCGCCGAAAGCTGGCTCGCAAGAGTCGGCCAAAGGTGCTAGTTAAAAGTGTATGCTGTTGCTTTAAGGGGGTTGAAGAGAAAATGTTAGTCTGCGTACACAGACTGGTAGAGTATATATAGCTTCCCTAGTTGAGTGGCCCTGGAAAGGCCAACCATAGCGGGTAATAGTCCCATAAGCGAAAGGGGTTATATCTCTACGATTTTCTTCTCGAGTACCACAGGACTCGTGAAATCCTGTGGGAAGTAGCCGTGACTATGCGGTAAGGCTAAATACTTTTGATGATCGATAGTGAACGAGTACCGTGAGGGAAAGGTGAAAAGCAGCCCGGTGAGGGCGATGAAATAGTATCTGAAACCATTTGCTTACAATCGAGTCGGAGCTCAAGTATCCCGATTTATCGGGATTACTGAGTGACGGCGTTCCTATTGAAGAATGAGCCAACGAGTTTATCTACGTTGTTTGTTTAATCCCTACAGGGAGAAGGCACAGTGAAAGCGAGGCTTAATAGGCCGAATTGACAGCGTGGATAAGACCCGAAACCGGGTGAGCTAACCATGGACAGGGTGAACCAAGCGTAACAGCTTGGGGAGGCCCGAACCCACTAGCCGTACAACACTAGGGGATGATCTGTGGTTAGGGGAGAAATTCCAATCGAACTCGGTAATAGCTGGTTCTCCTCGAAATAGCTTTAGGGCTAGCGTTGAAATTAGACCTAGGGGTAGAGCACTGAATGAGGACAGGTCCTTTTAGGTTACTGTCTTCAATCAAACTCCGAATACTAGGTATCCGTATTTCAATAGTCAGACTATGGGGGCTAAGCTCCATCAGTCAAAAGGGAAACAGCCCAGATCGCCATCTAAGGTCCCTAAATCCATATTAAGTGTAGAAGGTGGTATTACGACTTAAACAACCAGGAGGTTGGCTTAGAAGCAGCCACCCTTTAAAGATAGCGTAACAGCTCACTGGTCAAGTTGTTTTGCGCCTACAATGTACCGGGGCTAAATATGGTACCGAAGATGCGAACTTCCGCCTTTTGGCGGAATTGGTAGAGGAGTGTTCTTAGCGAGACGAAGCCGCAGCCGAGAGGCGCGGTGGATTGCTAGGAAGCAAGAATGTTGGCATAAGTAGCAGAAATCAGGGTGAGAATCCCTGACACCGTAAACCCAAGGTTTCCTGGGCAACGCGAATCGACCCAGGGTTAGTCGATCCTAAGGCGAGGCCGAAAGGCGTAGTCGATGGAAGAGCTGGTTAATATTCCAGCACTACCCCGATTTTCCAACGGGGGGACGCATTGGCGGAGATTGAACGTTTTTTGGTTTAAGGCGTTGCTGGCTAGCGGCGTGATAGGCAGGCAAATCCGTCTATCATCAAGCGCCAAGGCTGGCAGCAGAGAAAGCTCAAAAGGCAGACTCAATTCAGTCAAAGTTGGTGCCAAGAAAATCCTCTAGGATTAAAATCGGGGCAACCGTACCGTAAACCGACACAGGTGGGTGAGGCGAGTAGCCTCAGGTGTACGAGAGAAACATTGTTAAGGAACTCGGCAAAAAAGCGGCCGTAACTTCGGAATAAGGCCTCCCGCTCAGAGCGCAAGCTTTTGAGCGGGCGCAGCTAAAGATATCAAGCGACTGTTTATCAAAAACACAGGTCCCTGCTAAACCGCAAGGTGATGTATAGGGGCTGATGCCTGGCCAGTGTCTGAACGTTAAGGGGTGGGGTCATTCCGTCGCAAGACGGAGGCAGCCCTAAACCGAAGCGCGGATGAACGCCGGCGGTAACTATAACCGTCCTAAGGTAGCGAAATTCCTTGTCGGGTAAGTTCCGACCCGCACGAATGGCATAACGACTTGATAACTGTCTTGACAATGTACTCGGCGAAATTGCAAGGGAGGTGAAGATGCCTCCTTCCCGTGGTTAGACGAAAAGACCCCGTGAAGCTTTACTACAACTTGGTACTGAATTGCGATATAGCATGTTTAGAATAGGTGGGAGTCCCGATTTATCGGGACGCCAGTGAAATACCACCCTTGTTAGATTGCAGTCCTAACCTACTCCCGTGAATCCGGGAGAGGGACAGTATCTGGTGGGTAGTTTAACTGGGGCGGTTGCCTCCCAAAAAGTAACGGAGGCGTTTACAAAGGTTGGCTATCCCGCGATGGAAATGCGGGAGATAGTGCAAAGGCATAAGCCAGCTTTACTGCGAGGCCTGCAAGCCAAGCAGTCGCGAAAGCGGAACTTAGTGATCCGACCGTACGATATAGGACGGCGGAAGCTCAACGGATAAAAGCTACTCCGGGGATAACAGGCTGGTCCCTTCCAAGAGTCCACATCGACGAAGGGGTTCGGCACCTCGATGTCGGCTCGTCTTATCCTGGGGCTGGAGAAGGTCCCAAGGGTTTGGCTGTTCGCCAATTAAAAAGGCACGCGAGCTGGGTTCAGAACGTCGTGAGACAGTTCGGTCTCCTATCTACCATGGGCGTTGAAAATTGAGGAGTCCATTTCCTAGTACGAGAGGACCGGAAATGACAAACCTCTGGTGCGCCAGCTGTCCTACCAAGGGCATCGCTGGGTAGCTAAGTTTGGTTTGGATAAACGCTGAAAGCATCTAAGCGTGAAGCCGTCTCCAAGATTAATTTTCTTTAAGATCCCCCGCAGACGACGGGGTTGATAGGCTCTAGGTGTAAGCCCAGTAATGGGTTAAGCCGAGGAGTACTAATGATCAATTATGTTTAATCGCAAGAATTGTGATTACGATTATTGCTTATCAAAAAATTTTTGAATCCAGAGTCTGGGTGCTTCTATCAGAGGGGTCACACCTGATCCCATCCCGAACTCAGTAGTTAAGCCCTCCTGAGCCGATGATACTCTTCAATGGGGAAAGTAGGTCAGCGCCCGGACCCTGGATTTAAAAACTAGTCCCGCCTTTTGGCGGGATTTTTATTTATCTTTACAACCATAAATAATTGTGCTATTTATAATACTAGCTTGAACATTTTTGAGCGTCAGGAGGGAAGGGTCATGATCTCTCGTGTCAGTATTTCATGTGCCGAATCAAGGCCGCTAGTCGCCCCTTGTAGTCACTGCGGACAAACCAAGGTGATCTTCGACCGGAGAGGGCTATTGTGTCATTCTTGTTACCTGAAGTCTATCAACAGAAGCCCGGCTCCGAGATCGCCACGACTGATCTCTACGGGAAATCACTCCGGCCGGCTGCTTGATGTGCGGGCCTAACTGAAGGAGAAAGGGTATGGAGCAGAAGTGTAAGTGTAAGAAATGCGGCCGAGAGGATTGCCAGCTAGATCAAGCTGGCTTCTATTTCTTCTGCCTCTATGGTCTGACCGTTATCCAGGTGCAGGGTGGCAGAGCTGGTATCGTCGTGTAGACGACTGTGACCTGCTGAACCCGAGTTGTCCGTCGGCCGATCCGACTTAGTTGGTGGAGTCATCACAATTGTGGTGAAGCCGCCTTCTTTTTTTTGCCAAAAAAATAACATTGACTTTTCTGCCTAATGAGTCTATACTAGTGATAGGAGAGTTTCGAGAGACGAGAAAAGAAAAATCGATGCCCCCCGTAATGGTATAAGAAGGATCACGGACAAGAGAGGAGCGCCCGATTCTTCTGAAGCTGGCAGAGCCCAAACCGGTTTTTGGGAAATACGCGCATGATAGACCAAAAACGGTGTCGCGGAGGCTGTTAATCGGAACGAGTGCGACCGTTTCACGGGAGTTACAAATTGAGTTGGGACCTCTCCCCGACAAAGCTCCCGCAGCAGCTTCACGAGTAAGATGACCGCTCTTTAGTCATCTGAAGATGTGAGAAACTAACCCAGGGTCGCCCCTTGATTAGTCCTCATAAGGCTAAATACTCTTGACACTCTCCAAACCGCGTCACCTCTGTTTGTAACATGTGGCGCTTTCTTTTTGCCAAAAAAAACTCCCGATGCTAAAATCAATTCATTCATTATTAAACCATAAGCAATAAGCTATTAGCCCTATGCGCGTCATTGCCGACTTACATATCCATTCCGCCTATTCCCGAGGTTGCTCGCGTGACTTGACCTTGGAAAATATTGACTCTTGGTGCCAATATAAGGGCATAAAGATTGTCAGCACCGGAGATTTCACTCATCCCAAGTGGTTCAAAGAAATAAAAGACAAACTGATCGAAGCCGAGCCGGGGCTTTATCGTCTAAAAGACAGCGACAGTCTTGTCAGATTTGTCTTGGGTACGGAAATCAGCTGTATCTACTCGCAGGGCGGCAAAACCAGAAGAATCCATGTCTGCCTTTTGGTTCCCGATATCACGACCGTTGAAAAAATTATTGCCGACTTTGAAAAACGGGGCTTTAATATTAAATCCGACGGCCGGCCGATTATTGGCCTGTCGGCCAAAGAGCTGGCTAAAATTATTTTAAACATCAACCAACAGAGTTTGGTTGTTCCCGCTCATGCCTGGACTCCTTGGTTTGCTGTTTTTGGTTCCAAGTCTGGTTTTGATTCTCTGGCTGAATGCTTCGAAGAAATCACTCCTTATATCCACGCCATTGAAACCGGCTTGTCTTCCGATCCAAAAATGAATTGGCAATTATCGGCCCTGGATAGAATTACCTTGCTCTCCAATTCCGATGCCCATTCGCCAGCCAATCTTGGCCGCGAGGCCAATGTGTTTGAAATAACTGACGGCCAATTGAGCTACCAGGAAATTAGCCGCCTCATCAAAGAGAAAGATAAAAACAAATTCCTCTACACTATTGAATTTTTTCCCGAAGAAGGCAAATATCATTTCGACGGCCACGCCGCTTGCCGCTACCTCTCCAGCCCGGCAGTAAGCAAAAAAAATAACAACCTCTGTCCTCTTTGTAAAAAACCCCTGACCTTAGGGGTGCTTCACCGAGTTAACGAGCTGGCCGATCAAAAAAACAGCGACTCTCCCAAAAATATTCCCTACAAAAGTCTAATACCGTTACAAGAAATTATCGCCGACAGCTTCGGGGTTGGCAAAAATTCAAAAAAAGTCCAAACCGAATATTTTAATCTGATCAAAAAATATTGTGAATTCGAAATTCTGATCGACTTAACCGAAGAGCAGTTAAAAAAAATCGCCCGGCCGGAGATCGCCGAAAGAATTATCAGCGTCCGACTCGGCCGAGTCGAAATCACTCCCGGCTACGACGGTATCTACGGCCAAATAGCCATCAAGACCGCTGCCGTAAAAACTGTTCAAAAAAAGTTGCTCTAAAAAAATAAAAACAAAAACACAAAATCCCCTCTGCTCGCCTCGCTTCAACTGACCTTAAGAACCAAAACGGGCAGACGGGGATTTTGCGCTTGAGAAAACTTTTATCTCTTTTTCTTTTTTGCAACTTTCTTTTTTGCCTTCTTTTTTGCCATTTGAGAATCACCCCCTTCCATTAAATAGATTTTTCATCTTGAAATAAAATTAAAAAAGTTATTTCAATTAAATTCATTATACCACAAAAAAAACGTGTCAACAATAGTTTTCCACAGGTCAAACTATTTTTTACTTTTTCTGAATTGGTAGTCAATTCCTTTTTTCTCCAAATACCTGATTAAATCGGCTGCCTTTTCAAAGGCATGCTTTTCTGGGCTATTTTTGCTATAACGGACGCAGTCTTCCTGCAGGTATTCCCGACACATTAGCGGACGCTTCTCGTAAATCGAACATAATTTGTCTTTATTTATAAATTCACATGGCGTCACAAACTCCAAGATCCAGGCTCGTTCTTCATCGATGTAGACACGGACATTTTTATGGTGCAGTAGCCAAATGACATTCTGGTAATCGCGCTTGGTTGTGGGCTTATCGATTTCTACCGCCGCATAATTGCAGCAATGGTCACAGTCATGACACAATTCTTTGTTTTTTTGGGACATGTTGAGTTTAATTATTCTTATGAAAAGCGTTTTAATTTTTGGTTTAGACTTGAATTATTATAACATCAAAATTTTTAAAAAAACAACTCTTTTTATAATAATTTTTACTTTTTAAAAATTTGGCTAGTCCGTCATCTCTCAAAAAATCCAGATAATTTTGATAATGATTCGGATTGACTTCTCCGATTAGCCGCTCTTCGCATTCAAAAAAACACTTAAACAATTTACCGATCAAATTTTGAGTAGCAGGAAAGGCGAAATCAAAAATAAATATAAAACCGCCAGGCCTGGTAACCCTCCTGGCTTCTTTTAGAATCAAGCCTCTCTTGGTCCTGTCTACAGCGTGTAGTAATAAGCTTATAACCGAAATATCAAAATGGTTGTTAGGAAATGGCAGCTGGCTGGCGTCAGCCATAAACAGATGATCGTAGACATTGGTTCCATTGGTTAGGCTAGTGATTCTTGCAGAATCGTCGACCCCGAATATTTTAATAATCCGTTTATCTAACAATCCAGACCAAATTTCGCCATTGCCGCAACCAATGTCCACAATTAAATCACAGTCTGTTTGTTTGATCACTTTTTGAAGTTCCTGTCGGAGGCAACGTCGTACCAATTTTTTGAGAAAAGTTTTAGCCATATTGCCGTGGTTAACAAGAGTTGATTAGCGATAGGAAATCGATGAAAAGGTAAACGGCCAAATTCTCTCGAACTTGGCCGTATAATTGGCGTCGCTGCTTGCCTATGGTTGCAGATTGCGCAGAATCTCCTCCGGCAGCCTGACGATCGCTTCGCCGGCTCCCAGGTGTAAATTCGACATCCGATGATCTGCGGCCACGGCGGTGCCGACAACGAAGGCGCTTCCCTCGTCATCAACATATACCCTGGGACAGGCGCCGAGAACACAACGTGATTTGGCTGGGGTTATCTCTCTCATGGCGATTTCCCTTTCTCGTTTAGGTTTTTCAGCTAAGCCACTCTTTAGGATAATCTTTTAATGGCGGTTAATCAACGTTTTTTGATTAGAGATGATTATTTGTTTAAATTTAGATAATATTATATAAATATTTTGACAATAATTTTGTCATTATTTATAATTAAATAATGACAAGTGTTTCAAAAACGGGCCTTAGAATATTGGGTCTTAATAAAAAAGAGTTTGAGATAGTCCAGGCGCTTAAAGAGTGCGGACCGCTAAGACCGATTGATTTGGCAAAGACATCTTTGGTCAAACGGACTACTGTTAATTTTTTATTGCAAAGACTACAAAAGCGTGGTTTGGTGCAAAGGATTAGGGTACGAGGCCACTATGAGTGGCTGATGCGCGAAGAAGAAGAGATTAGAAAATTAATGAAGGGCTTGTATCTTTATCTTGGTTCGGACGATGGTCGGGAGACAATACAATTACCGTCGGAAATCGGGGTAGAAGTAATCAAAGGCAAAAAAAACATTATGGCCGCTTATGAAAAAGTCCTGACAGCCGGTTATAATAGTCGAGTTTTGGCGATTCAGGGCAATAGATCGGTGGCCGCCTCAGTCAATCTAGAAAAGTCATATTTGAGTTCTATTCAAAGTGAATTTAAAAAATATAGAATTATTATTGAAGGCATTATTGGCGAGGATTCCCTAGGTTATTTGGAAAATCTTCCAGCCGACCAGCTGGAAATTTATACCGACAGGATGGTGGTTTGTTATGTGGTGAATAATGCTGTTGTCGACTTTGATATGGACATCATAATCTTTAAGAAGACAGTTATGATGATAAACTTTGAGAAAAATTTAGTATTGGTTGTCAGAAATGAGAATATTTATGAGGCACTTTTTAACATGTTCGAGGCGTTAAAACTGGCTGGACGCAAAATTGATCTTAATGCTTTTGTTAAAGAATTAATAGAGGAAGACTATTTAAAAAATAAAAAAACGGCAAAAAATGTTGCCGTCGATTAAATGGTGGACTGTGGGAGATTCGAACTCCCGACCCCCGCGTTGCAAACGCGATGCTCTACCAACTGAGCTAACAGCCCTTTTAAAAATCGCCTAACTCCGACCGGCAAAAATCAACGGCCCAAAAATCGCCATTAGCACCCCCTCAATTAACCCAGTCATGATCAAAAAAGAAATTATCACAATCACCACTCCCATCACCTTGTAGCCGGAAATGCCACCGCCCGAACCAAAAACTTTTTCCATCCAAGCCTGCTCGCCGATGGCGTCCAAAAAAAATTTTGGCCGAAAAACCATCAGAAATCCAACTACCGCTCCAATAATGCCAACGATTATTCTCACTAGCATTTTTATTATTTTACTTGTTTAAAGTTTACACTGATACGCACAACCCCTCAACCTGCCCTGTTAACTATTGGGTGGTAGAGGATTCGAACCTCTGACCTCCTCGACCCGCCCTGTTGGACTATTTGCACATTAGAGGATTCGAACCTCTGACCTCCTCGGTGTAAACGAGGCGCTCTAACCAACTGAGCTAAATGTGCCTATTCAACAGGGTAAATAAACGAGGCGCTCTAACCAACTGAGCTAACCGCCCTCTATGAAAGCATGAAAGAAGACCGGAACAAGCATACTCCGTAAAATCAATGCGGACGAGAGGACTTGAACCTCCAAGGCCTTGCGGCCACAAGCACCTCAAGCTTGCGCGTATACCAAATTCCGCCACGTCCGCGCGACTAAGTTGTTCAATTTTATAAAAAATCAGCCGGCTAAAATTTTGGATCAATACTCCGCCGTCCAAGAATATCTATGCCTGTTTTTCTTTGAGCTTCTTTTTGTAACTTCTTAAGTAATAGAGTTTGGCTCGATTGACTTGGGCCGATTTGGTTACTTCTATTCTGGCGATATTGGGCGAAAACAAGGGAAAAATTCTTTCTACGCCAATTCCACCAGCAGCCACTTTACGCACGGTGATGGTGGCATTTTTTTGACTGCCACCACGGCGAGCCAAGACAATACCTTCAAAAATTTGGACTCTTTGTTTTTCTTCGCCTTTGGTATTCTTTTCTTTGATTTTTTGATGGACTTTAATCGTCACACCGGGTCTGATTTTTGGCAAAATCGTTTCCAGCCAATTGCTTTTAACCTCCTTATTTTTTTTATCTTCGGACATGTGTTTTAACTTAAAATTTAATTATTTTACTTTCTAAATAATAGCTCATTTTCGGCTAAAAGTCAAGATCATAACCAGAAAGCCCGCCAAAAATGGTGGGCTGTTTGTCTCATAAGCCCATGGGGTCTTTTCGGCTACCTGGCGTTTTTTGCTTGCGTCTAATCCTTTCTCTTTTGAGCATTAGAGCGTGGCTCTTCTGACGCTTTTGCTGAAGTCTTTCGACTTCTTGTAGCAGGCCGGTCACAAATCCTAAGGCCGTTCTTTCTTGATAGAATAGTTCCACCACCGCGCCGATTGCCTGGCCAACCAGCCGGCCAACAAGAAAGGCTCGCTTACCTTGAGACACTCTCATAAGTACAATCCTCCTCTGGTTTAAGGTACAAAAAAACAGGCCCTCAAGGCCTGCTGGCTGATAAAAATGTTTTTCGCTTTTTCCTCATTATTCTTATTTTAGCACATTAAAAATTTAGCGCAAGTTTAATTCTGGTGCCCGGAGCCGGAGTCGAACCGGCACGGCTTTCGCCACAGCATTTTAAGTGCTGCGTGTATACCAATTTCACCATCCGGGCCTTTTTCCTAAATAACTTTCTTGTTTACCAATAATTGATCCACAAAACTTTCTAATGGCGATCTCCAGTCATCCTCTAGCTGCGAATATAAAAGCTTAACCAACACTTCTTCTTGCTGGCTTAGCTCGCATTGAACCAATTTCCCCAACTTGTCAAAAATTCTTTTATCTTGTTCGTCTGGTAAAAGATATTTAGTTGTGGGTATCGGTGGAAACTCCATGAGCGGCGAACCGGATTCGAACCGGACGTTCCCCGGCAGAGTCAAATGCTCCCCAGGTCGCATTTGCCTGCGCTCGACTGCGCCGATTACGGCTGGTCTCGCTTCTGCCGTCGCCTAAGCGAGAATAGCCGTCATTACTAAATTGTTTTTTACTTTTATCCCAGAGCGGCGAACCGGATTCGAACCGGCGACCTTCTCCTTGGCAAGGAGACGTTCTAGCCAACTGAACTACCGCCGCATATTGTAAAACACTTTTTACGTTACCAAAATTATAACAAACAAAGGTTATGACCAACCGCCAGTCTCGCCTTGGCGAAGCCTAGCGAGCCGAGGCGGAAACTACCGCCGCAAACACTCCAAATTACTAAAACAGTATAGCAAATATTTTCGATTTCGTAAAGACTTTGGTATTACGACCATTCTTTGATTAATTCATTTATTTTTCCAAAAATTGCCTGATTATCCTTGTGGCCATAGGCCCTTAAATTATTTTCAAATTTTTGGTAGTTGCTTATAAAATTTTCAAATTGCTCTTTATTAAAGGTCTCCGCCAATCGACCATAGCCCTGCTGCTCCAAATAATAAGCATTGATCACTTGTTCTATTTGTTTTTTGACCGGTATGGCCAAATAGGGCTTCTGTAAATATAAAGCCTCGGTCATCAGGCTTAGGCCCGCATTGCCGATTATGGCCTTACAGTTAGCCAGGTAATCAAACCACTCGTTGTGGCTGTATTTTTTAAATTCCAGATTGCCGTCTTCTTTTTCAACATCAAAACCAAAAACCACGAATTTCTCTTTGATTTTTTTCAACTCTTTAATTAAAGAATCAAAGTCGGAAGTCTGATAAACCAAAATGTAGTCTTGTTTTTGCGGTTTTAAATCCAAAATCTCCTGACGCAAAATGGGCGGAAACAAAAAAGTATTTTTTTTGGTTATTGGCGTCTCAAAGAAAGTCGCCACCAGATAACTCTTAGCCCCCCAAACCATCGACTTAATAATTAATCTGTCGGCCAACAAATCCCGGCGATATTTAGCGCCAATTTCGATCCTGGTATTGGTCATTTGGTGCTGATTGTCAATAGAAATTAACGGCAACCGCTGCAATTTGGCCAGCATGGCGGTTAAAGGTTCGAAGTCGGTAAAAATTAAGTCGGGATTAAAATCACGAAAACATTTCAAAATCTTTTTCCAATTTCTCGACTGTTTGAGGAGCTGTTTGGTATTTCTAAAAATTGTCTGCCAATAAACCAGCTTGTTATCCTTGTAAGTCAAGCCCAAGCCCGGTATTTCAAAAACTTTAAATTCCTCGTCTAAAAAAAACAGCGCCTGGCCATAAGTAAAGACCAAAACCTGATGCCCCTGGCTGACCAGCTGCCTTAGAATTTCTTTGCTTCTGGTAGAATGGCCAAAGCCCTGTCCGGCCACGCCGTAAATTATCTTTGCCATAACTAAAAACAATTAAGTAATTGACTGGGACTAAATACCATTATAACCGCTAATTCGATGAATTTCAATCCTTTGCTTTTTAACTTTCTTGATGTTAAGATAAAATTATGATCAACCCCAAAAATCAAGAAGCCGACCGCCTGACTTCGACCCAGGAAGGGCCAGGTGATCAAATTCTGGATAATACTCTGCGCCCCAAAAAATTAAACGAATACGTCGGCCAGAGCAACATCAAAGAAAATCTAAAAATCTTTATCGAAGCGGCCAAGAGCCGAGGCGAACCCCTAGAACATGTCCTGATCTTCGGGCCGCCTGGACTGGGCAAAACCACTCTGGCTCATATTATCGCTAATGAGATGTCGGGCAATATTAAAGTGACTTCTGGCCCGGCCATCGAACGAGCGGGCGATCTGGCGGCCATCTTGACTAATTTAACCGAGGGCGACGTTTTATTTATCGACGAAATTCATCGCCTCAACAAAACCGTGGAAGAGATCCTCTATCCAGCCATGGAAGATTTCGCTTTGGATATTATTATTGGTAAAGGACCTTCGGCCAGAACACTACGGCTGAACTTGCCAAAATTTACTCTGGTTGGCGCCACCACCAAATTAAGCGGCCTCTCCTCGCCTTTGCGCGACCGTTTTGGCAATACTTATCGCCTAAATTTTTACAGCCACGGGGAAATCGGTCAGATCATCAACCGCGCCGCCAAAATTTTAAGCATTGAAATCGACCAGCCGGCCACCGAGGAAATTTCTCAACGATCCCGCCAAACCCCGCGTGTGGCCAACCGCCTCTTGAAACGAGTGCGTGATTTTGCTCAAGTCAAAAAAAACGGTGACATAGACAAAGAAACCGCCCAAGCCGCTCTAAAAATGCTGGAAATAGACGAATATGGTCTGGATGATATCGACCGCCGCTATTGCCGGCTAATCATCGAAAAATTTGGCGGCGGCCCAGTCGGCCTAAACACTCTGGCCTCGGCCCTGGCCGAAGAAATGGACACCCTTGAAGATGTGATTGAGCCCTTTCTGTTGCAGCTTGGTTTCATTAATCGCACTGCCCGCGGCCGATTAGCCACCGAGCTTGCTTACAAGCATCTGGAATTTAAACCACCGGCCGACTGGCAAAATAAATTTTTATAAATCAGAGCGCACTATGGTTATTACCATTTCTTTTTTCTATTATCTCTACCTTTTGGTTTTGCTGTTTTTCCTTGTTTATAGCCTGTTTAACATCTACCATTTGATAAGATTTGGTTTTTTGAGTTTAGTTAATGTCTTGATGATAATTTTATATATTATTTTATCGGCCGCCTTCATTATTTTTTCTTTTCAGCTGCTGCTCGCCATCGACTGGCAACAGCCGCTGCTACAAATTGACGGCCTTAAAAACCTCTTTAATCAGCTCTCCCTGCCATGATCAACAAAAACGCCATTCCCAATCGCCAAACCGGAGAAGAAATCGTGCTGCACTTGCGTCGTCATTGGTTTATCTTTTTTAAAATTTTTCTCTTCTTCGTCTTTTTGGCCCTGATTCCCTGGTTGATTTATCTTTTTCTTAAATTTGCTGCGCCGAGTTTGTTAACCAACGAGCTTGGCTATCCTTTTTTGTTGGTTTTGACTCTTTCTTATTATCTAATTATGATTGTCTTTGCTCTTACCACCTGGACCGAAAACTATTTAGACGTCTGGACCGTCACCACCTGCCGCATCATCAACCGTGAGCAAAACGGCCTGTTTAACCGAGTGGTTTCTGAACTGGATCTGGCAAAAATCCAAGACGTCACCGCCGAACAAAAAGGTTTTTTTGCCACCATTTTGCATTACGGCGACGTTTATATCCAATCAGCGGCGACCAGAGAAAGATTTTCTTTTGAACAAATACCCCAACCCTACAAAATCGCCAAAATCATCCAAAAACTAAATGAAAAAATCCCCAAAGAACAAAATCCCGCTTAGTCTTTTCGATTACTATTTGCCCAAAAACCTAATCAGCCAACAACCCATCAAACCGCGAGATTCTGCGCGGTTATTAATTCTTGATCGAAAAAACAAAACCACCGCTCATCGCCATTTTTTTGATTTATTTGATTATTTGGAGCCTGGCGATGCTTTGGTTCTTAATAATTCAAAGGTTATTCCGGCGCGGCTCCTGGGCCACAGAGAAACCGGTGGTCGAATTGAAATTTTTTTACTAAAAAAAGAATTGTCCTCCTTTCTAAGAGGAGGCCAAGAGGAGACTGGGAAGGCCACTGGTTATAAAATAAATTTCAAAACCCAGCTTAATCTAGACCGGGGGAAGAGAGAAGCCGCCTTATGGCAATGTCTTATTGGTGGCAAAGCCAAGGTCGGCGACAAAATTTATTTTGCCAAAAACATCATTGGACAAATCGTTAAAAAATCAGCGGGCCAAAATCTGATCCGTTTCGACGTTTCAGACAAAAAATTATTTTCCATTGGTCAGACGCCTCTACCGCCTTACATCAAAAAAACAGCCAGACTGGCCGATTATCAAACGATTTATGCTAAAGCCGCCGGCTCGGTAGCCGCGCCCACCGCCGGTCTGCACTTCACCAAGAGTTTGCTTAAAAAATTAAAACAAAAAGGCATAAAAATTTATTATCTCACTCTTCACGTCGGTCTGGGAACATTTCAGCCGGTCAAAACCAAATATATCAACGATCATAAAATCCACAGTGAGTTTGCCAGCCTTGATGAAAAAACCGCCAGAGAGCTCAACCAGATAAAACGATCCGGCAAAAAAATTATTGCCGTGGGCACCACTACTGTCAGAACCCTGGAAGCTGCCAGCGACCAGCGAGGACTGCTTAAACCTCAAAGCCGCTGGGTCAATATTTTTATTTATCCAGGCTATAAATTTAAATTTGTCGATAAACTGATCACTAATTTTCATCTGCCGAAATCAACCTTAATAATGCTAGTCTCCGCCTTCGCCGGCGAGAAATTAGTCAAGTCGACCTACCGCGAGGCGATAGATAAAAAATACCGTTTTTTTAGTTTTGGCGATGCCATGCTAATTATTTAATGCTATAATAAGAGTATGACCTGGTTAATAATCATCGCTTTTGCCTACCTCTTAAATGCCGTGGCCACCACCACCGATAAGTTTTTATTGTCCAAAAAAATCTCTAACCCGGCCATTTATGCTTTTTTCATCGGTGCTTTAAGTGTTCTAGGTGTAATTATCGCTCCTTTCGGCTTTAAACTCGGCTATCCTCTTTGGCTGGTGCTTCTAGACTTGGTTTCTGGCCTTATTTTTGCCTTTGCCTATCTGTACATGTTTAAAGCGCTGTCCAAAAATGAAGCCTCGCGCATCACGCCTTTTATGGGCGGCTGGCAGCCAATTTTCGTCTTGATTTTGGCCTCGGTATTTCTAGACGAACGGCTTTCTATCCTGGGTTTGTTGGCTTTTCTGGTCATTCTTGCGGGTACCTGGCTAATTTCTCGCCAAAAAACCACGGCCAAAACCCGCGCTGGTTATTTCTTGGCCATTATTGCCACCTTGCTTTTTGCCATTTCCTACACTCTAAGTAAATATCTTTTTACTTCCCAAGATTTTATAACTGTTTTTGTCTGGGCCAGAATCGGCACCTTTCTGGGCGCTCTACTTTTTCTGTTGCCCGGTCGCAATCGCCGCGATATCAAAAAAGAAGTTACCCAACCGCAAAAAAAAGCGGGTTCACTGTTTATTTTCGGCCAAGTCTGCGGCGCCCTAAGCTTCATTTTAGTCAATTACGTCATCTCTATTTCTTCCAGTGTGGCGATAGTCAATGCTTTAAGGGGTTTGGAATATGTTTTTCTTCTAATTATTATTTTGGCTTTATCTAAAAAATTCCCAAAAATCTTGGAGGAAAAAATGACCCCGAAAATTTTAACGCAAAAAATAATTGCCATCGTTCTGATAATAACCGGCTTGGTCTTAATTTATCTTTAAAGCATGAAAAAAAAATTCAATCTTAAAAATATGCTTATCGTTTTGTTAATCGTTCTTATTGTCGTTGTCTTGCTTTTTGTTTGGGATTTCTCTCCCAAGAAAATCGACTGGGGCGTCACTTTCAGCCAGGAATACGCGCAGAACGAACTAGGTTTGGATTGGCAAAAAACTTATCTGGCCATTTTAGACGATTTGCGAGTCGATCATTTGCGCCTGTCGGCTTACTGGAATTACAATCAGCCGTCACCTGATACCTATAACTTTTCCGGGCTTGATTGGCAGGTGAGTGAAGCCTCTAAAAGAGGGACAAAAATTATACTAGCGGTCGGCCGAAAGCTGCCCCGCTGGCCCGAGTGCCATGATCCGGCCTGGATAAAAAACCTTGCCACCGAAGAAGTACAACAACATCAATTGCAGTTTATCGAAACCGTCATAAAACGCTACCGAGGCATCCCTAATATCACTTACTGGCAAGTTGAAAACGAGCCCTTCCTAAAATTCTTCGGCGAGTGCCCGCCGTTAGATAAAAATTTTCTAAAAAAAGAGATTCGACTGGTCAAGAGCCTTGACTCGAGGCCAATTCTTATTACCGATAGCGGAGAATTGAGCACTTGGCTACCGGCGGCTTTCTCCGGCGGAAAAATTCTGGGCACCACCTTATACCGAGTTGTCTATAATCCGCGTTTTGGCTACTTCCATTGGTTTTTGCCGCCTTCTTTCTATTATTTTAAGGCCCTGCTGGTCAAAACTTTTTCTCCAACCAGTAAGGTAATAGTCGCCGAATTACAAGCCGAAAGCTGGCACAAACAAAACACTACTCTGGACAAAATGTCTTTGGAGGAGCACTTTGCCTCCATGTCTCCCCGACAATTCCAAAAAAACATCAGTTTCGCCCGGCGAGCCGGTTTTGATGAAATCTATCTCTGGGGTGTGGAGTGGTGGTATTTCTTAAAAGAATATCGCCAATACGATTTCTACTGGCAAGCAGCCAAAAAACTCTGGTAAAATCATTTTTAAATCCCTCCCGATTATCGGGAGGGATTTAACTGTGTTTTAATAAAAATATCTATTTATTTTATTGCTTCGGCTCTTTTGACAGCGGTATTTAAATCGCTCACCTTCCTGACCGCCATTGATAAATTGGAGGCCAACAAATTCTTCTTAAAGGTCATATTTTTGGTTAAAGCCAAGTCGTTGGCAACCAGAGCGTCCACCAAATCAACGGTCAAAGCCGTGTTAAACTCGCCAATTAAAGGGCTTAAACTGCCAATCATAGTCTGATCATAAGCTTGGCGAAGAGCCAAGCCGGCGTCATGCTGCTTTTGACTAGAATTATTTTCCAGAGCACTGATTCTTACCGTCAAACCGTTTAGGTCATCGGTCATCACTGCGTTTAAAATGCTCAATTTTTTATAATAGCCGTTGAAGGTGATGTAAATACTCTCTAGAGGAATAAAAACTTCACTGATTTTAAAATCCTTTAAGCCTTTCACATTGGCCACCAAGTCGTTATAATTATTAACCGTGGCTATATTATTTTGATAATAGTCTTCCAGATTGGAAATCAGGGCTTGAGTGCGGCTGGAAAAATTCACTGCTGTCCTGACGGTATCCGGCAGATACATCAGATCATCAATGATAAATTGATTTTTTTCCAAAGTGGCTCTGCGGCTGTCGATCAATTTTCTGGCTTGGGCCATATAGCTATCCCGCCTTTTGGCAAAACTCTCAAAAGTTGCCTTGGCTTTGTTTTCTTCTTGAACCCAGGCCAGGGAGCTAAAATTTTTGATCCGTCCGTTGATCGCCGCCTGCGTTATCAGCTTCCACCAATTACTACGATTTTTGGAAACGTCGCTGGAGGCGTAAGTTAATCGTTTACTGTAATCTTTATGGGCGGCTAAAAGGGAGTTGATGTCTGGGCTGGCGCCGGCATTGTTTTTGATTTTCTGTTCCAGGGCCACCTTATCAGCGCCGTTTAATGCCACTAGGTAATTGGTGTTTATAGCGCTAAAATTCTGTTTAATTTTGTTTAAATCGCCGATGTCTTTCATATTATCAATCCCGTCATCCGAGTCCAAACCGCCCAGCAGAGCCGAATAAGAAGCGTTGAAACGATTATAAACGGCTGTTAACTGATTAAGTTTATCAACGTTTTTGTTAAAGCTAATGGCGTAATTAATGCTTGGTATAATAATCGAACTAATTTTTAAGTTG
This sequence comes from Patescibacteria group bacterium, assembly GCA_041649575.1. Lineage (GTDB taxonomy): Bacteria > Patescibacteriota > Patescibacteriia > 2-01-FULL-39-33 > 2-01-FULL-39-33 > JBAZMW01. Next base: position 94,914 of record JBAZMW010000004.1, on the reverse strand, counting down.
TCTCGGTTGGCATTATAAGTCTTGGCCGAAATATAACTAATACTATTATTAAGATTGGAGTCGATGGTGTTTAGGGTATTGGTTAAAGCGTCTATTTTGTCCACCAAGGTCGTGGCCACGGACGGATCCAAAAGTTTCAAGGCCTTGATTGTCGCAATCGGGTCTATCTTCGCCTTCAGGGAATTTAACGCCGCTTTGTCGCTAGCAATCTTTCCTTTCAAATCCTTAACCAAGGCCTGGGCGCGTTTGACATAGTCGCTATAAAACTTATTGTACTGTTCATAAACCGCTCCGGTCTTAGGCACTTTGTATTGAGCGGCCAAATCCATGGCCTTGAGCAAGGCAGGATAGCTATTCTTGTAGCTAGCGTCGACGCTGTTGAGCCAGGTGTTTCTTTGGGATATTTTTTGATCTAAATTTCCTATGGCCTGACTGGCCTCACTGGAACTCAAGGTAAATAAATTATTATAAAAAGCAACATCGGGCATCTGACTGACAACCCTTGGCAAATTAGTTTCCATAACGCCAAGAGCCTGGTCCACCACCCTTTCCTCTCTTAATAAAGAATTGTGCAAAGTGCCCCTGAAATCAGGGTCGTCGGCTAATGTTTTAAGATAGGCATAATTGGCTCCCGAGGCCTTAAGGCGGCCATAAAAGGAATCCCAAGCTTTGGCCTTGTTTAGAATCGTCAAGGCCACTGATTTTTTGGCCGCAAAACTATTATAATCATTTTGAGCCGCCGCCAGATTGCTGGCGCTGTTAATGGCCGTACACAGATTATTAACATCGGCATAAACGCTGTTGGCTTTGTTTAATAAAACGCTTTTTATAGCCGGCAAAAACAAGGCGTTGCTTCCCACTGTCACCGAGATATCGCTGGCTAAATTTTTATACACCAGACTGGACGAGCCAAGATTGGCTGTGTATTGTTGCAGAGACACCTTGGCCGCATAACACTCCTGAATCGCCTTGTTTTTTAGAGTGGTCAAATCGCCGGCAGCTCTGGCCGGCAAAGCTGCTGGCAGCGCTAGGGCCGTCAAAATCGACAAAAACAAAATTAATTTAATTTTTGGCCTGGTCATATTATTATTAATTTTATTATTTAAAACCGTTTAAATTTTAAAATTGATTCAAATCGCGGTCATCAATCTGATTAACCGTCTCACTCTCCGTCGGTTTATCCAAATCTTTGAGCAGCTTATCGATGTCGCTGCTACCATTTATCTTGGTTTGGGCCGGCATTGAGCCGCTATCCAGCTGATCTCCTTCGGTTATCTCGCCATTAGTGTTGGCCCCGTCCCTGTTTTCGCTAGCGTTTAACTGACCGGGCTGTTCCTGAACCTGCCCCTCAATTTCATTTAGCTGATTAATGTCCAGGCTCTCTTCTGGCTGGCCGCAGCCGGCCAAAATAAAAACCATGACCCCAATCGCCGAGAGAGCTATGATCTGTTTACAAATTTTCATAAAATTTAATTTTATTTCTTAGCCTGGCTGTTTCAATTTGATTAGATTATACCATAATCGTCAATTCCTTAAAAGCAGCTCGCCGCTTTTGAAAGAGTGTCCAAAAAATGATAATCTAACTTAAGAAGCTGCTAGCTATCTTTATGTCTCTATTGTCTAAAATCGCTAAAAACACCTTTTACCAAATCGTCAGTAAAGCTCTTGGCACTTTGTTGGGGCTGTTTACTGTCGGACTGATGACTCGCTATCTCGGCCAAACCGGCTATGGCTATTTTACAACCGCCATTTCTTTCCTCCAATTTTTCGCCGTTCTCTCCGATTTTGGCCTGCAAATGGTGGCGGCTCAGATGCTCTCCAAGCCAGCTGCCGATCAAGAAAAAATATTTAAAAACATTCTGGCCTTGAGATTTTTTTCTTCCTTGATTTTCCTGGGCTCGGGTACAATTATTGCTTGGTGTCTGCCTTATTCTTTGCTGATCAAGCAGGGAATCACTATCGTCAGTTTGTCTTTTTTGTTCATCTCTCTGCAGACAGTACTCATCAGCGTCTTCCAAAAAAACTTGGAAATGTCCAGGGTTGCACTGGCGGAAATCTGGGGCCGCTTGGCCTTGTTGATCGGAGCCGGACTGACAATCTATTTCCAGGCCGGGCTGATTTATCTGATTTGGTCGGTGGTTGTTGGCAATCTTTTGTCTCTGGTTATCCTTCTGGTCTCTGGCGCCAAGCGACTGGCTTTCGGTTTTGCTTTTGATTTAAAAATCTGGAAAAAAGTCTTTGACCAAGCCTGGCCACTGTCTATCACCATTGCCCTGACCTTGGTCTACTTTCGCGCCGATATGATAATTTTGTCCTTGTCCCGTCCGGCCAACGAGGTAGGGCTCTATGGAGCCGCCTACCGGGTTTTGGATGTCTTAGTGCAATTTCCTTATCTTTTTTTGGGCCTGCTCTTGCCGATCTTGACCAAATTTTTTGTCACCAGCAAAGAAGCTTTCAAAAATATTTTGCAAAAGTCCTTCGATCTCATGGCTATTATTGTTTGGCCGATGGTTTTGGCCAGCTTGGTCCTGGGCGAAAAAATCATGGTGCTTATCGCCGGGGCCGATTTTTTGCCGGCCGGACAAATTATCAAATTACTGACGCTGGCGGCGGCGGCCATTTATTTTAGCGCCTTGTTCGGTTATGCTATTGTCGCCGCCGAACTGCAGAAAAAAATGATCAAATTCTACCTTTTTAATGCCGCCCTGGCTTTGATTCTTTATGTAATTCTCATTCCTCTTTATTCCTACTGGGCCGCTGCCTGGCTCACGGTCTTAAGCGAAGCGCTGATGGCTCTCTTTGCCTTTCACCTCCTAAGAAAAAACCTAAACGTTTCATTTAAATTTAAAATTTTTACCAAAGCCGCCCTGGCCGGACTAATCATGTCGCTGGTGCTACTGGCTCTAATCTCACAAAATCTAGTAACTCTGATAATTATTGGCTTGCTGGTTTATTTTTTTATGCTTTACGCCTTAAGAGGAATCGAGAAAAAAACCATTTTAGAAATTATGAAGTTTAAGAATTAAGATATGTTATTATTTATTCTTATCTGCGGCCTGCTGTTTCTCTGGCTGGCTTACAAAAATTTCGAGTTGGCCACCTGTTTGCTCGTTGCCGCTTTGCCCAGCTTTATTATCCGTTCGGAGATTTTTGGTTTGCCGTTTACGCTTTTGGAAGTTCTGATTTTGGTTCTCTTTATTGTCTTTCTGTTGAAAAACCGGCTTAGGTGGCTCGGTGGATTTAGAGCCAATCCTTTTTTTTGGCCGCTAATCGCTATCGTTATTTTTGCCACTATTTCTGTCTTTACCTCACCCGCCTTGAGACAGGCGGCCGGTATTTGGAAAGCCTATTTTATAGAGCCGCTGCTCATCTTTATTATTTTAATTAACACTGTTAAAGACAAACGACAATTAAAAAACATCTTCTGGTCACTCGGGCTTTCCGTTCTTTATCTTTCCGCTTTTTCCTTTTGGCAGAAGTTCAGCGGCTGGGGCGTGCCTCAAGCTTTTTTAAACCCCGACGGCTCGGTCGACCGCGTGGTTTCTCTTTTGGCCTATCCCAACGCCCTAGGCCTGTACCTGGGGCCGATAATTGTTTTGTTTGTCGGCTTTTTCTGGCAGGGAGCGGAAGTAAGTGCCTCCAGCTTAAAAATCTTTTTAAGCCAATTTTTGAAAGCTTTGATTATCGCTGCCGGCTTCCTGACTATCGTTTTGGCCAAATCCGAGGGAGCTGTCCTGGCCGTGATCCTAAGTTTGCTGATCTTTGGGCTGATTAATAGAAAAACCCGCCTGCTGACCGGCGGCGTAATTTTGGCGTTTTTTATTGTCTTTTTTTTCAATCAGGCCTTTAATCATTATCTAATCAGCAAATTATCCTTGGAGGACTATTCGGGATTTATCAGACGGCTGATTTGGCAGGAAAGCTGGCAAATGCTAAAAGACAACTGGCTCTGGGGCGCCGGCCTGGCCGGCTACCAGCTGAAAATCGCGCCCTACCACTTGAAAACTTTTGAGATTTATCTTTATCCCCATAATATCATTCTAAACTTCTGGAGCGAGCTGGGCCTCTTGGGGCTAATCAGTTTTATTTGGCTGTTTATCAAATACTTTGCCGTCAATTTCAAAAATTGGCTTGACAAACATGGTGATAAAATATTAAATTTGACTCTACTGCTTGTCGGCCTAGAAATAATCGTCCACGGACTAGTGGATGCGCCATACTTCAAGAATGACCTATCAGTGTTGTTCTGGTTGATTATGGCCGTGGCAGTGATAAATAGAAAGCTAAGCGAAGTCAAAAGCTAAAGGTTAATTGTTGTGGATAGGTGCTAGAGTGCCCGCTCGGCGGAGCGAGCGGGTCCGCTCACCAGCCCGCTCAGATTCTTGAGCGGGCAGGCTGAGCGGAGTTGATAAAACTAAAAATAATAATGTTTTTTGTTTATATCCTTAAAAGTCAGTATGATAAAAAACTGTATATTGGGTATACTAGCGACTTAAGAAGGAGGTTTATGGAACACGCTTCCGGAAAAGTTGAAAGCACAAGAAATAGAAGGCCATTAGAGATTATATATTACGAGGCTTTCAAATATGAGAAAGATGCCAGAAATCAAGAGTTATTTTATAAAACCGGTCAAGGGAGAAGAGTCTTAAAGACAAGAATAAAAACGGTTATATTGGAAAAATAAAAATAACAAACATGGAGAGGTGCTAGAGTGGTTGAATAGGTCGCTCTCGAAAAGCGATAGGCCTGAAAGGGTCTCGAGGGTTCAAATCCCTCCCTCTCCGAAGGAAAATTTTACCCCGCGAAGCGGGAGTAAAATTTGCCTTTCGACAGAAAGGCTGGGATTTGAACGGGTTGGCAGTGAGCCGAAGGCGAACGCCGCCAATCATCCGGTGAATGATTGGCGCCAACCCAGGACAGAGCCCCGCCGAAGACGGGACGACGAGAAATCCCTCCCTCTCCGCCAATTTTTACATTCAGCTCCTAAGAGCTGTTTTTTTTGTAAACAAAAAGAGAGGGGTGCCCGTGTCAAACGGACAACCCTCGTGTCAAAGACCTTATATACCCTACATCACCGCTTCCTGCTTGACAAAACGGATGTTGACTCCGGCATCTCTGACGATCTGGATGCCATTTGTGGGGTAGACGCCCTCCAGCACCACCAGTGTGTCCACGCCCGATCCGGCGATAGACTTGGCACAGACCTCGCATGGCTCTGAAGTCACATACATCGTGGCGCCCACGGTGGACGCAGCGACTCCGCTGGCCAACATCTTCAGAAAGGCGTGATCTTCGGCGTGAACGGCGCGACACCGCTCAATTCGCGTACCGGAAGCGATGCCTTCTGCTTCGCGCAGACAGCCGACATCGGCGCAGAGCGGCTGACCGGGAGCTTGAGCGTTATAGCCAATAGAGACGACATTGTCCCCCTTGACTATCACGCAGCCAAACTTGCGCGTTTGTCCGATCAGCCCGCCATCCTTGTCGCGAAGATAGCGCCCATTGCCATCTTTCTGACAGCCACGGGCGCAATTGGAGCGGTTGGCGGCCGCAATAGCCATCTTCATATAGAACCTGTCTTGCTCCGCGACCAACCGAAAATACTCCGTGGTTCCCTCGCGAACCGCCCCTAGGCCGGTGGAGCCGAAGCCGCCGGCTCCCCGTCTGGTCGCCGACAATTCGGCGACTTCCTCAAAAACCGGGGTTTTCACGTCGGCGAAGATCAGTTGAGCTATCCGCATGCCCTTGGTGATGGTGAATGGCTCATCGCTGCGGTTAGTCAGCAGTACCCCTATGTTGCCGCGGAAATCCGGATCGATTGTCCCGGGGGAGTTGCCAAGCTCAATCCCGTATCTGTTGGCCAGGCCGCTACGCGGACGAACCTGACACTCAACGGGCCAAGGCAAGGCAAAGGAAACGCCAATACCAATCAAAATCCTTTTGCCAGGAAGCAAAACAAAAGGCAATTCTCCCGCGTATTCCTTAGTCTCCATATCAAGCACGCCGTAGGCGAAGACGTCAAACCCCACGGCTCCGTTAGAAGCACGTACCGGAATCTGGGCGTCTGGAAAAAGCCTTTTTACCTGGATGGTCTTCATGGCCGGATCCTCCTTTGTAAGGTGCGCTGAACCAGAATCTATCACAAGATGTTATCCTAGCATTATTGTTTCTTAACAGTCAACTCTGCCAAATTCGACCTATGATTTAACAAAAACAATAACTGCCGCGTTTCTTTAGAAAATCAAAACCTCTTTTAATTTCCCCTCACTAAACACAAAAACCCTGACGAATTGCACTCGTCCCGGTTTTCTTGTTATAATATAAGTATCAACCAAAAAAACTAAAGCTAGACCCATGAAAAATAACTTTTTGAAAATCCTGCCTTTATTTTTAATCTTTATTTTTTTGATTACCTCCGGTTTTGGCTGCAAAAGCCCCAGCGGTGAGGTTAAAGAACACCAAAAACCGATCACCCTGGAATACTGGCGGCTCTACGACGACGAAGACGCTTTTAGCGAAATCATCAAGGCCTATCGCGAGCTCCATCCCAATATCAACATTAATTACCGCAAATTCCGGCCGGAAGAATACGAGCAGGAGCTTTTAGACGCTCTGGCCGAAGACCGCGGACCGGATATTTTTTCCCTCAACGAAAACCTCTTGCGCAAATATCAGGCCAAAATCGAGCCGATGCCGGAAGAAATCACCATGGCCTATCAGGTCATAAAAGGAACCATCAAAAAAGAAACGGTGGCAGAGCTAAGAACCAAAAAAACCTTAAGCCTACGGCAAATCAAAGACGACTACGCGGAAATTGTTTACAAAAACCTGGTGCTGGATAACAAAATTTATGGTCTGCCTTTGAGCCTGGAGAGCCTGATCATGCTCTACAACCGCGACATTCTCAATAAATCGGCGATAACTACGCCACCGACCGACTGGAAGAGCTTTCAGGACGCGGTCCAAAAAATCAACCGTTTTGACAAGGAAAACAATATTATCCAATCAGGAACAGCTCTGGGTACCGGCTACAATGTCAGCCGCAGTTTCGATATCCTCTCTATTCTAATGCTGCAAAACGATGCCGTCATGACCGATGCTAGCGGCTACGCCATCATCAGTAAAACCAAAGACAAAAACTATAATCCAGGACTGGAAGCCATCAAATTCTACCTTGATTTCGCCTCACCCACCAAAAACGTTTATTGCTGGAATTCGGATCTGCCCGATTCTTTGGCAGCCTTTCTCTCTGGCAAAGTCGGCTTCATTTTTGGCTACAATTATTCTATTCCCATCATCCGCGCTCAAGCTCCCAAGCTAAATCTGGGCGTTGCCCCTTTGCCTCAAGTTAATCCCGATAATCCCAAAAACTACGCCAACTATTTTATCGAGACTGTTTCCAAAAAATCAAAAAATACCAATGAAGCCTGGGACTTTGTCATCTTTGCCAATCAGGAAGAACAAGTCAAAAAATTCCTCAACAAAACCAATCGCCCGGCCGCTCTCAAGTCTCTGATTAACAGTCAGCTGGAAGATGAGGATCTCCATGCTTCAGCCGTGCAAACACTGACAGCCACCAACTGGTACGAAGGCAAAGACCCGCTAGCGGCCGAAAATGCTTTCAAAGAAATGACGGAAAATCTGCTCAAAGCCACCGAGGAAAAAGAGTTTAACGACATCGTCAAAACAGCCATCTCCAAAATTAACCAAACCTTTAAATGAAGAAGACCAAATCTAAGCTGCTCTTAATTTTTGTTTTGACTGCGCTCGCCGTCTCGGCTTTTGTCGGCCCAGCCTTGGCTGACGGATTAATCCCGGAAAATTGCAGCGGCACCGCCGAAAACTGTAATCCCTGCGACATCATCACCGTCCTGGTCAAAGCCGCCGACTTGATTACCGGCCTAAGCGGCACTATTGCGCTACTGATGTTTATCTACGGCGGGCTACTCTGGCTCACCGCCTACGGCAAAGAATCGCAAATTCAATCGGGTAGGGGGGTTATTATCGCCACCGTTATTGGCCTTGTCATTATTTTTCTAGCTTATACCTTAATCAGCGTGGCCATTGGCGCCATTTACGGCAACAGCAGTATTCCGGCTCTAAATCAAACAGGCCCCTGCTTTGGTGGATAACTGCTAGTCTGACTAATGGCCAAATATGCTATAATAAAGTCAGTCAAATAAAAAATAAATCTCGCGTTAAATTTCATAAAATAAGCGCGATATAGAAAGGGGGTGAAATAATGAAAAAAAGAATTATCGGAACTTTACTGGCAGTCGCCGCTTTGACAGCTTTCGCTTTGCCGGCAGTGGTTCTGGCTAGTCCGGCTGATACGAACTTCGGCTTAAATAACCTCGAGAACGTCCAGCTAGGCAAACAAGACCTGACCGAGACCATCTCTTTAGCTATTAATGCGATTTTGGGAATTTTGGGTATTATCGCTGTTCTCTTGATCCTCTGGGGCGGTTTCATTTGGATGACCGCCGCTGGTGCTGATGAAAAAGTTGAGAAAGCCAAAAAATTAATTTATTCCGGCATTATCGGTTTAGTGATTATCTTGGCGGCCTGGGCTATCGCCGCCTTCGTCATCAGTCAAATTGCTACTGCTACTGGCGCTGGCAATCCATAAAGTAAATAGTTGTGGGGGAAGGGGCCTACCCCTTCCCCGTTCCAATTTCAACCGCCAAACACTCCATGAACTTCTCTTGTCTAAAATCAAAAAAAATAATAGTCTTCCTGTTTCTCTTGGCCTTTTTAATTTTTCCTTCTCTTTCGCTGGCAGCCGATTTAACACCAGTGGCCGGCCTCGACTCGGCTGCGCCTGATGCCCTTAAAAAATCTGGAACCATTGAAGTGGTGGTCGGCCAGATGATCAGCGCCCTTTTGTCCATGCTGGCCGTCATCTTTATCATCCTTATAATTTATGCCGGTTTCCTGTGGATGACCGCTTCGGGCGAAGAAAGCAAAATTAAAAAAGCTAAAGATATCATCATTGCCGCTACCATTGGACTAGTAATTGTCTTGGCCTCTTACAGCATCACAATTTTTGTCATGTCGGCCATGGGAATCAAATAAACAACCTAAATAATTAAAGTCGACACCAACTTATGAAAAAAATATTAATAAAAAAAATCGTCATCGCGATCGTTTTGCTGGTAGTCATGTCTTTGTTTTGCCTGCCGGCCGTCTCCTTGGCCAGTACCGGCATGTTAGACAAACTTAATACCGTCAAAGAAAATTCCGGCCTGGGCGGCGACGCCAGTGAAAACGCTCTGCCTATCGCTGTCGGCAGAATAATCGGCGTAGCCTTGGGAATTCTCGGCGTCATCTTCATCATGCTTATTATCTATGCCGGCTTCATCTGGATGATCGCTAGCGGCGACGATGGAAAAGTCAAAAAAGCCAAAGATATTATTATCGCCGCTACCATTGGACTAGTGATCGTCTTAGCTTCCTACTCCATCTCTTATTTTATCGTCGATCAGCTAAACAGAGCCTCTACTGGAACAGGTACGCCTTAATCTCGTCTGTAATAAAAATTTCAAGGGGCGCGATTTCCGAGATCTCGCGTCCCTTTTGTTCTTGTGCCTGTTTACACTCCCCCTAAATGTTCTGCATCCAATCGTGGAGGTGATCGGGCGCATCGCGCCTTTCCTCATTCACGACGAAAGACCGTTCCTTGATGAAAGCGCCGCTCCGGCTTGTCACCACCAGCTGGTGGTCGCCGGGCAGCAGCTCCAGAAACAACTTGCGCCAAGGCAGCACCTCGATCGGCCGGCTGCCGTCAACACTGACAAAACGCGTTTCGTTGCTGTTGTTGAGCAGATAGCCCAACTGTCTAAACCCGCCGTGATAGCCGCGGTAGCCACCGGCCGCTCGTCCGCCGCCATAGGCTCCTTCATTCTCGGCCACGCTCTTTATGGTCTCGGCCGCATCACGCCGCGCCGCCGGGTCGGAGATACTGCCGACTGCCAACGCGGCCGCGTATGGACCGCTTGGGCCGTTAATGCCACTGTAAGCCACGACTCCGGAATTCGCCTCCAGCCGCGGGTCTTGGTACTTCTGATACCGCTCGCCGCCGAAAGTCAGAAAGTCCCTACGATAGCCGTTGGGACTGACCGTCGTCGAACACCCAGCCGCCGCAACCGCCAAAATCACCAGAAATACCGCTTGCCTGTTCCTGTTCATCATCGCTCTCCCATACCCCGAAAAGGGGATTTGTTGACCAATGTTCATTACCTCCAGGGTAACGCTCCATTATTCCAAAAATAACCCAAAATGTCAATAGCCAAAAAACGCCGCTGACTTCAGCGACGTTCTGATAAATTGTTTATCCTTTTTCTTAACCGCCAGATTTTTACAAAATACTCGACAGCGGTTTCCATAATATTAACTGTGCTCTTCCTGGCCAGATCGCGAAACTGCGACCAGTTAACCGGCACCTCTTTGATCCGGTAACCCATTTTTTCGGCCAGCACCACCAGCTCCGTGTCCAAAAAAAACAGTTTGTCCTGCGTCAGAGGCAAAACCTTTTCTTTGATTGTTTGGTTTAAGGCTTTGAAGCCGCAAGGAAAATCGCTAATTTTACTTTTCAGCATCAGCCGCACCAAAAAACGATAAGTGAAAGAAACCAAGCTTCTCAAAAAAGATCGCTCCACCTTGGCCGCTGCCAAAAATCTCGAACCGATTACCAAAGCATAGCCCGATTTTATTCCTGCCACTAGAGATTTAAGATCCTCGAGAGCCACCGCCAGATCAACATCCATAAAAATATAAATGTCGGCCGTCTCTTGCAAAAAAACGCTACGCCAAGCCAGACCCTTGCCTTTCTCCGGAATGAAAAAATACTCCAGTTCGGCTGTTTCCCCGACCAGCCCCTTAACCACTTCCGCCGTCTTGTCGGTTGAATTGTTGTCGGCCACCACGATTTTGAACCGATCGGAGCAAAAATTTCCTCGACAAAAATCCAGCGTTTGTCTGACACTCTTCTCCACAATCAGCTGCTCGTTATAAACCGGAAAGACAATTAAAATTTTCATAAAACCTGATAAAGAGTGGCTTCTTTATCCTGATAAACTCTTTTAAAACGAAAATTATTATCCAAGTTATTCTCCATGGCCGTATGGCCCTGGGAAACCAAAACGTATTTGGCCCGAAAATTATTTTTTATAATCTCGTAAATTTCCCCCGATCTCTTGCCCTCGGTAATGTCGCGCCACTGGCGATAGAGGTCTTTATTATACAAATACATGAAGGTCGGGTCCAGCCCATTTAGATAATAATTCTTATCGTTATGATAAAAAAGCACCGTAAATTCGTCCCAATCACTGGTAAAAACGATGTCGCCTGTTTGAGAATTGTTTTTTAGGTACTCGGACGGCGCCTGCAAATAATTAAAATTCCAGCCGCGACTTAAGCTGCTTTTGACCCCCAAAAGCGAATTGGCGAACAGCAGCACTAACGCCGCTATTAGCAAGAGATTGACCGATTGTTTAATAAAAAGGGTCTGCCAAATTCTCTCTCTAAAAACCGCCAAAGCTCCTTTTACTTCTTTCAGTTGGCTGGCGGCGCTAAAAACCATAGCGACGAACAACAAGCAAAAAGGCACCAGATACTCGATGTTCCTTCTGGATTTAATGGTGGCTATCAAAAAAAATAAGAAAATAAAACTCAAATATTTTACTGCCACGCTGTATTTTTTATAATAATCGAGATACAAGACTAAAGCCAGCAGCGCCAAGACGAGCGGTACGGCTAAATTCTTTAAAAAATCCGGGAAACTATAAGGATACCACTCCGCGCCGACACCAATAAGATGCTGGTAATTAGCCAAACCAATTTGAACTATTTGCACCCAATAAAAATTCAGATTTTGCGGGAAATAAGGATTAATGACAACTCCCAGCAATAAACCGCCAGCCACGCTGGCCAGCAGCTTAAAATTGTCGGCCTTAAACAAACCGTTTATCAAGCCCTTAACAAAATTAAGCAGCCACCTTCTTTTTAGCCAGCCGGTTTTTATCAAAATTTTTCTAACTCGACCGACGTCTGTTTCTTTTACGGCCTGATTTAGAGCCACAGTGAAAATATAAATCAAAGTTAGAATTAATAGCAAAAACCAGCCGCCGTAGGCCCAAACGTAAACAAAAGCCAGAGCCATAAGCTTAAAATAACGACGACTCAGAATCAGATAGACGCCTAAAAAGAGAATGATGATAGACAAGGGCTGGGCTTTGACTAGACTGATACGAAAAATAAAAGTCGTTCCCAGAAACAACAACCAAACATACCAAAAAGCTCCCCTGATCTTAAACTTTTTTAACAACCAAAAAAAAGTCAAAACCAACAAAGAATCCAAAATCACCTGAAGCAACTTGCCACCGAGCGGTGAGGGCAAATAGGTGACAAAGGGCACCAAAAACAGATGATACAAAAAATGATGATCAATATAACCATCTTTTAAAATCGTGAATTGCTGATAAGGAAAACTTTTTATGATCCCACCCTGCCCCATTAGTTGGCTTAGTTTAACATGATAAAAAGAGTCTGGATCGGGAAAGACTGGGGCATACTGCAACCAAGAAAAAACGACCAGACAAATCAAAAATATTATTAAATATGCCAGTAAATTATTTTGCTCTAACCACCTGTTGACTCTAATGAAAATACCTAAAAACATAAATAATTTTTATAAACCAACTATAACAAAATTAGCGGGGTTTGCAAACCCCGCCAAAAATAATTTCCGGCTTAATTATTTTTTTAATTCCGCCTTAAGATAGTCGACCCAGGGCACCGCGGCCGGCTCTTGCTGATTTAAAACCGCCAGATAAAAGCTTAGGTAAGACCCAAAAAATAGAATTTCCAGGCTCGAAGCCAGCTTTTCGTCACTGGCAAGCAGATATTCCATAAACTCTATTTTTTGCTTTTTTAATATTTTTTGCGTAATCTTATATCTCTTTTGGATCCGGGGGTGGAGCTGATTGGAATTAAAAAATAAAAATTTTATTTGTCTGGCGCTGGCTGGTGGCAACATCAGACCATCTAATAAATGGTGGTTTAATTCTGGCAACAGGTAAGGATAGGCCAAAACCTTGGCGCTCTCGTTAAGTTGATTGGCCAGAATATGAGCGTTGGCTGCCAAAAAACCAGAGCCTACCACCAAAGGCACACTGCCTTTCAAAAAGATCGCCGCCTGCTTGGCTGGATTAATATCGGTTTTTGCCGCCCAACCCAAAGACCGATCCAATCCTTTAAGGTGCCTGGCCAGGCCAATCACCTCCCGGTCACCGATTTTAATCAATTTTAATTTGCAAAAAATTACTAAAACTGCCATTAACTGCAAGCCCAGGCCATAGCGCGGCTGTTTCGATGGATTGTATCTGCTGTTTAACTTGAAAAATGGCGTTTTAGTCTTCTTGGCCAAGGCTTCCAACCGGCCGCCGCTGGAAATACAAACTATTTTGGCTTTTCTCTTTTTGGCCTCCAAAAAACAACTGATAGTTTCTTCGGTATTACCGGAATAACTGGAAATAATCACCAAACTGCCAATCTTAATACATTTTGGCAAACCATAGTTTCTGATTAAAATTAATGGCTGTTCCAGCTGTTCGCTATAAACGCCTCTGATTATTTCCGAGGCCAAATTTGATCCGCCCATACCGCAAACGGCCAGATTGTTAAACTTCTGGGGAGTAATCTTAAGGGCGGTCACTTTAGCCGATTGCCACGAATCTAGCAGCTGCTCCGGCAAAAAAGCTACCGATTCTGTTTCTTTCAATTGGTTATACTTTTTTAATTCGTCAATATCGTCTAAAAAATTTTTCATTGCTTTTTAGTTTAGCTATTAATTGATTACATTTTAACAGAAATCACCCCTAATGACAAAATTATTTTTGGTTGCTTTTTTGGCTTCAATGGGGTATATTAATCAATAATCTTCATCAAATTTTTTAACCTTTATGTCCGGACACAGTAAGTGGGCCACCACCCACCGCCAAAAATCGGCCCAAGACGCCAAACGAGGTGCTATTTTTACCAAGTTAGCCAACCTCATAACCATCGCCACTAAAGAAGGCGGTTCTGATACTAATAGCAACTTTAAACTGCGCCTGGCGATTGATAAGGCTCGTGAAGCCAACATGCCAAAAGACAACATCGAACGAGCAATTAGTAGAGGCGCTGGCTTGACCAGCGGCGACAGCGCCCTGGAGGAAGTGACCTATGAAATATTTGGTCCCGGCGGCAGCGCTTTTATTGTCGAGGCCATTACCGATAACAAAAACCGAACCGTGGCGCAGCTCAAGAACATTCTGAATAAAAATGGTGGCCAACTGGGTGCTCCCAATAGTGTTTTATGGATGTTTGAAAGATGCGGCCTGCTTGTCGTGGGCCTTGACCAATTGTCCAACAAAAAACCCGATGAGCTTGAGCTCCAATTTATCGATCTGGGCGCTCTGGATATCACAAAAAATGATGCTGACTGGGAAATTTATACCGCCAGCCAAGAGCTGTTAAAAATTAACGAGGCCCTAAAAAAATTAGGAATAAACCCGGCTGAATCCGGCTTGGTCTATGCCCCCAAAGACAAACTGATTGTCTCTGATTCAGAAATGCAAAACAAAATTTCCCAATTATATGACGCTTTAAGTGATTATGATGAAATAAGCAATGTCTACACCAATGCCAGCTGGTAAAACCAATTCCATTGTTCTGGGCATCGATCCGGGAATAGCCGATACTGGTTATGGTCTTATCAGCCAGAGACAAAATCAGCTAACTCTTCTGGCTTATGGCTCCATCAAAACCAAAAAGGGTTTAGAGTTGGCCAAACGCCTAGAAAGTCTGGAACGAGAACTAACCAAGTTGATAAAAGTTTACCGGCCAACACTGTTGGCCGTCGAGCAGCTCTTCTTCTGCAAAAATGTCAAAACCGCCCTTATGGTCGGGCAAGCCCGCGGAGTGATCCTCTTGGTTGGCGAAAAAAACCATCTCTTAATCAAAGAGTTTACCCCTTTGCAAGTCAAACAAGGAATTACTGGCTACGGGCAAGCCGACAAAAGACAAATCCAGCTAATGGTTAAAGCCATTCTTGGATTAAAGGAGGTGCCCCGACCGGATGACGCGGCCGACGCTCTAGCTATAGCTATTTGTGGCCTAAATCACCAAAATTTTACCAGCCAACTTGGCTCTTGACAATTTTTATAAAAAAGTTATAATAAAGAAACTGTTAGTTATTTAATTAATAAACAACTAAGTATGTTGGATGAAATCCAAAATCTCTCTTTGGTTGACGACGATGCAGAGCTAGATCCCCTTACTGACGGAGAAGGCGAGGAAGGGGACGAAACGGAGCCAGATGCCGAAGAGTCAGAAGAAGAAGTAGAATAATAAGATTAAAATTAAAAAATGTCGATTTTAATCAATCGACGTTTTTTAATTGAAAAGCTTAGAAAAAAATGATATATTAAGTAAATAAAAAGATGAAATCAGAAATTCGCCAAGATTACATCCAAAATAAATACGTCATTATCGCGCCCAAACGCGGCCGACGGCCTCATGATTTAGAATTGCCTCAAGCTTCAATCTCAACTGGCGAAAAAAACTGCATTTTTTGTCCCCCAAAAATCGGCCAAGCGGGCCGGTTGATCACTACCGTCTTTTTGCCCGGAAAAAGCCGAGGCTGGTTAATAAAAGTCATCCGTAACAAATTTCCTGCAGTTAGTAAAGATAATCCCCGCGCCTATGGTCGGCAGGAAGTTGTGATAGAGACGCCGGATCATTTGCAAGAAGTTGAAAATCTCTCTGATAGTCACCTGGTTAAAATATTAGAAATCTACGCCGAGCGCACCAAAATCATCAGCCGGTACAAAAAAATCGAATACATTTTGATTTTTAAAAACCACGGGGGTGCCGCCGGCGCTTCCTTGCGGCACGCCCATTCCCAAATCTTTGCCACTCAGTTCTTGCCGCCGCACCTAAAGGACAAATCCCAACGAACCCGTGACTATAAGCTGCAAAATGGCTCATGTGTTTATTGTGATGTCCTTAAAAAAGAAAAACGTGGTCCGCGCGCCGTCTTCGAAGACAAAAATTTCCTTGTTTTTTGCCCTTGGGCGCCGATGCACAACTATGAAATTTGGCTGATGCCCAAACGTCACGTAGACAACATCTCCTTGCTTACAAAAGCTGAATTTTTTAGCCTGGCAAAGATGCTTAAGAAAGTTCTAAATAAAATCAACCAGCTTAATCTGCCTTATAATTATTACTTCCATCAAGTTATAAACGACAACGATCAACATCTCTATCTCAAAGTAACGCCACGTGGCTCCGTTTGGGCAGGAGTGGAGATCGGCTCCGGACTAATCGTCAATCCTATCTCTCCCGAAGAGGCAGCCAGATTTTACCGCCGCTAAAACCAATCCTTGTCTTAAAGTACAAATACTTGCGATAGTCTCAATAAAATTTTCTTATGACCATACCTCAACTCTCTCCTCGCAAACCCACGCCAGACTGGCGTAATCCGGTTTATCTGAAAAAATCACGGCGCCAGAAAGACAAGACCCACCATCAAGCCGATCTAACCTTTGCCAAAAGTAGTTATCGGCCGCCCAAAAAAGGATTAAAGAAGCTGATTGGTACCCTAGTACCTCTAATAATTTTTATAATTCTTCTGGTTGGGCTTTCTTCGATTGGAGTTCTGGCCTGGATTTCCAAGGACCTGCCCAGCCCCAACAAAGTAATCAACCGCAACCTGACGGTCAGCACTAAAATTTACGATCGCACCGGGCAAACTGTTTTATATGATGTACACGGCGACATCAAGAGAACTTTAATCAAATTAGACGATATCCCCAAATTCGCCCAGCAAGCGACTCTAGCCGCCGAAGATAGGGATTTTTACAAGCATAAAGGTTTTAGTCTGACAGGTATCGCCCGTTCATTAATAAAAAATGTTCTTACCGGCAGTAAGGTTGGTGGTTCAACCCTCACCCAACAGTTTGTAAAAAATGCGGTTTTGACTGGAGAGAAGACTTACACTCGTAAAATCAAAGAGTTTTTAATTTCTTATCAACTGGAGAAAAAGTTCAGTAAAGACGAGATTTTACAAATGTATTTTAATGAAATACCTTATGGCTCGATAATTTATGGCATTGAAGCTGCTTCTCAGTCATTCTTTGGCAAACCAGCCAAAGAACTGACGCTGGCCGAAAGTGCCATTCTGGCTGCTATTCCTCAAGCCCCAACCTATTATTCTCCCCATGGCAACAACAAAGACAAGCTAATCGCTCGCCAGCGTTATATTTTAGATTCCATGGCGGAGTTGGGCTACATTAGCCAAGACCAGGCCAAAACCGCCAAACAGGAAAAAATTATTTTTAAACCGCTTCGGGAGTCAATTATCGCCCCGCACTTTGTCATGTATATCAAGGAATTGCTTTCAGAAAAATATGGCGAAGATTTTATTACTCAAGAAGGTTTAAAAGTTTTTACCACCTTAGATTTAGACAAGCAAAAAATAGCGGAAGAGGCAGTGAAAGCGGGAGTGGAAACTAATGGTAAAAAATATAATTTTACCAACGCCTCTTTAACCGCTCTCGATCCGAAAACCGGACAAATTCTGGCTATGGTTGGTTCCGTTGATTATTTTAATGACGAAATTGACGGCCAGGTCAATGTCTCCCTAAGACCTAGGCAACCCGGCTCTTCTTTTAAACCGATCGTTTATAGCGCCGCCTTTCTTAAGGGCTACACCCCTGACACGGTATTGTATGATGTTAATACCAATTTCGACACCACTGGTTCCCAGCCATATGAGCCTAAAAATTATGACCTAAAAGAACACGGCCCCATAACCATGAAAGTGGCGCTGGCCGGCTCGCTTAATATCCCGGCCGTTAAAACCACCTACCTCACCGGCATTAATAATATTTTGGATCTGGCCGACTCACTGGGATATACCACCCTCAAGGATCGCGACCGCTTTGGTCTGTCAATTTGTTTGGGTGGCGGGGAAATAAAACTCTTGGAACACGTGGGAGCTTATGCGGTTTTGGCCCAAGAAGGCATAAAACATGAGCTTAACCCCATCCTTAAAATCGAAGATAAACAAGGCCGGGTGCTTTATGAGTACAAAGATAAAACAAAAAAAATCTTAGAACCGGAAATTGCCCGCTTAACCACCAGTATTATTTCTGACGATGAAGCCAGGTCGTTTATTTTTGGACGAGGCAGTAAACTGACCCTACCAAACCGTCCTGTCGCCGCTAAAACCGGTACCACCAATGATTATCATGACGCTTGGACTATTGGCTATACGCCCAGCCTGGTAGCCGGCGTTTGGGTGGGCAACAATAACAATAAGGAAATGAAACGCGGCGCCGACGGCAGTATTGTTGCCGCTCCCATTTGGAATCAATTTATGCTTGAAGCGCTAAAAGATACTGCCCCAGAAAATTTTACTGCCCCAGAAAAAATAACCACCGGCAAGCCGATTTTAGACGGCCAAACCAGCCCGGAGACCATTGTAAAAATCGATACCATGTCCAATAAACTGGCCACGCAATACACACCGGAATCAACCATTAAAGAAATCAAAATCAAAGAGATTCACGACATTTTAAATTATATAAACAAAGACGATCCTCACGGTGAGCCGCCCCAAAATCCCTCTGCCGATCCCCAATTTAATAACTGGGAGCAGGCCGTCCAAAGATGGGCAAAAGAGAAAGGTTATGACACTAGCCAAAATAATCAAAACTTGCCGACGGATTATGATAATATTCACCTGGAAGCCGACCAGCCCAACCTAACTATTATTACTCCACTACCCAACCAAACCATAAAAGAAGCCAGCCTAACTGTGGAAATAGCGGCATCAGCCAGACGGGGTATAAAAAAAATAGAATATTATTTGGATAACAAGCTAATTGAGACCAAAAATGATTCCAGCGACGCTTCCCTTAATTTATCAGCCTTAACTAATGGCTATCATACTCTATCGGTTTTGGCCAAGGATGATTTGGAAAATACCACCAAAAAATCTGTGGAATTAAATCTTCTTTTACCACAAACCCTGCCCGTCTTTACTTGGTCCTATCCAGAGGATAATTTCACTATTAAACTGCCAATTACCCTGCGTGCCCAGCTCACCAATTGGCAAAAGGTAAAAAAAATTGATTTCTACTATCAAAAAGTAGGGGATGGCTCAGAGGGATATTTGGGCTACAGTGAACCCCAAAAAGCCGACATTTCCATTATTTGGAATAAGACAATCAGTCCCGGCCATTATGAAATTTACGGCTATATATTTGATCTAAATAACAAAAAAACACCTACCGCTAAGTTGAATTTAGAAATAAAATAATGCTAAATAAAAAGATCACCCCAAACTGGGGTGATCTTTTTATTTAGCCAGTCTACTGTTTTATTGGCATGATAATATAAAAATAATCACTCAATCCGGATGGCTTCATTAAACAGGGGCTGTTACTGTCATTTATTTCTATAATTATTTCTTCTGTATTAATATTTTGTAAACCATCCAAAAAATACCGATAATTTAAAACAATACTATTTTCTTCGCCGCTAACAGCCGCCTCCAGGGTTGAAATATTTTCCCCTGTTTGAGAAGAGGAGGAGGTGATGATTATTTCATTATTCTTTTTAAATTCTAATTTAATATCATAAATACCACTCTTAGTGAAGAGACTGGCTGTTTTAACTGCTTTAATTAAAGAATTGATATTGGTTTTAATTTGTGTCTTACTGTTATTGGGTACGATTTGGGAATAATTAGGATATTCTCCCTCAATTAAACGGGAGACTAACTCCACCCCATTATAAGTAAACACTATCTGGTTATTAGAAATATAAATCTCCACATTTTCCACTTCTTTTAGGGACACGTCCTCTTTAAAAATTCCTAACACCCTGGAAATCTCCTGTAGGGTTCTGACTGGTACGATTATTGTCTTTTCTTCTTTGCCGCCCTCAATTAGGTCAATTGTTTTTTCCGCCAACCGATAGCCGTCAGTAGCAGCAAAAACAGCAGTATTATTAGTAAATTTTATAAACACCCCAGAAATTTCCGGCCTAGTTTCTGAATTAGAAACAGCAAAAGTCACCTGGCTGATTGCCTCTTTAAAACTCTTAGCACTAATAATATAGGGGTTTTCTTTGTTTATTTTAGGGATTAAAGGAAAATCACTAGCTGTTAATCCTTTAATTTTTGTTTTTTGTTTTTGGCACTCTATTTTTAAATTATCTTCTACTAACTCCAGGTCCACCCTTTCTTTTGGTAATAAAGAAATATAGTCGGCTAGTAATTTAGCATCCACTGTGAAGTCGCCTTCTTTTTCCACCTTACCCCTTACTTGAGCTATAATGCCAATTTCTAGATTAGTTGCCGAGAAAGTTAAAATTTTATCTTCTACTTTTATTAAAATGTTAGCTAAAATTGGCAAATTAGAATTTTTATTGGCAATATGGCTAACTACCATCAACCCTTGATTTAAATTTTCTTGGGTACAAGAAATTTTCATATAGTTTAATAAAATAATTATTAATAATTATATTAATGACAGGGGAAAAGTGGAAAGTTATTAAAAATTTATGAAACTATACCTTTTTTAATATTTAAAATAAATTTTTTAGGTATAAACACTGAATAATTATTACAACCAACTGTTTAAAACTAGTGACTTGAATTTTATTAAATGGTTTTAAAAAATTTTTCCAGTTTTATTTTAACTTATCTAAAGTTTATTAACTTTTTAAAACAATACTATCACCAAGTTAGTTACTTTTTATAAAGAATTTTTACCCAAATTATCAACTATATAGTTTTTGTTTTAAAACATTAATGTCCTGCCTTAATTTGTCGTCGGTTTTTAAATTTTTGACAATTTTTTCGTAAGCGTGGATGACTGTGGTATGATCGCGACCGCCGAGCTCCTGGCCAATTGTCGGATAGGAGGCTTTCATTTCCTCGCGCATCAAATACATAATTATTTGTCTTGGCTCGGTGAGGCTTTTTTTGCGGCAAGGTGAGAGAATGTCGGCTATTTCAATATCAAAGTATTCGGCGACAGTATTAATGATATACTTAGGGGTCATTGATTTTTTTTGAGAGTTGGTGGTAATGGAGTCGGTTATTTGTTTGATTTCCTCAAGAGTTAACTTTTTATTTTGTAGTTGACTGTGGGCAATAATACGGTTTAACGCACCTTCTAATTCCCTGACATTATTATGAATGACGCTGGCCAAGTAGTTGGTGGCTGCCGGCTCCAGAGAGTAATTTTTTTCCTTGGCTTTAGCCTCGATAATGGCCATTTTTGTTTCTAAATCCGGGCTGGAGATGTCGGCAATCATTCCCCACTCAAAACGTGAAACCAAGCGATGTTCCAGGGTGGCGATAGCCTTGGGCGGCCGGTCAGAGGAGATCACCACCTGTTTGTTTTGCTGGTGTAGTTCGTTAAAGGTGTGAAAAAAAGCTTCCTGGGTCTGTTCCTTGCCAGAAATGAATTGAATATCATCGATTAACAACAAATCAATAGAGCGGTATTTTTGTTTGAATTCTTCGGCCTTGCCGTTTTGGATAGCATTAATAAAATCATTGGCAAATTTCTCGCAGGAAACATACAAAACTTTGGTTTTAGGATTATCGTTTAAAATTTTATGACCGATAGCTTGAAGTAAGTGGGTTTTTCCTAGACCCACGCCGCCATAAATAAACAATGGGTTATAGGCGTGGCCCGGGTTCTTGGCGACCGCCAGCGAAGCCGCATGGGCCAGTTCGTTGTTTTTGCCGACAATGAAAGTGGCAAAGGTATAGCGGGGATTAAGAATAAAATTATTGGTTGTTTCCGGGATTTTATCACTGAAGTAGCTCTCTTTGGTGGCTTCTGGTGGGGTGTTATCTGGGGTAATGTTTTTATTAAGCAGGCTGGCCGAATTAAAGCTTGGTTGTTGGGCTACGGCCTCGATTTTGTAAACCACCTCTTTGATTTTATTGTCGGTAACGTTTTTTAGGGCCTTAAGAATAGTTTGATGGTACTTTTTTTCCAGCCATTCTTTAGTAAAGCTGTTGGGCACAGAAATCACTGCCTTGTTTTCTTCAACAGAAGAGATTCCCGTGTTTTTAAACCAAGTGGTAAAATTAGCCTTTGATAATAAAAGTTCTAGCTCGCCGAGCGCTGCTTGCCAGAGTTGCTGGGGAATCATGATGGAGGGTTGGATTAAGAGTAAAAATAAGTCTTTATAATTTTAGCACAAGTTAACAAAATTAGAAATAGTCAATAAAAAACAAAAAGTGTTGATTAGATGTTGATTAGATGTTGATAAATATTTTTTCTTTTCATTGACGTGTTATTAAAAAAATGTTATTCTTTTGAAAGCGACAAAAAATAATACAAAGAGTTATTAATTGAAGTTTTATGCCCAAGAGAACCTACCAACCAAAAAAGAGAAAAAGAGTCAAAAAGCACGGCTTTCGTCATCGGATGCAGACTAAAAATGGCAGAAAAGTCCTAAAAAGAAGAAAAAATCGAGGTCGGTCAAACTAGTCGGCACGGTTTTGGCCATAATTACCTAATTTTTTATTATTATGTTGGCCAAAAAATATCGTCTAACCAAACGTAACGATTTTCTTAAAATTTTTAGAAGCGGTAAGAGGGCTTTCAGTGGATTTTTGGCAATTTATTATAAGCCTAATGGTTTAGATTTCTGTCGTTTTGCGGTAGTCGTTTCTAATAAAGTCTCTAAAAAGGCCTCGCAAAGAAATTTAATCAAAAGACGATTAAGGGAGATTGTTAAAAAAAATTTATTTAAATTTAGTCAAAATATTGATATAATTATTAGCGCTACGCCTTTGGCCTTGGGTCAAAAACAACAGTTTTTAGAATCGGAGCTCCTAACTGTTTTTAAAAAATGCCGATTAATTTAACAATTCGCAACCTGGCTTATTCTCTTCGTTTTTTTGCTTTAAGATTAATCAGACTCTACCAAAAAACCCTTTCTTTTGACTACGGCTGGCCACGGATTTTTTACCCGGGCGGTTACTGTAAGTTTCAGCCGACCTGTTCAGAGTATGCCTATCAGGCGGTAGAAAAATATGGAATTATTAAGGGGGGGTTAAAGGCTTTGGGGCGGGTGCTGCGTTGCAACCCATTTTCTAAAGGCGGCCTCGACCAGGTAAAATAAAAATTTTTCCAGGCCGGACTAAAATTAATTTATGATTCAATTATTTAATATTATTTTTTATCAGCCGCTGCTGAATCTATTGGTGTTGTTTTATAATTTTATTCCCGGTCATGACATCGGAGTGGCTATTATTTTATTAACTTTTTTGATTAAATTGATTTTATATCCTTTTTCTGCCAAATCCTTGAAGTCGCAGAAAGCCTTACAACAGCTTCAGCCAAAAATTAACGCCCTGAAAAATCAATACAAGGATCAACGGGAAAAAATGGGCGTAGAGATGATGAAGCTTTATAAGGCAGAAAAAGTCAGTCCCTTTTCTTCCTGCTTGCCCCTATTGATTCAATTTCCTTTTTTAATAGCCATTTATCAAGTTTTTTACACTGGTTTGGCCCAGGGCAGTTTAAGCAAGCTTTATTCTTTTATTCCCAATCCCGGCACACTTAGCCCGATCGCTTTTGGTTTTTTGGATTTATCCAAGCCACAGGTAATTCTGGCGGCTTTAGCCGCTCTGGCTCAATTCTGGCAAGCTCGAATGCTTAATTTCAATAAACCGGAAGTTAAAACCACTGGTAGTAAAGATGAGGGTACGTTGGCTATTATGAACAAACAGATGGTTATTTTTATGCCCATCATGACTTTTATTATTGGTTTTACCTTGCCTAGCGGCCTAGTTCTCTACTGGCTGGTAGTTACTCTTTTAACAATTTTGCAGCAATTAGTGACTTTTAGAAAAAAGAAGGATCAGCCCGCCGTAGAAATATTAGATAAGCGTTGATTTTTAAAATCGATGTTTCTTAATCAAAAACAACTAATTGGCCTGGAGGTCGAGACTGAAAGTGGTCAAAGATTAGGCCAGGTAAAGGATTTTGAGTTTAACAGTGAGACCCAGCAATTGGAAAAATATATCGTCTCTTCTCCCAAGTTGGTTGAAAAGCTATTGGTTCATGATTTAATCATCGATAGTAGTCGGGTAATAGAGATAAGAGAAAAAGTGATGATAGTTGATGATAATTTAATTGAACAAAAAAAGTTTATTCGGGAACCGGTCGCCACTTGATCTTCTTAGAATAAAAAAACGGCCTTAGAGGCCGTTTTTTTAAAATAATCTATTTTTTCCTACGATAACTTTTATTTTTTTGTGGCTGATGGTGATGGTGGCCGGAGTTTTGATAATGCGGCCGTCATCGTTTAATAAGATGGGTGTTGATTTAAAGCTGGTAATTCTTATGTTTTTGGCTTTTAGATGCGTCGGCGGGTCGGTATTTTTTTTCCAAAAAAAAGTGCTTTTAGGGCCGGTTAAAAAAATATCCAATTTATTGTCATCGGGCTGAGTGGGCGCTTCTTGATAACAGTCCAGGTTGGCAATTTTTATCGCCAATTCTTTTTTTTCAGAGTTGATAAAATAACTATTGTCACACTCTAGGGCCACCTGGTGGTTAATAACCTCCAAGGAGGTAAAAAAGTAATAGCCATTAATTTCTCCAAGATCCATCTTTTTGATTATTCTAGAAGACAAGACGTCGCAGGCCTTCTCACCCTCAGGTATGCCTAATAACCTGGCAATGTCGTTTTTGCCCTCAACAGGTATAAAGCCGACAACCACATTAAAGTCGGCTATCAGGTTTATTACTTGTCCAAAAGTTTTGTCATCGCCGACAATGACAATTGTTTTCACGCCCCTTTTAAGCTCTTCGCCCACCACTTGCTGAATGTTTTTTAGAAAAGACAGATGGTTTATTTTTCCATTAATGCCCAAATCCGTTAGCCGGGTTTCAATTTTAGCGACAGTGCTGCCATATTTTTTTTCAGCCAAGCGCGAATCATAGAGATAGTAATACATAAAAAGATGCCAATAACAGCTTATTGGCGGTTGGTTTTGTTTATTTTTTCTTTTTTTTGTTTTCTTCGTTTGAATTTTCCGTCAGTTCCTCCGTCGTTTGTGGTTTTAGGTCGATTTTCGCCTGCTTGGTAAAGTCGGGTCGAGAAGACCGCTCTTTGACATTACCCATTTGGCACTTGCCATTTAAAATGGCGCCGTTTGCCATAATCAGGGTTTCGGTTTTAACGTCGCCGAAGACTTTGGCCGTAGAAGTGAGCTCTAATCTAGAGCCGATCCTGATATTCCCTTGAATTTCTCCGGCAACTAGGGCGTTTTCGGCGCTGACATCGGCGAAAATTTTTGATTTAGAGCCGATTTTGAGGTCCTTGGAGGTTTTAATGGTACCGCAAACCGTTCCCTGAACCACGACATTGCCTTCAGTGACAAAGTCGCCCTCCACTTTTACCGACGGTCCAATAACGGTTTCGGTTTCACCGGCGGGCTGATTTTCTTTGAACATATAAGCGGCAAGTTATTTGTTATTACTGATTAATTCTAGCTTAAACAAAAGCCGCTTGTCAAAAAAAATTTTTTGTGTTATAGTCAATTTGTCAACCGTTTGCGTAAAAAATAAATCTTTTTGTTATGCCCATAAAAAAATCAGCTATTAAAGCCCTGCGCCAAAGCAAAAAAAAGTTGGCCAGAAATCTGAAGGCCAAAACCGCAATCAGGGATTTAGTTAAAAAATCGCAGAAATTTATCCTCAAACAAGAAAAGGATTCGGCGGTACAAAAAATTAAAGCAGCCGTTAAGGCGATTGACAAGGCAATGCAGCAAAAAATTATCAAAAAGAATACCGGCGCTCGCAAGAAGTCGAGGTTAATGAAAAAACTCAGTAAAATGCTAAAATAACAAAAGCCCCTTAACGGGGCTTTTAAAGTAATCATTATTATCTGTATCAGCGCATGTTCATAATAAACAGGTCAAATAATAATTCGGGATTTTTGGTGCCGGATTTTAACCGCGCTTCCAGCGCCACCAGTTCCTGATAAATTTTCAGCAGTTGATTTTTTGTAAATTTTTGCGACTGATCCCGCGCCTTTTTAAAAACAAAGGGATGGAGCTTTAAGCTGTTGGCTGTGGCCTTTTCCGTTTTAACCTGAAGTAAGATTTTAAATTGCCTGGCCATCATATTAAAAATGGCCAGAGGGGAATTGCCGCTCCGTAACTGGTTGCTAGTTAGTTTTAGGGCCAGCTTTTTGTCTTTGTGTCCCAGGGCGTCAACCAGGTTAAAAATATTTTCGTCAAATTTGGCTCGGACTAATTCTTTTATATCAGCGTTGGTGATGATTTGACCATTTCTGTAGGCGGCCAGTTTGCCAAGCTCCAAAATTAGGCTATCCAGGTTATTGCCGACAGCAGCAACCAGTTGCTGACTGGCGGTTTTTTCCATGAGTATTTTTTTGTCTTCTAAATATTTTTTTAGCCAGCGCTCGACTTCCAGGTTGTTCATGAGGTTGAATTGCCAGTGAAATTTTTGTTTGGTCAAATATTGAAATAAGGCGTTGGCGTTCTCGGCTTTTGTCTGACGCGTTGAT
Source organism: Patescibacteria group bacterium (assembly GCA_041649575.1). Classification (GTDB taxonomy): domain Bacteria; phylum Patescibacteriota; class Patescibacteriia; order 2-01-FULL-39-33; family 2-01-FULL-39-33; genus JBAZMW01. The sequence continues at coordinate 68,295 of JBAZMW010000004.1, read as the reverse complement.
TTTACTTCGTCTAAAAGGTCGATAAAACAAAGAATATTGTCAATTTTTTCTTCATAATTTTTTAAAAACTCAATTATAGCCCTGGCCTGTTTTTTGTTGGCTAAAACGTTTTTGACAATAATCATTTTTTTCTCGCCCAAAAAAGGCGTGGCCAGCGCTTCTTGCCGCAGCTGATCGGCCTCTAAATTCTCGCCGTTTAAATTGATTACGTTCAAGCCGGTCTCATCGCGTTTTTGGGTGAAACCTTGTTTTAATTCTTTCAGTTTTTCTTTGACGCGGTAATGATCCGTGCCATAGAGGAAGAAAATCATAAATTTATTTCCCGGGTCTCACCCCAATTGTCGCCGGCGGAGACCTCTACTTCAATCGGAGCGCGCAACCTAATGACCGAGCTCATTTTTTCCCTGACAAACTTTGCCACTTTTTTAATGTCTTTTTCCGGCACCTCAAAAACCAACTCGTCATGCACCTGCAGGATTATTTTGGCTTTAGGGCTGATATGGGGCAAATTTTTATGAATTTTGATCATCGCTAGTTTTATTAAGTCGGCGGCTGTGCCCTGAATGGGCATGTTGACCGCCATGCGTTCGGCGCCGCTGCGTACCTGGCTGACGCCCGAATTGATTTCCGGTAAGTAGCGCCGGCGGCCGTAAAGCGTTTCCACGTAGCCGCGTTCTTTGGCAAGCTCAATGGTTTCATCCAGCCATTTTTTCACTTCTTTAAAAGTAGAAAAGTATTTGCTGATAAATTTTTGCGCTTCCGTGTTGGAAATGCCGGTGCGTTGCGAGAGCCCCCAGGCACCCATGCCATAGAGGACACCAAAATTAACTTCCTTGGCGGTACGCCTGATTTCTTTGGTCACCTCTTCGGGTTTGATGCCGTGGATAAAAGCCGCGGTGCTGGTATGAATGTCGCCGCCGCTCTCAAAAATTTTTAACATTTTTTTGTCATTGGCCAGTGAGGCGACAATACGCAATTCGATTTGCGAATAGTCGGCTTTCATTATTTTGTAGCCCCGCTCGGCGATGAAAGCGCGTCTTATTGGTCCGCCAGTTTCTGTGCGAATAGGAATATTTTGCAGGTTTGGCTCGCTGGACGATAGGCGACCGGTGGCTGTCACGGTTTGGTTAAAGCTGGTATGGACCCGGCCGTCAACCTTATTTATTAGAGCCGGCAAGGCGTCCAGATAAGTTGATTTCAATTTTGATAACTCGCGAAATTCAAGAAGTAAATTTATAACCTTGAGTTTTTTTTCGTCCGCCTTGTTTTCTCTGAACCAAGCAGCCAGTTTTTCCAGTTCTGCCGCGCCGGTGGAAATGCCAGTTTTTGTTTTAGCCAGCCCAGCCCCGTCAATTTTTAGTTTTTTAAACAGTATTTGTTTTAATTGTAACGGCGAGGCCAAATTGAATTTTTCTCCAACTAGCTTCCAGGTATTTTTTTCTATGGCAGAAATTTTTTTGGCGAAATCATCACTTAATTTTTTTAAAATTTTGTCATTAATTTTAACGCCGTTAGTTTCTATTGTCGCCAAAACCTCCACCAGCGGCATTTCCAGGTTTTCCAACAGGCCCTCCGTGCCTTGCTCACCCAGCTCTTGCTTCAGTTTCTGGTACAGTCTAAAAGTCAGATCGGCATCTTCGCAAGAATACCAACAAACTTTGTCTATTGGCACTTCGGCCATGGATATTTGGCCTCGTCCCTTGCCGATCAACTCCTCTATCGGTTGCATTTGGTATCCCAGTTCAACGAAAGCCAGCGTGTCTAAATTATGCTGGCGGCCGCCGGGGTTCAAAACATAGGAAGCGATCATGGTGTCGAAGTGAAGCCTATTGGTCTTTAGGCCGCTTTTTTCCAAAATCTCAATATCATATTTTAGATTATGGCCGATTTTTTTTACATTTTTGTTCTCAAATATTTTTTTTAGCTCTTTAAGATTGTTTTTAATAATCCTGACTGTCAAATAACTAGCCTCGCCTTCCTGCCAACAAAAACTGATTCCCAGTAGTTTGTTCTGAAAAGGATCCAGTCCGGTGGTTTCGGTATCAAAACAAAACTCGCGCTGCCTTTTCAGTTCAGTTAAGAATTTTTTGGCGGTTTTTTCCTCATCAACCAACTGATAATTTTGCCGGCCGATTTTTTTATTGTCATTGCGAGGGAGCGGAGCGACCGCGGCAATCCCATCTTTTTCAATATTAGACGGGATCCCTGCCTTGCCGGCAGGCAGGCCAACGTCGTCTAGTCGGTGTAATGACTGGACTCCTCGGAATGACATCTGGGAAAATAAATTTCCTTGCCCTATTGTTGTCGCAGGGTCATTTTTTAAAAGTGTGGCTAGTTGCGCCAGTAGTCGTTTGAAGTTTAATTTTTGAAAAATATCTACCACGGCATTTTTATCAAAGCCGCTAAAGCGGCAGTTTTCCAATTCGAATTTTATCGGAGCGTCCAAAACTATGGTCGCCAGCCTTTTCGATAATAGCGCCGTGTCTTTGTTGGCCAAAAGCAGCTCGCGCGTTCGTTCTTTAATTTTTTTGGATTTAATGTTTTTGTAAACATTCTCCACGCTGCCAAACTCTCGCAAAAGTTCAATGGCTCCTTTTTCACCAATACCCCTGACTCCTGGAATGTTATCAGAGGCGTCGCCACGTAGCCCTTTATAATCAATTAGTTGTTTGGGCTCCAGGCCGCCGAATTTTCCTTTTACCTCATCCTCGCCATAAAGGATGGTTTCGCTCATGCCTTTATGCGGCGTTAGCACCTTGGTATTATAGTCGACAAGCTGCAGAGTGTCTTGGTCGCCGGTGACGATAATGGTTTCGATGTCCGGACGGTCAACAGATTTTAAGTGAGCGATGGTGCCGATTAAATCGTCGGCTTCCAGCCCCTCTTTTTCGAAAACAGGAATTTTGAAAGCCTCTAAAACCTCTTTGACGATGGGAATTTGCTGGTAGAGTTCGTCGGGCTGTTTTATCCTGGTGGCCTTGTATTGATCATAGGCCTCGTGGCGGAAAGTTTTGCCTTTTAAATCAAAGCAGGCAGCCAAATAATCTGGTTTTAAGTCTTTGATGGCTTTGATTAAAATCATAGTGAAGCCATAGACCGCATTGGTCAATTGGCCTTCTTTGTTGGAGAGTGGTGGCAAGGCATGGAAAGCGCGATGAATCAGAGCATTGCTGTCAACGATAACCAGCCTCTGTTTTTTGTTTGTCATAGCTATTGGTTGCTTAATTGGCTGTATTATAGCATTTTAGTTGAAATTCAGGAATTTACAAATTTTAAGTCAGGCTTCGGAATTTAGATTGTCTTGGCGTTTTTTAATAAAAAAAATCGGCCAGACTCTTGCCAGAGTCGGCCGGGTGTTATAGCGCAGACTGGTTTCAACACAGGTCTTCCAAAAAGATCAGGTTCCCTCTGGGGTGGTTCATGGCCTCTCGCAGTTCGGTGCTAAGCATGGGATCGGCCGAGACCACAATGGCCGGTCTGCCCGGGCGGTGTGATTGTTCGCCAATACCCATCCAAAGCTCCACGCCGGTGCTGAAATCCTTGTCGCCCGTAAAGAGTATTAGGCCTTCGCAAGATCTGTCGTTTGTCAGCTCTCCCAGGATCGGCAGTATACTGCCGTCGATATTGTTCTTCATTCTGGTACCGTTATCGTCGGCCACGCGCCGAGTCTCCACAGTGAAGAGTGTCAACTGCGTTTCACCAATCCTTGCGCCGGAATGGAGTGCTGTCCTGTCAGCGGGAAGTAGTTGTATAAGGTCGTTGGCTCCCAGGTAAAGATTGATAAGCTTCGGCCTGAATGGTCGCAGAACCCTGCTAATAGTGTCAACCATTGACTTCAGCCCGAGTCGTCTCATGGACCCCAGCAGGTTTTGCCCGTCGATGATGACCGCCACTTCTTTTCCGCCAAGGTCGGCGGTTTGAAGTACCAGATTCTTTCGGGGGTGTTTGCTGGCGGTCCAGACGTGGGTCCCTCTTGCGGTTTTGTAGACTTGTAGCATGATCTGCAGACTCTTGCCAACCAAGCATTGTGAAGCGATCGCTCGCCCAAGCTCCTTGTCAGGAAAGACCACGATGCCTTCGTGTCCAGAGATAGACGGGCTGCTATCAAGTCTGGATGACGGCTTTCTGTTGGGAAAGAACTTAAGTACCGCTTCCTGCCTTTCTAGTAGCGGCGCTGGCATTGAGTTGGCGCCATTGTTGGCGGATATTGCCATGGGCGTCTTCCCTCCTCCAAAACTTCTCCACGGTTTAATGCTGCGGCCAAGAACAGTTCTCGGGCAACTCCGGCATTATATATTGTTTCAGCTATTTTGTCAAGTTGAATTTTCTGTTAGAATAGATAAAAGGAACAACTCCGGTTTTTTATAGTTTAATCTTTAAACTATCAAGGCGATTAAAGCCCGATTTAATAAAAGTTAAATTTATTTGAATGTATCTTCAGCGTATCGAACTCCAAGGATTCAAATCTTTTGCCCAAAAGACGGTGTTGGAATTTCCCACGCCCGGCCAGGGCTGCCAAATCGCCCCACACCTTTCGTCGCGGACCGGACAGTTGCCGCGAGGCATTTGCGGCGTCACAGCCATCGTCGGCCCTAATGGCTCGGGCAAGTCCAATGTGGTTGACGCCGTGCGCTGGGTTTTGGGCGAACAGTCGCTGAAGCTGCTGCGTGGCAAAAAATCGACCGACGTGATTTTTTCCGGTTCCTCCAACAGATCCCAAATGAGCTTGGCCGAAGTTTCTCTGCATTTAAACAATGAAGACAAATCGGCTCCGGTGGACTATGCCGAAGTGGCGATTACCAGAAAAATTTATCGTGACGCTTCCTCTCAATATTTACTCAATAAAAATGAAGTGCGGCTGTTTGATATTATTATATTTTTGGCCAAAGCCAACTTTGGCCAAAATACCTATAGTATCATCGGCCAAGGCATGGTTGATCGTTTGGTTAACTATTCGACCCAGGAAAGAAAAGAATTTTTTGATGAGGCGACCGGTGTCAAGCAGTTTCAGCTCAAGCGCGACCGTTCGGTTGGTAAGCTAAAAAAATCCAGGGAAAACATCGAACAGGTCAAGGGGTTGTTGGTTGAGCTGGAGCCGCACCTGAAATCACTGACGCGCCAGGTCAATCGTTTGCAAAAACGCAAAGAGATAGAAAAAGAATTGCGGCAATGGCAAATGAACTATTACGGCCACCTCTGGCTTGATTTAGACGCTAGTTATCAGGAGCTGGCCCGCTCTTTTACCGAAAAAGAAAAAAGCGGCATGCGGCTGGAGCGGGAAATAGACTTACTACACAGGCAATTGGAAGAAATCGGTCGTCAGCGCGGACGGGCAGAAGAGTTCAATAAATTGCAAAACGATTACGATCAAAAGCTGGCTTTAAGAAACTCTTTGCTCCAGTCACTGGCGGAAGTCAAAGGCAAATTGGATGTGGAATATCTGAAAGTCGGTCGGCAGGACTTGTCTTGGCTCGAAAGGCGTCAGGACGAATTAAACGCGCAGCTTAAAAATTTTGGCGTTCAGATCGCTGATCAAGAAAAACAAATTAAGCGCTGGCAAGAGGATTTAAACGGCAAGCGATCGCGGCAAGAAATGGTTTTGAGCGAATTCAGGGAGTTGGAGGATAATTTATTGAAATTACAAAAAGAATTTCAGAGCGAATTGGGTATTTCCGAAAAAGAAATCCGCCAAACCGTCAATCGCATCTATCTGTTGCAGCGTGATTTCACTAATAAATTGAGGCGGACTGCCACCCTGGAAGTTTTGGAAGACTTGAAACGCGAAGCCGATAATCTGTTCGCGGAGATGGAAGTTTTTTATCAGCGTCTCTCCAGCGCCAACCGTCAGGAGCAGTCACAAGAGATTGCCGCTCTGCAAAATCAACTGTCAGGTTTTTTGAAAGATAAAGACCTCTTGGTCAACGAAATTAACGAGATAAAAATTAAAGTCGAAGTGGCGCTTTCCCAAAAGAATTCTCTCCGGAATAAAGTAGGAGAATTGGAGTCCGAGCTGAATAAAACCGCCGAACAACTGGCCAAAAACCAGCTAGCCCCCAAAGATCAGGACGAGCTGGCCAAAGGGCTGGCGGCAGAGAAAAAGGAATTAGAAAGCCAGTTGGCCAAAACCGAAAAATCATTGGCGGAAGTTAAAGAGCAAATCGATAGCTTTAATGAAGCCGAGGAAAGCAAAAAACAAGAAGTTTTTATTCTGCAGGAAAAGATGCACCAATTGCAATTGGAATTAAATAAAGTCAATTTGGCCTTTAATGAGGTGCGGGTGGAATTGGCCAAGGTAGAAACCAAAAAAGAAGACCTTTTTTCCGCCATGCGGCAAGATTTGGGCCAGGACTATCGGCCCAAAGTCGACAGTAGTTTGAAAAATATCAACATTGGCGAACTGTCTTTGAAAATCAGCCGGCTCAAAAAACAGTTGGAACTGATTGGCGGCACCGATCCGGAGGTGGAAAAAGAATATGAGGAAGTCAAAACTCGTTATGATTTTCTTAGTCAGCAAAGCGACGACCTGAAAAAAGCCATCAAAGACTTGGAGAAGGTGGTGGTGGAGTTGGACAAATTAATTAAAAAGCAATTCGAAGAAGAATTTAAAAGAATCAATCAGGATTTTTCGCGTTATTTCAAAAAGTTGTTCGATGGCGGCGGCGCCAAATTGGTTTTGACGCAGAAACAGGAAGAACAAACCGAAGCCGAAATAATCCGCGAAGAAATCGCCCAGAAAAATTCTGTTCCGTTGCCAGAAAATACGGCGGCAGAGGAGCTAAAAGAAGCTACCCCAGAAAAAAAAGAGGTTTGTCCCGAGGATAAATCTTTCTTGGCCAATATAGGCATTGATATCGAAGCCTGTCCGCCAGGCAAAAAAATTAAAAGCGTCAGCGTGCTTTCCGGCGGGGAAAAAACCATGACCGCCCTGGCCTTAATTTGCGCCATCATTGCCAACAATCCCTCGCCTTTCATTCTTTTTGACGAGGTAGACGCGGCTCTGGACGAAAACAACTCCGCCAAGTTCAGCGATATCATCGAGGAGCTGGCCCATAAAACTCAATTTATCGTCATCACCCACAATCGGGCCATTATGTCGCGCGCCAATGTGCTTTATGGTGTCACTATGCAAGGCGACGGTGTTTCTCGGCTCTTGTCGCTCAAATTAGCCGAGGCGGAAAAAATAGGGAAATAAAATATGGAAGGCGAAAAAAAAATAGCAAATAAAGCTGAAGCAAGTTCTGATCAAAAAGAGTCAAAATTTGAAGAAAATTTGTTTGACTATTTGGTGGGCAGGGGTTTGTTGCTATCTATAGCGGATAGACAAGAAACAACCCCTGTAGATCAGACTAAAAAAAATCAGGCACTGGTTTTAATTAATTCCCTGCCATTTGACTATTTTTTTAAGAAGCTACTGCCAGAATTAGAGCAAAATAGTCAGAGACACTTATTGCCACCAGAGATAGTAGAGGCGATAATTAGTAGGGGTTTATCCTTAATCGAGGATAGGCCAGAGGCAGAGCAAGATCTTCTGGCGATGGACTTGAATTGCGCGCTTCAGCTTCACGGAGATTTTAAAAGGGACGGCTCCAAAGATGAATCTATAGCTGACAAGACCTTTAAAGCTGTTATTAAAACTCACCACCAGAGCCCGAGTGCTAGTAGAAAATTTTTTCAGTATCTTTTTCAGGATCCCCAGACAATACGCCCAGACATTTTTATAGAAGGCTTAGTGGATTTAATTTGTCGGCCAGACACTGACGCGGATTTGGAGAGCGAGGTTCTGCATGGTTTAAACTACGCCTATTCTTTTTTTAGCGAACTTTATGATCAGGTTTTAGTTGATAATTTAGATTTTTCCAATAGTAAGAATTTTTCTCGTACCGCTGTTTTTTTAGAGTTTATTAGGAGGCTATGTGAGGTTTCTCAGGACTATTCTTTTTCCGAGAAAGCTGGCTCTAAAGTTATAATGGTTTTAAAGGAAGCCATAGAAAAAAACGAGGGCAGTTATTTTTTAAAAATGCGAGCTCAGGAAATATATAACCATTTTGAAAAAGGTGAACTACTAGAGTCAAGGCACAATAATCGTCGACCTTTTATTTTAAGTGGCAGAATTTACGCTTGGGAATCTCGTCATGGTCTTTATGTCGCTGATGAGTCAGACTTTGATGAAATTTGCCGTTTAAATCAAGAGATAGATTCTATTGAAGATAAAATTCGTCCTCCCCAGCACTTAATTGATTTAGCGATAGCCAATGGCGAAACAGAAGTATTTTTTAGTCCTGACTCAGCCTTACTGTACGAGCGTAACCAACTTTTTAGGTCGTTAGAGTCTTTTTTTTCCAGGAAATTGTCTGTCACCGATGTTTTTATACCCGCCAGTCGCTCCAAAGATGAGAGTAGGCAGCGGGAAGAGGCATTGGTGGATTTTAAGTGGATGTCAAAAAAATCCATGCGTGAAAAAATAGGCCAAGAGCTAAATATTGATTTATCAAACCTGTCCCTGAGGGAGCAGTTTCATTTTTTGCAATTCATTAAGACCATGTCCTCTGTTAAAATGGAGCCAGTTAGGCGGTTTGCCTCTCGGTTTGGTTTGACTGGATTTAAGACTTTTCTTTCCTGTGAATATGGTCAAGAAATGGGTAACAAGATTCTGGAGTTAGGCGAAAGGTTGCCGCCAGCCGTGGCGGAAAAAATTTTTGCCAAGTATGTCGAAATCATCGAGACAGCCGATGAGACAATAGAGCTGGTGGCCAAAGAGTTTGGCAGAAATATTCCTGGTGATGTTTTAGATAAGGTGCGCTCAAGCCTGTTGTCTCGAGGTAGGGACGTTTTAAATGATTTTTGTCTGAAGGCAGCTCGCGGTTTTGAGGCATCAGAAATTCTGGACCAGATGGATAGTATTAAAGCGGACGTTTTGCTGTTCGCCGCTTCTTTCAGGGCTTTATTGGAAGCCGGAGAAGAGATTGATTTCAAAGAGGCGGCCAAGGTTAGTATGGAGACCAGGCAGCCAGCCGATCTTTTGCCCTCGGAAAAAGAGGAGATGATTAGAATTTTTTTGGCCAACAGAGAGGATTACCCCGAAGAGCTGCTTAGAGAAGTTTCTAGTGATTTTGAAGAGGCGGTTTCCCCAGAAGAAGGTTCTGCCAAGTCTCAATCGGTTTTTACCATTCTTAGATATGACAGAAAAATTATTTGTTTTCTGCGTCTGGAGCCGCGCGGCCAAAACCGGCTCTATGCCGCCTCCTTTAATGTTCGTCCCGAAGCCCAGGGTTTTAAAATCGGCAATGCCATGATCAAAGAAGTCATTGACTCGGCGGCCCGGGAAAATATTATTGAGGCGGTTGTTTACGGTCGCCGGCCGGAACTGCTGGATTTTTATAAAAGTCGGTTCGGTTTCAAGGAAGTGGGCGAGACGGAAATTGCCGGCGAAAAATTTGTTGTGATTGAGAGAAACGATTTGGCCGCCCAGCCTCAATCATTGGCCGCGGCGGTTTGAGGCTCAAAAAGTGGACTGGTTTTTTCCCACATATACTCAAAAATAGTCCGATGCATTCCAGCAATCTCGGCATCTTCGATGAGAAAGCCGATTTTTTTATTCTGGCTCAAAGTGACATGGCTTACTTTATTGTCATAAATCTGCATGGAGGTGGCAAAGGGGTAGCGCTCTCCGTCTATCAGATGAATATCGGTAATACTGCGATCGTACTTGGCTTTATTTTTTTTGATAAACTCGCTGTCAATGGTAATCATGCGTTTTTTAATGCCCAGGCCCTTTCTTTTTTTTACATATTCCTCATTAAGATTTGGCCAATATTTATTGGCTGCCTCGTTGTCTATATATTGCAGTATTTCCGTTTTGGCCGACAGGGAATCGAAAGCAATTTTTTTTAGACCCTCCTCGCCTTCGAAATAGAGAACTTCTGGCTTGCCGCTTAGCAGGTTGTAGTCGGAAACCAGGGCTGGCAAAACACCATCCAGGGCCAAAGCGGCGTTTTTTGCCCTTTGCTGCTTGGTTTCTACTATTTCTTGCAATTTTAGCGGATGATTGGCGGAAAATAGGGACACCTTTTTGTCGGCCTCGTTTTTTTCTAGCAACCCTTTTTCTAACAGGCGATCCAGTGTTTTGTAAACCAAACCGCGTTTTAAGCCGGTTTTTTTGGCTAATTTTCCAGCATTTTGTGGCCCGTTTTTCAGCAAAACCTCATAAATTTGGGCCATTTCTTCGGTCAGCCCGGCCTGAGTTAATGACTGTTTGTACATATTCTTTGTTGATTTATTAAATAGATACTTTCATTATACACCCATAATATTTAAATGTCAAATTTTTGTGACAAAATAGTATTATAAATTAGATAATATATTTTAATAAATTTAGGAAAATAATAATAAATTCTAAATTTTTAGTCATATATGCTTGACAATATTTGTTATATATGATATAATGGGTTTGTAAGCTGAAAACAGGAAAAAGATAGCCGACCAGAGAACATTAAATAAAAAGTCAATTGCTTCCTTACTGGATTTGGAAGCCGCCAAGGAGAGAGGGCGGCGACCAATAGAAAAAGGAAGCACCTCGAAGCTCTCTCCGCCCGGTTGAGAGTTTTTTGAAACTTTCTAGATCGGGCGGGAGAGCCGGGCCTCGGAAGAGCTTGTCACTTCTGAACCCGGCCTTCCCAAAGAGAGAGTTGGGAACAGCACTTTAAACTCAAGCACCTTAAAATGTTTGGCGAAGCCAGGACTATCGAAGAGAGAAATCCTCGCCTCGCTAAATATCACTCATAGGGCAACAAACCACCGTTAGAGTGACGGTTGTTGGATAGCTGTCCGGCTCGAGGTCTGGCGCCGCATGCTTGTTAGCGTCAGCCTCTCGGATCGCAACTCCTTTGCCAAATGTCTATCTATTCGAGACAGACATTTCCAATCAACAGATTAACCACCCGTTGGTTGGAAGAACCGTCTTGATTAGTAAAACGCCTTTCGTAACTGTCATTGCGAGGGAGTCCGCCAGAGGCGGGCGACCGCGGCAATCCCGAGTTATAAGAAACAAGGCGCTTCGGGCTACGGGAGCATATGGTGAGAAGCTAAGACAAGAAGTATTTTGACAACTGAATAAAAAATTAAGAGATAAATAAATTAAATATTTATTCATGATTGATTTTGGAGAAGCCGGGCGAGTCTCGGCTTCTCCTTCCAACTGACTTCGCAGGCCTGTTGTCCGTGAAGTCTGAGGAAATTCCTAGCAGCTGACTTGGGTCAGCGGCTGGTAAGCATAGAAAAAACCAGCGCCGCATTGTGCGGTACTGGCAGTAATTTGTCCGCCGTCATGAGACGAAAAAAGAGGATTGTCGATCCTCGCGGACACGGCCTGTGGCAGGCCGAGATCTCTGTGAAAGGAGATAAGTTATGAGTTTCTATTCTGAAGGGGTTAAGTCTTTTCTGCGGTCGAACTGGCCGCGGGAAGGGAATATTCCCATCTCCGCTGCAGTAGCAGCGGGGTGGAAGGTGGGTCGTAATGATGGCGGGTACGTCATTCTTACGAAGGCCGGGATGGAGGTTAGCCTATCCTCCCGGTCGGGCACGTTCGCCGTTTCATATTCGGTGGGCGTGTCGAGTGTGGCGGCGGAGTTTCGCCGCTACGTGAGCGTGGGCGGTTACCTGGATCATATTCAGGTATTGGCAGAAGACATTTGTGGGGGAGAATATCCTCTGCAGGTGGAAGTTTCACTGCCGGAAGAGGCGGTGGAACTTCCCCTTCCTCCATTCGCAATCGCCGTTGGTGACTGCGAGTGCGCGATGGAAGCACAAACGTGCTTCCGTTCGGAGGTGGCCGACATCGTCGGCCCCTTCATCCGACAGCTCCAGGAGCTGCCGGGGATGCCGAAAGCCAAGTAACCTTCGGCGTCCTCACAGCCCGCTTCGGCGGTTGCGGTAAAGTCCTTGGCCCGTGTCAAGGGCAGAAGCCATCCGCGTAAAATCATGGGCAAACGGCCTTGTGTGTTAGGCCGGCTCGCAAGAGCTTAATTAGAACACTCCTTTACGATTGTTAGAGGTCAAACAGTCGGAGGCGGCGGCCTCATTACAAACGCAAACAAGGTTATTTGGAGGAGTCAGAGTGGTTTTTCTGTCTCCTCCTTCCAACTGGCTTCGCAAACAATGTGAGTTTGCGGGGCCTGAGGAAAAAACTCTGCGCCGATGGTCGGTGCGGAGTTTTGGATATATGGTAGTTTCCGAGGGGACCGGCCACATCTCGGCCACATCCGGAAAGGAGAGAGAGATGAACTTGAAAAGGTACAGAACCCTGAGGGAAGCTCTCAGGAGCTTTCCTAAATGCGAAAGAGAAGTGGCCCGCCGCTGGTATGGGGCGGGCAATGAGTTTAGGAGGGAGGACGTGGATGCTCTGATTTCGTGGAAATTTTCAAGCTACGAAATCATTTGCCTCGCCTCTTATTCGCTAGCCAAGGAGCTAGCGAATAAGTGGGCTGTGCGCGTTTCCAGAAGGATCGTAGCGCAGCATGCCGCGATGTGCGACATCGCGGATGTTGAAGAGTGGGCCCGCGGTTATCTGGAGAATGTAAGTTCTCCGGAGCAACTCGCCCGGGCGAAAAAGGTAGCGGGTGACGTCGCTGCCTTCTGCTGCTCCTCCTCTGGTATCGCGGCCGAACGCCGAGCGCTAGCCGCGTATTACGCGCTCTGTTGCGCGGATTCGGGGGGGGATTGCAGCCACTTCGCTGAATGCGCCGCCGAATGGGGCGCACCGAAGAAGCGGTGGTGGCAGAAGCCAGCCAACGCCGTCTGGTCTGAGCGTGATGATCAGGTCAAAGACCTGATCATCACGCTGTCCGAGTAGGTCACGCCAGAAAGACCTTGTGTGTTAGGCCTTAATCTGAACACTCCTTTACGATTGTTAGAGGTCAAACAATCGGAGGCGGCGGCCTCGTTACAAACGCAAACAAGGTTATCCGGAGGAGTCAGAGTGGTTTTTCTGTCTCCTCCTTCCAACTGGCTTCGCAAACAATGTGAGTTTGCGGGGCTTGAGGAAAAAACTCTGCACCGGTTGTCGGCGCGGAGTTGCCAGTTTGTCTCTCGCTTGCAGGGTTTGATAAACCAGAGAGAGGCACAGCGCGTGGCGCGCTGAAACTCCGAGAGAGGAGATAAGCCATGACGAAGTTTTTTATTTCAAACCATGCGGCCGCATTGGCCGCCGTCCTCGCCCCCTTCGGCCTGACCGCTTCGGTTGAGGCGGAATTCGGCGACGAGTGTGTCGCCGGGTCCGTCGCAACCCTGGCCCATCACGGGCCGCGGGCGGGCAACCCCGCCCCCTGCCTCGCCGACAACGGCGCGGCTGGTGAAGTCGAGGCGGTGGGACTTTCCCACCTTGATCTCGATTCCGTCGGCGGCTGTGCGGCCGTTCTCGGTCGCAAGCCCGAGACGCCGGGATTCTGGCTCCTGGCAGCTTTTGTGGACCTCAACGGTCCGCACAAGCTAGGCCAAGCCGGCGCCGAGCCAGCCGACATCGTCCGGCTCTACGCTTTCTGGGCGTGGAGCAACGGTCACCGCTGCCTGCCCCCGCGCGACGGCAGCGCGGCCGAAGTCACCGAGCAGGTGATGGAGGCCGTCAGGGTCGTTGAGCGCATTTGCGCTGACGACCCGGAACTTCTCGCGGCGGGCGAGGCGTTCCGCTCGGCGGAGGTCGCGCTGAATGCGCAATCGTTCGTCGAGGCTGGCGGCGGGGTGGCAGTGCGGGTGGCGGACACGTTTGTCAGCCATCTGTACGTCGACCCGGAAGGCGACTTGGCGAAAGCTGTTGTCGCCTTCAACACAGTCACCGGTGCGGTGACAGTGTCTATCGCCGACCCGATCCCCGGAGTCTCGGCACGAGAGATCGTGCAGGGGCTTTGGGGCGAGGCGGCCGGCGGGCACGCGGGCATCGCCGGCAGTCCCCGCGGTCAGCGCATGATGCTGGCCGACGTCGTGGCGGCGGTTGAGGCAACTCGCGCCGTCATCGCCAAGGCCTAGCGGCCTTGATCGGTAGATGGTTTTGGGAGAAGCTGATGTGGTTTGTCAGCTTCTCCTTCCAACTAAACTTGCAAATCTTTTTTACAAGTTTTGAGGAATACTTTTAAAGCTTCTTCATTCGTCCGGCCAAACTCTCTCTTCTTCTTGTTTGAGATAGTTTCTATCTCATTCAAGAAGCTTGGCCGGACAGATGAGGAAGTTTTTATTTAACTTTAAATAATTTGTTAGTATTGACAGATTATTTTTTATTTAGTATAATAGTCTGATGGTCCTGCGTAGGACTGTTCCCAATCCTCGGGTAGGGGAAAAGCCATTTCGGCCATGGGCTGAAAGGAGCGCAAGATGAAGGACTTTAACATTGATCAACTGGAAACACTGGACGACCTGCCACATACCCACTGGGTGGCGCTTGGCAACCAGCTTGGCGGCGTCAATGTCGTCAAGGCGCTGCTGCGTCACGAAATGACCGCGGAGATCAAGGAGACCGTCCGTAAGCTGTTCGACAAGAACAGCCGCTTCATTCCGTTTCCCGGACTCAAAGCTGCGTTCTGCGACGCTGGCGCGTATTACGTCAACCAACCCTCGATCAACTACGGCGAGATCCTCGAGCGCGTCCGTCGGCATCTGGCCATCGGACTGCGAGTCAAAGCCGAGGCGCTCAGCTTGCCGTCGGCCGAGGAATTCGAAGTACGAGCCAAGGCCACTATCACCAGGCTGGCGGGCGATCCTCGCACGGCCAATGCCGTCAAAGGCATTTGGCTGCCGACTGTTCTGCCAGCGGGCACGATTCTGCCGGAGGACAAAGGTGGCTACGGCGCCACCTTGAAGCTTTTTGTCGACGGGGTGAGGAGCGCTTATGAGGAAGCCTTCGAGGCCGAGGGCAGGAAGTTCACGAACTACCGTGAAACCGACTTGGCCGGCGAGGTCAGCATCGTAGCCGGCAGTCGGCACGAGTGTCTGCTCGCCGCCTTGGCCAAAGAACCGGTTGTCGGCGTCACGCTTCTGCCTTTCGGCGGTTACAGCGTCGACGCTTGTCGCGAGACCTTCGTCGGGCATGAACTGTCCGCCCAGATTCCCGAATGGATGCTCTTGGGCGGCGGCTTGGACACGGCAGTGGCTTACATGGCCTATGCCAAGGAGCTCTGCCGAGACGCCAAGACACCAATAGTGCGCTGCCCGGCTCTTCAGTGGCAGTCCTACTCGCTCCGCTTCCTCGCCTACGATTCCTATGCGAACTTCGACTACACCGACTATCTGTCGTATGCCAGCGACGACTATTCGGCGTCGGTGTTCTGCCTCGGGTAGTCTGGACTTCGGTTTTCGGCCGCTTGGCCATTGGATTGAATCCTTGGCCTTCGGCCGCGATTTTCCAAGGGACAGTGATCTCGTATCGCTGGCCCTTTTTTTGTAAAAGCTGGTTATAAAATATATTAATCCAATAAGGTTAATTGACTTTTTTTGTAAAATATAGTAGCATAACTTTACCGTTCAATGCTCAGAAATTAAGAATTAATCAGCAACAAATAATGTTATCAATCAGACTATCTCGCGTTGGCAAGAAAAAACAGCCGCTTTATCGGCTGATTGTCACCGAAAAAACCCGTGATCCCTGGGGTAAATTTTTAGAAAACCTGGGTTCTTATAACCCTAAGACCAAAGTAAGTCAGATAAAAAATGACAGAATTTTGTATTGGCTAAAGCAAGGAGCTCAAGCTACCTCGACGGTTCACAATCTACTGGTCAGCCAAGGGATTATCAAAGACAAGAAAGTCAGAGCCTCCAAGTCGCAGCCCGGCAAGAAAAAACAGGCGGCCCTAGCTGCTCAAAAGGCTCAAGAGAAAGCCACTATCGACGCCGCCAAGAAAGCCGAAGCCGAAGCCGCCAAGCAGGCTCAAGAGAAAGCCGAAACAGCCGCGCCGGCAGAAGCCGCTTCAGCAGACACTCCCAGCGCCTAAAATTAATCTAGCATTAGTCTTTAAACCCCGCCTTTCAGGCGGGGTTTTGGTAAATCCTTGACAGGCTCTCTACCTTCTGTTAAAGTGAGGTTAGTCCTTAAAAGAAAAATGGACGAAAAAGCAGTTGCCACTAGGTCAGCAACTCAAGAAGTTTTAGAACTTTTAAGAAATAACACGACAGTAAGTATGGAAAAAGATCAAAAGTTCGTCGAGATGATCGTTAAAGAGATTGTCGCCAATCCTAACGATGTTAAAGTCGACAGAACAGTTGACGAGCGCGGTGTTTTACTCACCTTGAACGTCAACTCGGGCGATATCGGCTATGTCATTGGCAAACAAGGACAGACCGCTCGCGCCATCAGAACTCTAGCTAAAATCGTTGGCGCCAAAAACAATGCTCGTGTCAACTTGAAGATCAATGAACCGGAAGGTTCCCGCGGCCCTCGGCCCAGAAGAGACCAGGTTGATACCGATGTGGTAGATGATTTAACCATCTAAAACCATCACAATAAAACAAAACCTTCCCGATGAACCGGGAGGGTTTTGTTTTCAGGATTATTTCTGCGAGCCCATGAAAATTTGGTTTAGAAATAGCTGTTGCGAGCGCTTGAAAATTCAGCCACAAAATCAAGTCAGTTGAGCGGTTCCGCCTTTTAGGCGGAAAGGCCATAACTGGAGCGTAGCGACTTTATGGCCTAGCGAAACTGGCGCCAGATTTTGTCTGAATTTATCAAATAGCTCGCGACTTTTCTTTTTGTTAGCTTTTTCTTTTCTAAGATATGAAAAAGTAAGCAAATAAGAGGTTCACGATTTAAAAAACTTTTTCAGTTATGAAAGAATAATAAATTAGTATATAATAAAATTACCATGAAACAATTTAATATCATCACCATCTTTCCCAACATTTTAGACTCCTATTTCAATGAGAGCTTATTTAAGCGCGCCAAAAACAACAAATTAATTAAAATCCAAATACATAATTTGCGCCAGTGGACTTCTGATCGCCACCAGACCGTCGACGATCGCCTCTATGGCGGCGGTACCGGGCTGCTATTTAAGGTGGAGCCGATTTATAAAGCGCTAAAGAAACTTAAAGCTACCCGTCTCGCCCTCGGCGAGCCGAGGCGGAAAAACGTAAAATTTAAAACCAGAATAATTTTAACTGCAGCTAATGGCAAAAAATTCAGTCAAAAAGAAGCCGAGCGGTTATCAAAATATGACAGGTTGATTTTCGTTTGTCCGCGTTATGAGGGCGCTGATGCGCGAGTGGAAAAACTGGTTGACGAAAAGATCTCCATCGGCGATTATGTCCTCGCCGGCGGTGAGCTGCCGACGGCTGTGATTATCGAAGCCGTCTGTCGGCTTATTCCCGGCTTTGTTGGCAAACAGGAATCTGTCAGAAACGAGTCGCACTCTCAAGCGGGCTATCTGGAACATCCGCACTATACCCGGCCAGAAGTCTTCGTCACAGAGGAAGGCAAAAAGCTAAGAGTGCCAAAAGTTTTACTCTCTGGGCATCATGGCGAGATTGATGAGTGGCGCGATCGGAAGAGCAGAAAAAGAAGATAGAAACATTTTTAATAGTTTAAGTTAAGCCAGATCTTTTTTTAAACTATTTGTGTAAATCTTGTGCAAAAAAAGTTTAATAAAAACAGACATAGATTAGTTTTATAGTTTATTCGTCTAAATTTAGACAAAAATTTAATTTATCGAAATAAAATCAATAACCAGCCATTTTACTTGACAACCGGCCGAAAATAATATAAAATAATAGGGCAGACTAATAAGCACAAAACATTCTTAAAAAATTCCTAAAATTTAGATTTTGAGGGAAAACAGTGGTATCTGACAGAATTCTCGCCTGAAACGAGAGTTCGCCAAATCGGATCCCTCTGTTTTTTCTTTCCGCTTGAAAGCGGAGGAAAAAGGCAATTTGACAACTAAAAAGTGACAAAAAGCGTAAGCCCAAGTTATTTTTCTTTGAACAAAGCATCTTCGCTTTCTAGCGAAGCAATGTTTCATACGGTTGGCAACTGGCCGTAATCTAGTTGCAAATTTTTTGAGAGTTTGATCCTGGCTCAGGATGAACGCTGGCGACGTGTCTAAGGCATGCAAGTCGAATGCTGTAGCAATACAAGCATGGCAAACGGGAGCGTAACACATTGGTAATCTGCCTCGAAGTTCGGAATAACCCCGCGAAAGCGGGGATAATACCGGATGTGCTTCCCGATCACAAGATCGGGACGTAAAGATTTATCGCTTCGAGAGGAACCTATGTTCCATCAGCTAGTTGGTAGGGTAATGGCCTACCAAGGCTATGACGGATAGCGGGTGTGAGAGCATGACCCGCCTCACTGGGACTGAGACACTGCCCAGACTCCTACGGGAGGCTGCAGTCAAGAATATTCCTCAATGGGCGAAAGCCTGAAGGAGCGACGTCGCGTGGCTGATTGAAGTCCTTAGGGATGTAAAAGCCTTTTTTTAGGGAAGAACTCATGACGGTACCTAAAGAATAAGGGGTTGCTAACTCTGTGCCAGCAGCAGCGGTAATACAGAGACCCCGAGCGTTATCCGGATTTATTGGGCGTAAAGCGTGCGCAGACGGTTTTCTAAGTCCATGGTCAAATCCCGCGGCTTAACTGCGGGACTGCCAAGGAAACTGGGAGACTAGAGGACGGAAGAGGTCAGTGGAATTGCCGGTGTAACGGTAAAATGTGTTAATATCGGCAAGAACACCAGAGGCGAAAGCGGCTGACTGGTACGTTCCTGACGTTGTGGCACGAAAGCGTGGGTAGCGAATGGGATTAGATACCCCAGTAGTCCACGCTGTAAACGATGGATATTAGTCATTGGCAGTATCGACCCTGTCAGTGGCGTTTAAAATAGCTAACGCATTAAATATCCCGCCTGGGAAGTACGGTCGCAAGACTAAAACTCAAAGGAATTGACGGGGGCCCGCACAAGCGGTGGATCATGTGGTTTAATTCGACGATAAGCGTAGAACCTTACCAGGGCTTGACATGCAGCTGCAAATCCGGGGAAACTCGGACTTCTTCGAGAGTGCTGCACAGGTGCTGCATGGTTGTCGTCAGCTCGTGCCGTGAGGTGTAGCCTTAAGTGGTTTAACGAGCGCAACCCCCATCCTATGTTAAACATTCATAGGAAACTGCCTCGCATAACGGGGAGGAAGGTGGGGATGACGTCAAATCAGCATGGCTCTTACGCCCTGGGCGACACACGTGATACAATGGCCGGTACAAAGGGTTGCTAAATAGTAATATGGAGCTAATCCCAAAAAACCGGTCTCAGTTCGGATTGAGGTCTGCAATTCGACCTCATGAAGTCGGAATCGCTAGTAACCGTGAATCAGAACGTCACGGTGAATACGTTCTCGGGCCTTGTACACACCGCCCGTCACACCAAGGGAGTTGGTAATACCCGAAGGCTGCCTTTTTGGCGGACGAAGGTAGGATCAATGACAGGGGTGAAGTCGTAACAAGGCATCCGTAGCGGAAGCTGTGGATGGATCACCTCCTTTCTAGGGAGAAATTGATGTGACTTTTTAAAAGTCACATCTATGATAGGTCGTCCCGCCATTAGGCGGGAAGAGGGCTTACAAACTTTTTGTCGCTTTTTAGTTGTCACAACAACTGCCCCGCCTTTGGGCGGGGTTTTTGTATTTGCTTTTTTTGGTATTTTGTTTTAAATTCTTTTATAAAGCACTTTAGTATGCAACAGAAGGAGAATGGCCATGTCAACGGCGCCGGCAACCCTGGCAGAATGTGGCGCAGACTTTTTGGATTGGCTGGAGACTCGGGAGGAGGAACCAGTAGCGCCACCGCCGCAGGAGCGTTTGATCCCGCCACCAGTTGAGTCAATGGAGTACGAAGTCGAGGTGCTTGAAGGAAACGGCACACGCATTCTGTTCATCGATTTTGAGCCGACGCAGATGAAAGAGCTGTGGCTTGGCACCCGTCGTTATCGTTACGGCGATTTTAGGGTCATGTTTGCTGACATACGTGACTCGCAGCTTTGGCGCTTAGTCGAGTTCGAACCGTTCATCGTCGTGATTTGTAACGATCACACAGAGGCCGATGAGGCGTTGCCGCCTTTCTTGCGCAACAACCCGGCGCTCCATATTGTAGTCGTTCCTTATCACGATCATTATCCCAACGACCCGATGGTTTGTGAGGAATTCGACCTCTGCGCCAGGACCAGTCAAGGATTGGAAGACGCCATCAGCGACATTATTCCCTTCTAGTACGCCGCTCCCTTCCGACAGATTGGGAGCGATTTGAGCCGTTGCCTCGCGCACGGCTTTTTCTTGTCAAATTTTTTATGGCATGTTAATAATTAACCAAGCGGTTAATTTGGTCGAGCTGTTCTTTAAGGGAGGATCTAACCATGCCCACACTGGTAACCTTTTTGGCCGTCAATACCCAATCGGCTTTGGAGCTCTGGCGAGGCGCCAAAGACTGGGCCATTGACGATCTTGGTGTTAATTGGTATGGAAGCAATCCCCAGGTCACCATCACCAGTGTCGTCAACAGCAAGGAATTACAAGGCGTAATGCGGCCGCAAATCCTGATAGTCGACTTTCAACATCCTGGCGCGGAAGAAGTTGTCAAACATTTTCGGCGTTGTCGGCCCAGGCCGTTCTTAATTGGGGTGACTCGTGCTCCATTGACAGAGCCAAATGGGCTGGATGCGGTCTGCTATTGGGGTAGTAGAGATGAACTGGCCAGCGCCTTAAAAGAAGGCCTGGAACAATCCAGGTGCCAGCCAGTACCTTTCTGATACATGACAGAGCCCCAGTCTTGGGAAGCTCCACAGGCATTGTAGGCCGTCGTCAGGCCTATTTTTTTCATCTTGCCAAAATCAATTTTTTTTGTTATATTATTTAAGTAAATTTAAGCGCATATACCCGCCCGAACGGCTGAACGCCGTTCAGTCGGGCGGGGCTCCCCCCGACAAGTCGGGATTGAAAAGTTGGTAGAGCGTCCCGATATATCGGGAAGGTCCCAGGTTTAAAATTAAGCGCATATAGCTCAGTTGGTTAGAGCGCGTCACTGATAATGACGAGGTCCCTGGTTCAAATCCAGGTATGCGCACATGCATTGCCTTTATATCTTGCAAAGCGAAAGAGATGGTAGCTACTATATTGGTTACTCTTCTGATTTGGAAAAGAGAATTCGCCAGCATAATAGCTCTACAGGCCGGTACACCAGCAATAAAAAGCCTTAAAAATTAGTCTATCATGAAGAATACGAGGACAAAAAAGAGGCAATCAGAAGAGAGAGTTGTTTAAAAAGAATGAAGTCGCGAAAGTATCTAGAGGATTTAATTAGAGCGTCCCGATATATCGGGAAGGTCCAGACTTCAAATCCAGGTATGCGCACAGTGTCCGCCGTAGCTTTAGCGAAGGCGGACTGATAAAAGTTTAACCCGCTTTCGCCTATCGGCTACGGCGAGGTGAGAGCCGAGGTAGCTCAGTGGTAGAGCAGAAGACTGAAAATCTTTGTGTCGCGAGTCCGATTCTCGCCCTCGGCATACTCAAAACAGTTAACGATTTGCAATTGACAATGCGCTCATCGTTGTTGATTGTTTGTTTTAATACGGGGTGTAGCTCAGTTGGCTAGAGCGCTTGCTTCTCGCCCTGTTAAATTACCGGAGTATAGCGAAGCTGGCTATCGCGCCTGCTTTGGGAGCAGGAGATCGTGGGTTCAAATCCCACTACTCCGACAATTATTTAACAGGGTGAAGGAGTAAGAGGTCGCAGGTTCAAGTCCTGTCACCCCGACATAACGAGACATTTTTTATTAAGTATACAATAAATTAGTTTTACGGGGTGTAGTATAACGGTAGTACGCATGCATGGGGTGCATGTAGCCGGAGTTCAATTCTCCGCACCCCGACCAAGAAGCAAATAAGCGCGGGTATAGTATAATGGTTATTATGCCACCCTTCCAAGGTGGAAATACGGGTTCGATTCCCGTTACCCGCTTAACAGAAATTAACGGGAATCGAACGGGTTGGCAGTGAGACAAATCACGAAGTGATGAGGTCGAACGTCAGCAGACCTGCCGGTGGCAGGTCTGCTGCCAACCCAGGGCAAGGAGCGCCTGCCTACCGGTAGGCAGGGAGCGACGCGTAATTCCCGTTACCCGCTTAGCAAAAAATAATCACCTTTTTGGTGATTATTTTTGTTATAGAAAAGAACTGGAATTAAACGGGTTAGCGAGATAAATCAAATTGACTATTTTTATCTGTTGTGATAAGTTTTTTTGCATGTACATTCTGTTTGTCTTGTTTGGAGCACTCCGTGCGGAAAGGAACAGCCATGGCCAGGAAAGGGAAAGGTGACCGTTCCGGCGACGACGGAAAAAGTCGCCACAAGAGATACATGGGCAATCGAGCACATGCTTCAGCGACCAACGCCTCGACGTCTGTCCCCAAACATCAGCAGGGGGGGGGTCGGTCAATCCTCCAGCGCTA
This sequence comes from Patescibacteria group bacterium, assembly GCA_041649575.1. GTDB lineage: Bacteria > Patescibacteriota > Patescibacteriia > 2-01-FULL-39-33 > 2-01-FULL-39-33 > JBAZMW01. The sequence goes on along the minus strand of JBAZMW010000004.1, from coordinate 45,829 downwards.
AAGGCGGAGCGGGTTCGTTACGTTCCGGCGGGCAGCGCAGCAAGTATGACTATCGGCCGTTTTTGACCAGTCAACGAACAACCGTCAACGTGGCCAAGGCCAAGGCCCGCAAAGCCGCAAACAGCCTCGGCAGGCAGAAGAGCGATGCTGCCGAAGCCAGGTCTCTGGGCATCACCGTGGAGCAACTTCGTTTTCGCAAGGCCGCCCAGGTCTAACAGATCATCAGTGGTGCCAAGGATATGGAGAGGGAGGGCGGCAGGAGGGGACTATCAGGATGATCACGCAAGACGTTGGTTATCGCGCTTGGTTCTGAACTGTCTTCCGTGCGCGTTTGTGTTTCGGTGTCTTTTGGTTGGCAACAACTGAAAGACACTGTTTTTTTATCTAAATTTAAATAAAAAACATTTTTCAATTAATTAATTTTGTCTAATTTTAGCCGAAAAAATATAAAAAACAGGCACAAAATCATTGACAAAAAGTTTTTTGTTTGATATAATGACTCGTTAAGTCTGGAAAGGTCACCCTACAATGCTAGGGTGGTTTTTATTTCCGGAAGTTAATAAATATATGAAAAAACAAATTTACAATTTTACTTTAAATTTAGAGAAAAAAGTACTAATAGTTGCTGTTCTGATTTTTACTTTTCAGTTGCTGTTTCCGCAGTACTCTCATGCCTATTCGGTTGATTTTAGCCAAACCACCCCTCAAGAGAGCATATTGGCTTTGGCTAATTCCCAAGAAAAGGTTATTTTTAACGCCAAAGATGAAACCGACTTTTCGGCCAGACTGGTTTTGGCCGACTGGAACCGGCCCAAGCGCAGGGTCAAGGTAACGGTTACCGCCTACTCTTCAACCGTTGATCAGTGCGATAGTGACCCTTTTACCACTGCCAATGGCAGCCGGGTTAAGGACGGAATTGTCGCCACCAACTTTTTGCCTTTTGGCACCAAAATCAAGTTGCCGGAAATTTTTGGTGATCGGGTTTTCAGTGTCGAAGATCGGATGAATCCTCGTTATCATTATTACATTGACGTTTGGATGTCCAGCCGCGAGGCGGCCAAGCAATTTGGCGTCAAGTATGTGGAAGCGGAAATTTATTAAAAGTATTACCAATAAAAACAGAGACCAAGATGGTCTCTGTTTTTATTTAGGCCTGAGCGGGATTCGAACCCGCGATAACGGTTTTGCAGACCGTTGCCTTACCACTTGGCTATCAGGCCAAATAACTAATGCTAGCATAGCAAAAAAACATCTTTTTTTCAATTGGTTGGCTTTGTCATAAAATTGACAGGTCGACATGATTTTTGTTAATCTCTGGTCAGTACATGTGTAAAACCAACTGGAGGGATCCCCCATGTTTAGAAGGATTGCTGTTGACATCGGTACCAGCGAGGTTCGTGTGTGCGAACTAGAGCGTGGTGCCGGCACCATGCTGCGGCTGTCTCGTTTCGGCCTCAAGGAGTACCTACTTGATCCCTTGGCCGATGAAGCCGACAAGCGGGCCAAGAAGCGGCAGGCGCTGGAAGAACTACTGGCTGAAATGGGCATTGGCAATCGTCTTCACTTCTGGCGTCAGCCAGCAGTGGTTGGAGTGCCAGGCCGCTCGGTTTTCACTCGGACCAGGTTCCTGCCACCGATTCCAAGGAAGAGAATCGACAAGATCGTGCGGTATGAACTTCAGCAACAGATACCATTCAAGCTCGACCAGATTCGCCTGGGATATCACCTTTTTCCCACAACGGACACGAGCGGGCTCCTCTGCGGGGCGGACGCCAAGGAAAAGGGATACCAGGTTATGATGGCCGCTATCAAGCGAGATGCGCTGAATGCTCACCTGGCGCCTTTGCCTCTAGAACTGGTCAATCCGATAGCCTGCATCCCCGCGTCGGTGGCGCTCTATGACTGGTTGAGGCATATCGGCGAATTGGGACACGCGGATGAGTGCGTCGCCGTGCTCGACCTGGGCGCCAACACGACCAACCTGGTAATAGAGAGGGGCGGTCAATTCGCTTATACGCGGCCGCTGCACCTAGCCGGCAACGACGTTACCGCGGCGATCGGCAATGCTTTCGGTGTGCCTTTCTTGGAGGCGGAAGCCATGAAGCTCGAGCAAGGCTTCGTTCCAACCAGCGATGTCAGCAGCGATGGTAAGATGGGCGAAGCGACCGGCCCGGTGCTTAGCCGGCTGGTCACGGAAGTCAAAGATTCCTTGGCTTACTTCCGCTCGTTGCCTGGTGGCGGCGAGGTGGACCGGTTCCTGTTGACAGGCGGTGGCGTGCGCTTACGCAACATCGCGCTGTACTTCCAGCGGGCGTTTGGCAGGGAGGTGCGTCTGGTTGACCCGCTCGCCGGCATGAGTTCCGGCTCCACAGTGTTCTTGGAACGGCCGTATGCCGCTGCTACCGTTCTGGGTCTGGCCTTGGCCGCTTTGGGACGAGCCGAGATCAACATCAACCTGGCGTAGTCCGGTCGCGACAAGCGATTCGTTTATGGAGGTTTCGACGCCTGTGTGCTGAACACGGGCGTCATTTATTTTTTGATAAATCCTTGAAAAAATATGGATTTTATGGTAGATTATATTAAGTAAAAAATTTATGAACGTTACCGAGCTGGCAAGACAATTTAAAGTGACCACTTCCGAGCTGTTTGACAAACTGCCGGCTTTGGGTTTTGACATCGGCCGGCGCGCTATCAAGGTAGACGACCGGATCGCCAATAAAATAATCGAGGCCTGGAAAAGCCAGGTCAAACATGAACGAGAAATTTCTCGGATAGCGGAAATTCGCGGAGAAGCCGGCAAAGAAAATTCGGAGCCGGTTGAAGAAAAAATCATAGAAGTGCGCCTTCCTTCGGTTATCGTTGTGCGGGAATTTGCCGCTCTGTTGAATTTGCCGGTCAATAAGGTTTTGGTGGAATTGATGAAAAACGGCGTTTTGACTTCCATGAACGAGAGGATCGATTTTGATACCGCTTCAATCGTCGGTGAAGAGCTGGGTTTTAAAATTGTAGCCGATGACCAGGCTTTTAATAAAGCGAGTTCCTCCAATCAGCAGAAGCTGGAAGGAGTGCTAAAAGAAAAAACCATTAACTGCCAAAGCCGGCCGCCGGTAGTGGTGGTCATGGGCCATGTCGATCACGGTAAGACCAAAATTCTGGACGCAATTAGAAAAACCGACGTGGTAGCCAGCGAGAGCGGCGGTATCACCCAGCATATTGGCGCCTATCAGGTTCACAAAAAAGATTGCCCGATAACCTTTATTGATACTCCTGGTCACGAAGCTTTTACCGCCATGCGCAGTCGCGGGGCGCGGGTAGCCGATATCGCTATTTTGGTAATTGCCGCCGACGATGGCGTTCGGCCGCAGACCAAAGAGGCGATTAAAATCATTCAGGACAATAAGTTGCCTTTTATCGTGGCTATTAATAAAATCGACAAGCCCGAGGCTAATATCGAAAAAGTCAAACAGGATTTAGCCGCCTTGAATTTGTTGTCCGAAGATTGGGGCGGTCGGGTGATTTGCGTGCCGGTTTCGGCCAAAGCGTTTTTGGGCATCGATGATCTGTTGGAAACCATTTTGCTGGTGGCGGAAATGGAAAAAGAAAACATTTTTTCCGATCCGTCGGGCTTGGCTGTGGGAACGATAATCGAGTCTCATATCGACAAAGGCGAGGGGCCGGTAGCGACGATTTTGGTGCAGAAAGGTACTCTAAAAATTGGTGATATCTTAAGCATGGACAATACTTTCTACGGCAAGGTCCGCGGTTTGAAAAATCATAAAGGCGAAACCATAACCGCCGCCGCACCCAGCACGCCCGCCAAAATTTTGGGACTGAAAATCGCGCCGGCGGTTGGCAGTATTTTGGCCGTAGCTGACAGCGCCAAGGATTTAACCAAAGACGTCAAACAACACCGGATTAATCAAGAAAAAGATTTTTCAACTCATACGCGCGAAACAGAAACCGACAGTCAAGCCAAATATATTAATTTGGTAATCAAGGCCGATGTCCTGGGTTCGGTCGAGGCGATTATAGAAAGTTTGGCCAAACTGGAAACCGCCGAGGTGAAAATCAAGATTATCGGCAAGGGTCTGGGCATTATCACCGAAGCCGATATTTTAAAAGCCGAAGCCACCAAGGCCAAAGTCATTGGCTTTCATGTCAAGCCCAGCGTCCAAGTGGCTGATCTGGCCAGAGACAAGGGCGTGACCATAAAAACCTACCAAGTTATTTATCACTTAATCGAGGACACCAAAAAAGAAATAGAAAGCTTAAAGGAAAAAGAAGTCGTCAGAAAACTAATTGGCCAACTCGAAATTTTGAAAGTTTTTCGTCGCGAAGCCGGCAGCATGATTGTCGGCGGCCGGGTTATTGACGGTGGCATCTTTGTCTGCGACACGGTGATCGTCACGCGCGGCGGCGCGCCAGTGGCTTCCGGCAAAGTGAATCGTCTGGAATGCTCGCGGCAGGCGGTGGACAAGGTGCACAGCGGCCAGGAATGCGGCATTAATTTTGAAGGCAAAGCGGCCATTGAAGTCGGTGACGTTCTGGAATTCTATCAGGAAGCCAAAAGTGTTTAAATTTTATGTCCGAAAGGATAGTGAAAGTTAACGAACTAATCAAGCAGCAGTTGGGCCAAATTCTGTCGAGCGAAGCGGAGTTTCCTCTGGGCAGTCTGGTGACGATTACCAAAGTGCAAACTTCCATTGATCTCAAGTCGGCCCGGATTTATGTTAGTGTTTTTCCGGAAAGCGCCAAGCAAGAAGCGATGAAAATTCTGATCAGAGGAGCTAAAGAATTTCGGCGTTTGATAAACGAAAAGATCGTTTTAAGAAGCATACCTCGTTTAATTTTTTTTCTGGATGAAACCGAAAGCAAAGCGGTGGCAATCGAGCATTTACTGGATAATTTGCAGTAGGTTAAAATTAATATTTAAATTTGGCCAAAGGAAATTCCCTCAAGGGAATTTTTTGTTTTAGTATTGACAGAATTATTTTTTCCGTCTATAGTTAAAGATTACCCAATCAGGTTTAAAAAATATGGATCATGCTTTAGAACAATTGAATGAATATTTTTCCGGCTCGCGGAAGATTCTGCTTATCACTCACCGTAAGCCCGATGGCGACGCCCTAGGTTCAATTTTGAGCCTGCTGGTTTATTTGCGCCGCCAAGGCAAGAGGGCCGAGGGCCTGGTGATTGATCTGTGGCCTTCTTATTTTAATTTTTTGCCCTACGTGGAGGAGTTAAAAAGCGATTTTTCGTTACTGGACGAACCTTGGGATTTGGTGGTGGTTTTAGACTCCGGTGCCTGGGACTATACTGGTGTCAGGGATTTAAAAGGGCGGGGGTTGAAGGTGGTTAATATGGATCATCACTTCACCAATAATAAATTTGGCGATCTAAACTTGGTTGATGAAAAAGCCAGCTCCACCTGTGAACTGGTTTATAAATTTTTTCTGGCGGTTGGCTTTAAGATCGATCGCCAAGTAGCCACTTGTTTGTTGTGCGGCATTCTAAACGATACCAGTGGCTTTAGCAATTCGGCTACCACTGCTTTTGCTATCAGCGCAGCGGCCCAGCTGTTGAAGAGTGGCGCCCAGATCAGCAAAATCACCGAGAATGTTTTTAAAAATAAATCCCTCGAAGGCTTGAGATTGTGGGGGTTAATTTTGTCTCGCCTGGCTTTCAATCGTCGACTGGAATTGGTCTATACCTATATTCAGGAGGAGGAGCTCAAAAGGTATCATGTTAGCGAAGAAGAGATTGACGGCTTTGTTAATTTTTTAAATTCTTTAAGTAACGTCAGAGGAGCAATTTTTTTTCGTATTAATGCCAACAACACCAAGGTCAGCCTGCGAACCACGCGCGAAGATGTTGATTTAAGCAGGTTGGCCGGATTTTTTGGCGGCGGCGGCCACAAAAAAGCCGCCGGCTTCCATCTGCCCTGGGCCTTAAAAGAGGCCGCCGGCCGGCTGATTGTCAAACCATGACAAAAGTATTAAGATGATAGTGTGATTTTAGAATTAAATTTATAAGTATATGTATTTAATCCCCACTGTTTTAGAGAAAACCCATTTAGGCGAACGGGCTTATGATATCTATTCGCGATTATTAAAAGACCGGATAATTTTTTTGGGTTCGCCTATCGACGATGCGGTGGCCAATACCGTCATTGCCCAGTTGTTGTTTTTGGACAGCGAAGACAAAGATCAGGATATCAAGCTTTATATCAATTCTCCGGGCGGCTCGGTTTCTGCCGGTTTGGCTATTTATGACACCATGCAATATGTCAAAGCCGACGTCTCCACTATTTGCGTCGGTCTGGCCGGCAGTATGGCGGCGATAGTTTTGGCCGGCGGCGCTAAAAGTAAGCGCTTGGCTTTGCCAAACAGCGAGATCATGATTCACCAGGTGATGGGTGGAGCCGAGGGTCAGGCCATTGACATCAAGATTCGCGCCGAGCATATTTTGAAAGTCAAAGAAAAATTAGATAAAATTTTGGTTAAGCACACTTCGCGCACTCTGACGCAAATTGAGAGAGACACCGATCGTGACAAATTTATGTCGGCAGCGGAGGCTTTGGATTACGGTCTGATCGATAAGATTGTAAAGTAGGGTTTTGGTTATAATTTGACTGATTTTTGGTTTTGTGCTATACTGTCTATACTTAAATAAAATAATTAAAAAGTAGAAATTTAGCCGCTTTGATTGTTTGTCTAAAAATATCATTGTCATGAAACTGTTTAATTTCCGTTATAAATTAGAATCTCTCACTCTTGATATACCCATATCAAAAGTTACCGCTCTCGTTCTGGATTTTAAGTTGGTTTAAAAAAACCAAACTCTTAACGTGCTAAATTTCTCTTTCTAGCGGAGAAATTTATGGAAAATTTATTCATCTATTTTATCCTGGCCGTCATTTTTTTGGTCGGCGGTTTTGCGATTGGTTATCTGGCCAGAAGATTATGGGCCAAAAATCGCCAAGATACCATTGAGGCCAGAGTCAAAAAATTAATTGCCGACGCCCGTACTAAAGAAAAACAGATTTTGCTCGATGCCCAGGAAAGATCGATCAAGGTTTTGGAAGATGCCAAAACCGATGTTCGGCAACTAAGACAGGAAACTGAGATCGCCAAGCGTCGTTTGGAAAAAAGAGAAGCGCTTTTCGATCAAAAGTTGATGGATTTGGAAAACAAAAAACAGGAATTGGCTGACAAGGCCGACAGGCTTAGCCAAGTTAAAGAAGAGATCGGTCGGATTAAAGAAGAACAGCTGGCTAAACTGGAAAAAATTGCCGGTTTGACCAAGGCTGAGGCAGAAAAAGTATTATTGGATAATGTCGAAAAAGTCATTGCCGAAAATTTGGTCAATCGTCTGAAAAAATTGGAATACGAAGCCTCGGAAGAATTGGAGAGGAAGGCCAAGGAAATTTTATCTGCGGTAATTGAGCGTTGCGCCGCTTCTCATGCCCAGGAAACCACCTCCTCGGTTGTCGATTTACCCAATGATGAGATGAAAGGCAGGATTATCGGTCGTGAAGGCAGAAACATCAGGACCATTGAACAATTGACTGGCGTGGAAGTGATTATCGACGATACGCCCCAAGCCATCACTCTTTCTTCTTTCAGTCCGATTAGGCGCCAGGTGGCCAAGCTGGCCGTGGAAAAACTCATTTTCGACGGCCGGATCCACCCCGCCAGAATAGAAGAGACTATTAACGAGGCCAAAAAAGAAATCGCCGCCGATATTAAGAAAGCCGGTGAGAGCGCCGTTTACGAAGTCGGCGTGGCCGGCCTGGATCCCAAGCTGGTTCAGATTGTCGGCCGTTTGAAGTATCGCACTAGTTACGGCCAAAACATCCTAAACCATTCCGTCGAGGTGGCGCATCTATCGGCGCTGTTAGCCGAAGAATTGGGCGCCGATGTTTCGGTGGCCAAGAAAGCTGGCTTGCTGCACGATATCGGCAAAGCCGTCGATCATGAAGTGCAAGGCACACACCCGGAGATTGGCCGTGATATTTGTAAAAAGTTTGGTATTAGCGAAGATATTATCAAACCGGTTTTTGAGCATCATAGCGATAAACCAACCACTTTAGAAGGTGTGATTGTCAAAGTGGCTGACGCGATTTCTGGAGCCAGGCCTGGAGCCAGAAAGGATACTTACGAAAATTATCTGCAACGGCTCGAAGAGCTGGAAGGCATTGCCAAGGGTTTTGCTGGAGTAGAAAAGGCTTATGCCATTCAAGCTGGCCGCGAGGTTCGGGTTTTCGTCACTCCGGAACAAGTTGATGATTTGGGCGCTGCCAAGATGGCCCAGAATATTGCCGAAAAAATCGAAGCCGAGCTCAAATATCCTGGCGAAATTAAAGTCAATGTTATTAGAGAAAAGCGGGTGGTTGAATTTGCCAGATAAAGCCAACAACTCTCTAATTTTAAGTGTGAAAAAATGATTAAAGTAATTTTTCTTGCTGATATTGTCGGTAAAATTGGCCGTCAGGCCGTTAAACAGCAACTACCCAAGTTAAGAAAGCAATATCATCCGGATTTAATCGTTGCCAATGTGGAAAATCTGGCTCATGGTATTGGTTTTACCAAAAAGACTTTGGCGGAGATGTCAGTCTCTGGCGTGGATTTCTTCACTTCTGGCAATCATGCTTGGAAAAAGGCTGGTAGTGATGAAATTTTAAATGATTCTGAAATAAATTTAGTTCGACCGGCTAATTACTCGGCCAGAAAATCAGGCGTGGGTTTCAAAGAGGTAAAAATTGGCTCAAATAAACTAATTGTGGTAAACTTATTAGGTAGAGTTTTTATCCCGGACAAAACAGCTTGCCCTTTCAAAACCATGGAAAAGATTCTAAAAAAGATCAAAAAGGGTATATTTTTGGTTGATTTTCATGCCGAAGCCACTTCTGAAAAGGTTGCTTTCGCTCGTTATTTCGACGGGCAAGTGGCGGCTGTTATTGGTACTCATACCCACGTGCCCACCGCCGATGAGCAGATTTTGCCGGCTGGTACCGGCTATATTACTGATGCCGGCATGATTGGTTATAAAGATTCGGTTATCGGCGCCAATCCCGAGCAGATTTTTAATCTTTTCTTGGGCCGCGGTCGTGGTTCCAAGAAGCATGACTTGCCAGAATTCGGCCGCTGTCAACTCAACGGGGTGTATTTAGAAATTGACACCAAAACCAAGAAAATCAAAAAAATAACAAGAATTAATAAAATAATAAAAGTTTAATAATTTATAATTTATTTGGAAAGGAGACCATTTTATGAATAAAGCAGAATTAGCCGAAAAAATTGCTGAGCGGGTTGGAATTACCAAACCGCAGGCAGAGGAAGCTTTAAACACTCTCACTCAGATTACTACCGAGACCATTAAGGCTGGCGGCGAGGTGACCCTGACCGGTTTTGGTACCTTTTCGGCTCGTGCCAGAAAAGGCCGCGAAGGGATTAACCCCAGAAATCCTCAAGAAAAAATTGCCATTCCCTCGGTAGTGGTGGCCAAGTTCAAAGCCGGCAAAAATCTAAAAGACGCCCTGAAAGGCAAAGAAGACAAACGAACCGAACCGGCATCGACTGTTGAAGCAGGCCAGTAAAAACCTTAAAAAATGTTAGTTTCACCGCCTCTTATTGGGGCGGTTTTTTGAAAAAAGTTATCTTGACAAAAATTGTTTTGTTTGATAGAGTGGTGCCAGTTCCGCGTGGGAACTGGAGGTTGTGAGACTGAAAGAGCATTGGAGGGTCTAGCACATGAGGCATGTTAAGGTTTTGACGAAGCCGCGCGCGGCGCACTACGACGTCGACGGCTGGTGGATTGCGACATCGGTTGTCGCCCTGCTGTCCGGAGTAGCGTCGACAGTGCTCGGCTGCTTGCGCAAGTGAGCGTGAGTGGTCGCCGAGCAACGAGGATTGCTGGGCTGCCGAGGAACAACCTCTCGGTGGCCCACCATTTTTTAAATAAACATTTAAGATAAATAAAATCCGCCTAACGGCGGCTTTTAAATTTTTGGGACGTGCAGGATTCGAACCTGCGACCGTTTGCTTAAGAGGCAACTGCTCTACCAACTGAGCTAACGTCCCATATTACTCGTTTTATGTAAATTGTTTATCATACTCTTCCAGTCTGATCCGTAGCCTAGCTGCCTGTCTCGCCTTGGCGAACAAAGCGAGCCGAGGCGGAAGCTAACATCCCACGCGGTAACGCCCTCGTCAGGATTCGAACCCCCAATAACAGATCCGACCCGCCTGCCATCGCCAACGCCCTCGTCAGGATTCGAACCCAAAATTCTTGGTCCGAAGCCAAGCGTGATATCCATTTCACTACGAGGGCGTAGGCAGTGGCGGGCAGGAGTCTGTCGTGATATCCATTTCACTACGAGAGCTAAAATAAAAATTTAGAAGAACATTTATAGGTTAACAAAAAAAACAAAAAAGATCAATCCCTTAGCGTCAAACGAGACTGACCTTTAGAGAAGGCCGTTTATTCTTTTGGTATGGCCGAAATATTGTTATTGAAGGTTTCTTTGGAAATTATGCCGTTTTGAAATAGATTCAGAAGATAATTATCCATAGTGACCATGCCTTCCTTAGCGCCGGTCTGGATGGCGGTTTTGATTTGGGCAATTTTATTTTCTCTGATCATGTTGGCTACCGCCGGCGTATTAAGAAGCACTTCTCGGGCGGCCACTCGGCCATGATCGGCACGTGGAATCAGTCGTTGCGAGATGATGCCTTGCAGGGTGATGGATATTTGCATGCGGATTTGGTTTTGTTGGTGAGGAGGAAAAATATCGATGATTCTGTCGATGGTTTGGGAGGCGCTGTAGGTGTGCAGGGTGGCAAAGACCAGGTGTCCGGTTTCCGCCAGAGTGATGGTGGCGGCGATAGTTTCTAGGTTTCTCATCTCTCCCACCATGATCACGTTTGGGTCCTGGCGCAAGACATGAGTCAAGCCGTTTTGAAAGGAAAGCATATCGGAACCTAGTTGTCTTTGGCGGACAATACTTTTTTTCGGCTTGAAGAGAAATTCAATCGGGTCTTCCAAAGTAATGATATTAACATTGCGATTCTCATTTATGTAATCAATCATTGCCGCCAGCGACGTGGATTTGCCGCAGCCGGTCGGGCCGGTGACGATAATCAGCCCTCGCTCCAAACCGCATAGGCGATAGACGGTCTCGGGCATGTCCACATCTTCCATTGAAGGTATTTCTTTTGGAATCACTCTGGCTGATAGGCCAAAATTGCCTTTTTCCAAGTGTAAATTTATACGGAAACGATAACCGTCGGAAGTTTCATAAGCAAAATCCAATTCTTTCTCCACTAAAAATCTTTTTAGTTGTTGTTCACTGATGATTCTTTTGACTAAAATTTCTATTTCTTTCGGTTCAAATATCTTTTTATCTAGTTGTTTTAATTCCCCATCGATTCTGATAAAGGGTTGGAGATTGGCAATCAGATGAAAATCAGAAGCTTCTTGTCCCACCGCTTTTTGTAAAAGAGATTCTAAATCCATATTTGTTTTGTTATTAATTTTCCCAATCTTTTTTGGCCAAGGCGTTTCTGGCCGCTGCTGTTTGCGCCTCTTGCTTACTGGAACCAACACCGGTTGCTAGCATTTTATTGGCCAGATATACCCCCACTTTGAAGGTTTTAGCATGATCCGGCCCGGACGACTCCAAAACTTTATACACCGGCGTGACACCCAATTTGTCTTGGGCCTTTTCTTGGAAATCGCTTTTGGGGTCGACGTATAGCTTATTGGCTATGATTCTTTCCAGCTTGCTTAGAATGTTTTTTTTGATGAATTTCTTGGCCGAGCCGATTCCTTGATCAAGATAAACGGCGCCGATAATGGCTTCAATGGCGTTGGCCACGATATATTGCCGGGCTTTGGAATTTTTATCCTTACTCTCGCCCTTGCTCATGGAAATAAAAGACTCAATGGCTAATTCTTGAGCGGTCTCTGCCAGGCTGGAACGGTTGACCAGGCTGGCTCGCCAGTTGGTCAGCTCTCCCTCTGGGTTGGGGTAGTTGTTATAAAGATATTCTGTAACTATTAGCTCCAAAACGGCGTCGCCCAGAAATTCCAATCTTTCGTTATGTTCAAGCTTGAATTCTGGATGTTCATTCAGATAAGAACGATGTGTTACGGCCTGGAGCAGCAATTCTTGTTTTTTAAAAGTCACTCCCAGAATTTTTTCTAAACTAGACAAATTTTTCATAAGTGGTGCCAAGATTGTTTAACTAGCGGCTAATTTATTGTCTGGCTGCAAATTCTTTTGCTTGTCAATTTCTTTTTCGCCGATTTCTTTGTAGACCGCTCCCAAAACGCCATTAACAAATTTACCCGAGGATTCCCCGCCGAAAGTTTTGGCCAGCTCAATCGCCTCATTAATGGCCACTTTGGCCGGAATGCTCTCATCAAACTTCAGTTCAAAAGTGCCCAGCCTCAAGACGTTGCGGTCAACAATAGTGATTTGCTCCAGTGGCCATTCCGGAGCGAATTTGGTGATTAGAGCGTCTATTTGTTTTAGGTTGCTTTTGATTCCTTCAATCAAATGTTTAATAAAACCGCCGTCATCGAATTCGGGAGCGAATTCCTGGCGATTTTTTTCCATAATTTGCAAAACATCTTCCTTTTGTCCGTTGAAATCCCACTGGTAGAGGGTTTGAATGGCCAAAGTTCTGGCCAGATGCCTATTGGACATATATGATTTAGAAATAATTTACAAATTATAAATCAGCTATTTTTTGGCTTCTTTTTCTCTGGCTTTTTCTTTTCTGTCCTGCGCTTTTTGCTTGGCGGTTTTCTTCTTAGTTTTGATTTTTAAAATATCTCTGCCCTTATAGACGCCGCAGAACTCACAAGCCCGATGAGGCAGGACTGGCCGGCCGCATTTTTTACAGCTAACCAGGCGGATCTTTTTCAGAGCGAAATGAGAGGCTCGTTGTCTTTTGGAAGTTTTGGTTCTTTTCTTGCTTGGTAACCCCATAAATGAATGTTATTTGTTACTTAAGAATTTAAAATAATTTTAACAGAAAAGGGGAATTTTTACAAGTTTTATTTCAAAGTTCTGATAAAATTCTCCAGCTCAGCCGGCCAGGGACTGATAAATTCCCGAGGTTGTCCTTGTTGATCAGAAAAGGCCAGTCTGGTGGCGTGGAGGAAGATTCTTTCTGGGGTTGTTTTTGTCTTTTTATTGGTTGGTTTTTTGCCATACAACTGGTCTCCTAGTACCGGATGACCCAAGGCCAGCATATGAACGCGGATTTGATGGGTGCGCCCGGTTAGAATTTCTACTTCCAGCAAGGTATAATTTTTGAATTTTTTAATAACCTTAAACCTGGTGACTGCTTTTTTGTCCTTTTCTCCCCATTGGCTGTGCGGCTTGGCAGCGAAGAGTCCGGCTTTATTTTTGCTTCGTCCTATGGGCAGGTCGATCTCTCCTTCAGCCGCTGCTATTTGGCCGCAGACCAAAGTCGAGTATTTTTTTACAATGGTATGTTTTTTGAATTGATTTTTAAAATAATCAAAAGCCTCTTGAGTTTTGGGTATCAGCATCAGTCCAGAGACCTCTTTGTCTAATCGGTGAACGATGGCTGGACGGCTAGGGTCTTCGCCGATTTTTTTAAGCTTCGGATATTTAGCAATCAGCCAATCCGCCAAGGTGTCTGTCTCGCCTTTTTCCGTCGGATGGACCAGTAGCCCAGCCGGCTTTTCGATAATCAAAAATTCCGGCTCGTCGGCAATTATTTTTGGCCCCGCCCCCTTCCAAGGAGAGGCGGGGAGGGGTTTTGAGGGCTTATTTTTTTTCTCGCGGCTTTCAGAACCTCCCCCTGGCCCCTCCTTAGAAGAAAGGGGAATGATTTTAACGACATCACCCGCTTTCAAAAAGTGGTGTACTGTCACCTTTTTATCATTGACTAAAGCCAGACCGTCTTTAATGGCTTTTTGGATTTGCGAACGGGATAATTCCGGTAATTTTTCCACCAAAAATTTATCCAGGCGTTGGCCTTGACTATTAGAATTTATTATGGTAATGTTTTCTATCATAAGCTGTACATTGGCTTTGGCTTTTAATCCGCTCTTATGGAGGGAGGTGGAGTCGCAATGAGACGAAGAAAAGTCGAACACGGAGTTGTTTGGATAATGAATTGGCAGGTAGACGAGAAGAAAAAGAAGTATAAAGGGCTGAGTCTAGACGCCTGCTATTATCGGAGAGAATCTCAGCAGATCATCAGGGTAATCGGTAGAAGTGGCGCTCTCGTGAGTCCAGCCGGCATTGATGTGTTTGTGCTCAATTCGGATACCGGCGAGCTTGTCCAAGGTCAGGTCCCTTTAAAGGATTTCGGCCGTCGCGTGAGAGGCAAACAACTTGATCAGATGGAAAAACGGCTTTCACAGAGTCTACGTGCTTTCTTCGACATCAGTGTTAGTCAGCGCTAAGGAGGATCATCTATGGCGGGGACAGCAGCAAAACAAGTGACAGCCGCAGACTTGGAATCCGGACGGTTCTATATTCTGCTAAGCCCGGTTGGCAGTAGTCCCAGCGGCGACGTAGTGCAGTTCATCAGGCCGTCAGGATTCGACGAGAAGGGTTGGTTCAATCGTTTTTCCTTCATTGGTGATCAAGTGGATAGGTGCGCCAACGATGTCTATGATTATGCCCGCATCGATCCAAATGCGGCACGAGCCGAGGCGTACATGCGCGAGAATGGCGCAGGTGATTTATTAGGGAAGTAGTCATACATTGGGCGTTCACTCCATCAGCTTAGCCTGGGCACGCGGGGCAGTAGTCGCGTGCTTTTTAGTTGTCTTTATTGAAATGTAGCAACCTCTTCCTTTCTTCTTCGTAAAATTTTACATCCGGATTTAGTTTTTTTAATTCTTCGTCTTTCGATTTATCCAACTCTTTCATTTTTTTGGTCAAATATTTTTTATCGTTTTTCTCGGGATCTTCCAAAACCTCGCCCAGCAGGGCATTAAGTATCAGGCCCACTCGCGGTCCCGGCTTGATTTTCAAAATTTTCATCAGCTCATCGCCATTGATTTTGAGCATCTTGGGAGTAATGGGATCGAGCTGCACTTCCTTGAGTCGGCGTTCCAGCTCAATCAGCTTCCAGGGTTTGGCCTTAGGCCGGCCCATGCCCAACCGGTCGCAGATTCTGACATCAATGAAATCTTGAATATTTTCTTTGCCCAGTCGCGCTAGTAGTCGCCTTACTCCGGCGTCGCTCACCGTATCCAGGGCATAATAAAACATATGATAACGCACTAAATGCGTCACCTTGCTAATAGTCTCATTGGAAAAATCTAGTCGTTTTAAAATATTTTTGGCGATTTTGGCTCCAACGATGTCGTGGTTGTAAAAAGTTGAGTCGGGGCCTTCGCCCTCTTTTGTTTGCGGCTTGCCAATGTCAT
This sequence comes from Patescibacteria group bacterium, assembly GCA_041649575.1. Lineage (GTDB taxonomy): Bacteria > Patescibacteriota > Patescibacteriia > 2-01-FULL-39-33 > 2-01-FULL-39-33 > JBAZMW01. The sequence goes on along the minus strand of JBAZMW010000004.1, from coordinate 30,403 downwards.
GCAGTAGCGCCGCCAGCCGCACCCAAAGCGAATAATTCCTTTGAGCGCCTGCTCCCAGCGCCCGTACGCTATGTTCAAAAATGTCGTAAATATGATGTTTATTCTGGCTGATGTTAACCGTCGACTCCAGTTCTGGAATTAATATTTTTAAAAGCCCGATTTTTTGCAGTAATCGAAAACCGTCCTCGGCTTTGTTCGACATGACAATTTTGACTAGCTCTTCATTAATTCTTTCTTTGGCAATGGTGCCGATTTTTTGAGCTTTGTCGTGAATGGTTTTCAGGGTGTGGGCCTCGATCATAAAATCCAGTTGGCAGCAGAGCCTGATAGCGCGCAGCAGGCGGGTATAATCCTCCTGGAATCTCTGTTCCGGTTTGCCAATCGCTTTGATAGTTTTATTTTCCAAATCTTTTAGTCCGTCAAACTCGTCAATTATTTTTTTCTCTCTCAAGTCCCAGGCCAGGGCATTAATAGTAAAATCGCGGCGTGACAAATCTTCCTCGATTGGCAAGTCTTGGTCGCTTTGCACTTCGAAATCCCTGTAGCCGCCGCTCATGCCCGCATGCTCGGTGCGCGGCAGAGCGATATCGAAGGGTTCAAAAATAATGTCATTGCGAGGAGACCGGTTCCGCGTAACGGAACCGGACGACGTGGCAATCCCGCGGGATCCCCACACTTCTCCCCTGGCTTCGCTCGGGATGACGTTATTAGGTACAAACTTAAATACTCCAAAACTTTTGCCAACCAGATTGACCTTGCCCAAAGAGCTAAGGAATTTTTCCAAATCCTTGGCCGGCACTTTGGCCACCACAAAATCAAAATCCTTAGTATCACGCTCTAGAATCAGGTCTCTGACGGCACCGCCCACCAAGTAAACTTTCGCCTCGGGGAATTTTTTTGTCAACTTTTCCACAAAAGCAAACTCGGGCGATTTCAGCGCCTCTAGTTGCCAGTTTCGTAATTTTTTTTCTACGCTAATTTTCATACAACTATTATCTTTATTCTAACATAAAAAGCCTTTAAATTCCCAATTTTTTATTTTAAATTTGATTGTTTTATGATAAAGTTTTTTGTCATAAAAGCAACCGCCGTGACCGCTAAGTGCACGGTCACGGCAGAATCAAAGGTCATTGACTTTCTAGAATCGGTCGGGGAAAAGGTCCATTCCCCTCCTACGCGCCCACTCCCCGAGCGTTTCCCCCGTATAGCCTCTCCAGTTGTCGAAGCCGAAAGTTGGTAACCCACGTATCTCCTGTGTAACCGATAACCTGGCGTTGGGCAGGAGTCTCTTTTCCTCAGCCTCGACTCGGGCCCATTGCTCAGAATCTCTAACTCCGGTATTAGTGGTGTCGGTGTCGATATAGAAAGGAACAAATTCCATCTCCATTCTCCTTGTGCCATGTTTAGAGACAATGGTTTGTTTATTTTACGTAAAATTTATAAAAAAGTCAATCCTTTATTTTTTTATTACACCAGGATCGTCTTGATTTTAGAGACGTATTCAACTATAATTGACACTGTATTTGGCTGGTCATTTTAGCCAGCTCGTATGTAGAACTCAAAGATGAAAATTTAAAATTTTATTAGGTAAAATGGAGTGACGGTTAGTTATTGCGGGTGGTGTATATCTCGTGCCCCGTAAGCCGCTAAAAACAGTTCCGCCTGACTTGTTCAGGTGGTCCAAACGAGATGCGCGGGCAAGAAATAACCGTCACTCCTATTGCTCAATAAAGTCAGCCTAGTAATTTTAGTCAATTGGCAGATAAATATATGAAACCAAAAATTAAATTTGCCACCCTTAAAGATTTTAAAGACATCCAAGACTTAAATCACCGTCTTTGTTTAAAAGAGTATGCGGAGTTTGATCAGACCATTGATAAGGACTATTCACTTAGCGATCCTAGTGAAAAGTATTTCAAAAAAAGAATAAGGAGCGGCTGTGCCTTAGTAGCTGTTTTAGAAAATAAAGTTATTGGTTATCTAGTCGGTGGTATTGTTGAGGCCGAAGAATATAGAACAATATCTAAATTGGCAGAAGCCGAAAATATGTTCGTGCTTGAAAAATTCCGTAGCCTGGGAATCGGAGGCAAATTATTTAAAGAATTTATTAAATGGTGCCGGCTGAAGAAGGCTAAAAGAGTTCGTGTCGTCGCCAGTGCTCAAAATTTTAGAGCAATCAGGTTTTACAGAAGAGAGGGGTTTAAGGATTATGATTTAGTATTGGAGAGAAATATTTAGTTTTATTTTTTTTAAACAGGCTTAAAGTAAAAGCTCCCACCAGTAGTGGGAACTTTTAAGTTATGGACGGCAGAGGATTCGAACCTCTGACCCCTATCACGTCAAGATAGTGCTCTAACCAACTGAGCTAGCCGTCCTCATTCTTGTAGGCCAGGGTGGATTTGGGTCCGGGGCAGCGCCAAATCCTGCGCTTGCTCGGATTTGGCGGGCGTCTCGCCTTCATCCCGCCGGTGGCGGGATTTGGCTCATTACTGCCCTTCAAATCCACTTTAATGTCAGTCTTTACTTTTTTAAAAACAATTAACTTTTAATTCCAATTTGTTTTTGTAGGCCAGGGTGGATTTGAACCACCGACCCCCGCTTTATAAGAGCGGTGCTCTAACCCCTGAGCTACTGGCCCTTATCTAGCGATTTTTAATAAACAGTGTTATTAATATAACCTATTTTTTTCGAATTTTCAAGATTAGCTTACAGCTTGCTTTTTATCTCACCGATTACCAGCCTCTCGGCTTCGGCCAAGGAAAGGTTGTTTAAAGAGAATTTAGCAATCTCACTGTTACCGCTGGGCTCGAATCTTTTACTAAGAAAGAGGGCATTGCCGTTTTTGACAGCGTAAACCAAACAGCAGACCTCTTTTTTGTTTATGTCCCGGCCCTCGTGCAAGAGCACCACCACATCCGTTTTGGGCATGGAGACAATCAGCTCTTCCACCACGTCTAAAATCTCCTCGGGCGTAGTGGCAGTCTCCAGAAAGTCCTGAACCGACAAGCTCGACCACACCAGGCGATCGTCTAAGTCGTTGTTGAGTCTTGATAAAACTCGGCCCCAGAGCTTCAGGGTCGATAAAAATTTATTTTGGTAAATGGCTTGGATGATTTGTTCTCGCCGCGCCCCATAGTGTACCAGCAAGCTGGCAATGCTTAAGGTTTTGGGAGTGAGATTGGAAACTTTGAAATTTTTGGTAGAAAAAATAATTCCCGCCAATAGATAGGTGGCAATATTATCGTCAATCAGCTTGTCGCCCAGACTTTTTATCAGCTCGTAGGCTATTTCAGCGCTGGCGGCCGAAGTGATATTGACCAAATTGACGTCGCCAAAATATTCGTTGCGGTTGGAATGATCCAGATTTATTTTAGGAGTATTGAAGAAGAAATCCGGCTGCCTTTCATAGGCCTCGCCTAAAGAAGCCAGGTCCGGAGAATTAATGATAAAAATTAGATCATATTTATAATCGGAAATGGCAGTGGTGACGTCCTTGGCTTCCAGTTGGCCGTTCTGCGGCGTTAAGTAGATGTTCAGGCGGTTTTCCTGGTGGTCATAATAAAATTCACCCACCTGGGTTTGCGAAGTGTTAATACTGATGATAAATTTTTGCAGATTGATCAGGCTGTTTTTAATTTGTGACAACGGCAAAAAATTAAGGCTGGTTGTCGGCTTAAAATCCTGACAGACGATTTCCACCGCTTTATCCAGTTTTCTTAGGGTTTCCGCCAAAGCCAAGGAGCTGGCTGCGGCATCGCCCGACCAGTCTTTTTTGAAGATTATCAGTATTGATTTGTTTTTTCTGATCAGTTCCTGCGTCTGCTGGAGCTCCGAAAGAGCCATAAGTGTTTTGGATAATAATTTAACTGAATATTTAATCTTAGCCAAATTTTCATTTATTGTCAATAAACGCCGGACAGGGCTTTTAAAACTTGAAAAATTAAGTTAAATTAAGTAAAATAAAACCATTCCAAAAGCTTTATCTCCATGGCCAAAATCGAATTACCTAAAACTTACGAAGCCGCAACAGTCGAAGACCAGATTTATCAAAAATGGGAAGCTTCCGGTTTTTTTGATCCTGACAAATTGCCGGGTGATCGTCCCGAGGTTTTTGTTATTTCCATGCCGCCGCCCAACGTCACGGGTATTTTACACTTGGGTCACGCTTTTGAAAATTCTCTAATGGATATCGAGATTCGTTATCAGCGGATGAAAGGCAAACGCGCCTTAATAGTTCCCGGCACGGATCATGCCGCCGTGGCCACTCAAGCCAGGGTCGAAGACGAGCTGAAAAAACAGGGCATTACCAATCCGCGTCAAGAGTTAGGACGTGAAGAACTGTTGAAGCGAATTCGCGAATTCGCAGAGAATCACAAAAGCATCATCATTGGTCAAATCAAAAAAATGGGCACTTCTTGCGACTGGTCGCGTTTGGCCTATACTTTTGACGATAAGAGGTCGGCTGCTGTTAATAAGCTTTTTAAGATGATGTTTGATGATGGCTTGATTTATCGCGGTTATCGGGTGGTCAACTGGTCGGTCAAGGGACAAAGCACTTGTTCCGATGACGAGCTGGTTTATGAAACAAAAAAGACGAGGGTCTATACTTTTAGATATTCCAAGGATTTTCCCATTACCATTGCCACCACTCGTCCAGAAACCAAGCTGGGGGACACTGCGGTAGCGGTTCATCCCGATGATGGGAAATACCAAAAATTTATTGGCCAGAAATTCACAGTCGATGTCGGTGCCGAGCGGCCGCTGACAATCACTGTCATTGGCGATAAGAATGTTGACATGAATTATGGCACTGGCGCCGTGGGTGTGACACCGGCTCACAGCCAGATCGATTTTGAAATGTATCAGAATAACAAAGATATCGGTATTACACCGGTCATTGGCCGTGATGGCCGGATGCTTAAGGCCGCTGGTCCGGGTTATGAGGGTTTAACGGTTTTGGAGGCGCGGGATAAATTTGTTAACTGGCTTAAAGATAATGGCCTTTATGTTGGTGAAGAAGAAATCGAACATAACGTCGGTACCTCCGATCGTTTCAAAGATGTTGTCGAAGCCCTGCCGATGGATCAGTGGTTTGTTGATGTTAATAAAAAAATTACTGGCCGCGACCAGAGCTTGAAAGATTTAATGCGTGAAGCGGTTACTACGGGCCACAGCGGCGATCAGGATAAAATTATCAAAATTACACCTAACCGATTTCAAAGTATTTATTTGCATTGGATTGATAATTTGCGTGATTGGTGTATTTCACGTCAGATTTGGTGGGGCCATCGTTTACCAGTTTGGTATTGTGATGATTGCCAAGAAATATTTTTTAGCGAAGGTAGTCCGTTAAAATGTCCAAAATGTCAGAGTAAAAATATCAGACAAGACGAAGATACCCTAGATACCTGGTTTTCCTCTGGCGCCTGGACTTTCTCGACCCTTGGCTGGCCCGACCAGACAGCGGACCTAAAAAAATTTCACCCTACCTCCTGGATGCAGATGGGTTATGAAATTTTATTTTTTTGGATGGCGCGGATGATTCTCTTGTCCGCCTATGCTTTAGACGATATCCCATTCAAGGAGGTCTATATTCATGGCATGTTACGTGACAAAAATGGCAAAAAGTTTTCTAAATCGGCCGGTAATGGGCTGGACCCGTTGGAGATTATAGAAAAATACGGCACCGATGCCCTGCGGCTTAGCTTACTTAAAGGCACGACCCCGGGTAATGATATGAGATTTTTCGAGGAGAAAGTGGCTGGCGCCAGGAATTTTATTAATAAGCTTTGGAATATTTCTCGGTTTATTTTGCAGTCAGTCGATGACATTAAAATAATTACGGCCAAGCCAACCGCCCAGACCTTGTCCGACCATTGGATTTTGCAAGAACTGGAGGCGACAACTCATTTAATTGAGCATTTGATGGATAAATATGAGTTTTCTTTAGCTGCGGAAAAACTGCAGGAATTTACCTGGGATTGTTTTGCCGATTGGTATTTGGAGATTGCCAAAATCGAGGGTGATAAGGATGAAATTCTGCTTTATGTCTTGCAAAATATTTTGCGGCTCTGGCATCCTTTCTGCCCCTTTATTACCGAAGAGCTTTGGCATAATTTTGACAGCGGTTTATTGATGGTCGAAACTTGGCCCGCGGTTAAAGCCGGGCCGGCCAAGAATAAAGATTTTGAATTAATAAAACAGATCATCACTTCCATTAGAAATTTACGCAGTGAAAACAAAATTGAGCCAGCTAAATTATTGAAAGCGGTAATTATCAGTGGGCAAAAAGAATTGCTCGAGTCGCAAGCGGTTATTATCAAGCGTCTGGCTCGTCTAGAATCTTTGACTGTCACCGACAACATCAGCCAGAAGCCAGCTAGTAGTCTTGGTGCCGTAACCAACCAGGCACAGATATATTTGGATTTATCGGTTACAATTAATAGGGTAGCAGAACAAGAGCGTTTAAATAAGGAGATTGGCGAGTTAGAAAAATATATAAAAAATTTAGAGGTTAAGTTGGCTGGCCAGGAGTTTATTAGCCACGCTCCTAAAATAGTGGTAGACGGGGAAAAGGAAAAACTGGCCATGGCCCAGGAAAAAGTGTTAAAATTAAAAGATAATTTGCAGAGTTTGAAATAGAGCACTATTTGATAAGAGGAGGGTTCTCACATGAACCTTAGAATAGTAGCGAGGTCGTTGCAGAAATGGCGGAAGCTCTTCCTGCTAGAAACCGTTCTTTGGGTTGTAGCGCTGCTCTTGGTTGGGCTCATCTGGCTGAAGTTAGACTGCGACAAGGTCTTGAGGTTTACGTTTTCTGTCGTGGTCGTCGGCTTAGGCGCTTCTTTCATCTCGCCTATCGCCGGCTCCTTGCGCGATCTAGTCCAAGGCCGGACTGCCAAGAGAAAACAGCCCAATTTTCGCGAAAGAAGAAATGAGAATGGTCACCGCCATTAACCGACAGAGGAGACTGCCATCCTCTGTCCCAAAAAAGACAATAATCTAAAATAGATGTCAAAAATCGTCACCGACGAAAAACAAATCGAGCATTTACTTACTCGCGGAGTAGAAAATATCTACCCCGACAAGGAGTCGCTTAAAAAACTCTTGCTGTCTGGAAAACGAATCAGGCTTTATTGTGGTTATGATCCGACGGCAGCTACTTTACATATCGGCCATGGTATTACCATTCGCAAATTGGCTCAATTTTTACAGCTGGGTCACGAGGTGATTTTTTTGTTTGGCGATTTTACCGGCCAGATTGGAGATCCGACAGATAAATCAGCCACCAGAAAACAATTAACCAAAAAACAAGTTTTGGAGAATCTAAAAGGGTGGAAAGGCCAAATTAAGGATTTGATTGATATTAAAAAAATTAGATTTGAATATAATTCGAAATGGCTGAGTAAACTTAATTTTGCCGATACCATTAAGCTCGCTTCTTATTTTACTGCTCAACAGACTTTAGCTAGGAGTATGTTCAAAGAAAGGATTGATTCGGGAAAGGATTTGTATTTTCATGAATTTTTATACCCCGTAATGCAGGCCTATGATAGCGTGGCTCTGGATGTAGATTTAGAAATTGGTGGTAATGACCAGATGTTTAATATGCTGGCTGGGCGGACTTTGATGAAAAAAATGAAAAACAAGGAAAAATTTGTTTTGACCACTAGATTGCTAGAGGATCCAACTGGTAAAAAAATGGGCAAATCTGAAGGTAATATGATTCCTCTCATTGACACACCCGAGGAAATGTATAGCAAAGTAATGAGTTGGCCCGATGAGATGATTATTCCGGCCTTTGAGATTTTAACCGATGTCTCAGAAGAAACAATTTTAGAAGTAAAAGATCAGTTGTCTTTAGGCAAGGTCAATCCCCGTGACCTTAAAATGCAATTGGCTTACGAGGTGGTACGGGTTTATCAGGGCGATAAAAAAGCTAAAGAGGGGGAACAATATTTCAAGCGGGTTTTTCAAGATAAGCAAAAGCCGCTGGAAATATCAGAAGTACTAATCGAAGACAAAGATGGCAAAATCGGTGTCTTAGATCTGTTTGTTAAGGCTGGTTTGGCCAAGAGCAATGCCGAAGTTCGCCGGTTGATCAAAGAGGGCGCTTTAAGGGTTGATGATCAATTGGTGCGCAATGAAAAAATGCAACTAGAAGTGTCAGGCAGCGGTCTATTACTACAAAAAGGAAAAAAGTTTTTTGCTAAAGTCGTCAAAAAGTAGTTTTTAAAAACAAAACCCTTCCAATTAACTGGAAGGGTTTTGTTTGGCTTATTATTTTTTTCGCTCTTTTCTGTAAAGCCAGTAAGAATAGACCGTGGTGCCGATAAGCAACAAGGCAATACCAAAAACAAAGGCGACTGTTGCCACAATCTCTGGCAGCCAGGGCGCGACAATTATTATCAGCCCAAACAGCATAAACAGCCAGCCGCCCAGGCGGTGCGTTTTGTTCCAGACATTTTCCGAAGACAATGTCCAGGGCGTTCGTATCCCCAGAAACCAATTATTTTTTATTTTACCCAGATAGTTGCCCAAGACGATCATCAATATTCCTATGGCCAGCGCCACAACAACGCCGATATTAATCGGCCAACCGATGTTGTACAAACTGGCGGCCAGATAGATTACCAGCAAAACCAGTAAAATTAGGTTTCTGAATATTTTATAAATCGGCAAAAACTCTTGGTAGCGTTCTCTTTTGGGATCAAGATAGGGCAGGACCAAAAATAAAATGTACATGCCTATAAGCAGCAGGGGAAAGAAAAAAGTATGGAAATTTTTTGAACTCCAGCCATCAACCTGTCCAGAAAAATTCCAGTGGCTAGCCACTCTTTCTGGTAGTAGCGGGTGAAAGAGGCAAGACAAAACAACAGCTATCGCCAAAAGCAAAACAGGAAACCACTCGGTTTTTAAATTTGGTTTAATAGGACTGCTCATATTTTTTATTTATGTTTTATTTTTAAAAATTTAATGATTTTTTCAGTCACCTCCTCAAAAACACTTAGGTTCAGAGAATAAATAATCTGCTGGCCTTCGCGCCGGCCACTGATTAGGTTGGCCCTTTTGAGGACGTCCAAGTGGTGGGAAAGGGTGGCCAGAGTTATATTTAAGTGCTCGCCGATTTCCGAGACAGCCAGCTCCTGTTTTTTGAGTAAATCCAGGATTTTTTGGCGGTTAGGGTCGGCCAGAGCGGCGAAGGTTTGGGAAAGAGGCATATAGTTAATAAATTTAGATAATTAGATATATATCTAATTATATCTTAGTTTAAAATCCCTGTCAAGAGGGATAGCGGTGACACGTCTTTCTTATTCCGCGATTTCTTCGCGCTTTTCCTTGATAAAAGAAACCGTTTTTTCCAAAAATTCTATCAGTAACTTGAAAGGCGTTTCAATAATAAAATCTAAAATAAACAAGAAAATGTTGATTTTGGAAAAGTTGGTAGAGAAAAACCGTCCCACTCTGATGATAGGCAGAGAAATAAAGTCGACCAAAAAATTAAACAGGCTGTCTTTGCGCGGCAAAACCGAAAACTGTTTGGCCAAATTGCGCAGCCTGAATCCGAAGAAGCTGACTATGGTTAAGAAAAAAACGAAAAGAATGCCGCTGATTATATTAAAATGTATCAGATTTAGTATTTTTATAATGATACCAAAAGAAACAATAAACATTAATAAATAAATAGTGTTGAAGACGAAGTAGCTAAAGGAACCGCGTTTCAGAGATTTTTTGGCCTTGAAGCCGATTTTCCTTTCGGTGCCATAGACAATGTTTTTTATCTCTTCAATGATGATTTTTGTGTTTTTTGTTCCGGGTACGCGGATAGTCATGGCCAGAAAAAACATTAGTAGCGGATGAAACAAGACATTAACGCTCAAGGCATACCAATCGACTTGTTTGATAAATAAATAATCATAAGGCAGCTCTAAAATAAAGGCCAAAATCGTTTTGGTAAAAAAAATATAAATTATCACTCTGAAAATAGTGCCCATCAGTTTACTTCTGATACGGTGATAATTGGCCAGCGCTATTTCCTCGATTTTTTCTTCCAGGGTTTTAGGGTCATCCAGGACTTCTTTTAATTGTCCCGCATTTTTTTGCATTAATTGGTTTAAGACCGTAAAAAATACCGCCTGGGATCGAACGGTTCGAGTGAGCTGGAAGCCAATTGAGTGTTTAATGTGCGCCTCAATTTTATTTTTAATAATGTTGATGTTCTGGCAAAAACTTTGAATTTCGTTTTTGTCCGCTTGCCGCCAATTGGGCAGATAAAGCTTGAGCAGACCATAATTTAAGGCCACGGTATCGGCATTAGAAAAAGTTCTTAGCGTGGCCAGATAAATCTGCAGGTTTTTTTCTTTTTCTTCGATTTTGGTTTTTGTAAAGGCCAGATTATCAACCAAATGAGAATACATGAAATTGACCATGGCCGTTTCTCTTTCTTGAGGCACCAGGTATTCGTTTATTTCGCAGGCAGCCAGACTGATCAGCCAGGCAGCCAGTTTGCCGTAGTTGGCCAGCCGCTGGCCATGGAGGCAGTTAAAAATTTCCAGATACTTTATGATGATCGTCGCCACTTCCTCGATCACCGTCTCTGGCAATTGGTTGTTTGGCAGGTAGCCGGCGCGGATGAATTCATAAATCAAGGTTTGGCTGATTTGTTGCGGGCGCCTCTCCTGCAAAAAAAGAATTTGTCGCTTAAGAAGCCGCTCTAAAGAATTGCGTCTGACCAAATGCTCTTCATTATAATCAATGGCGTTTCTGAATTTTTCATAAACAAAACCAAGCTTAGACACTAATTGGCTAAGCTTTATCTTTTCTACCTCATCGGGAACCGACTTCTGGTAATTGTGGCCGTAAATATCAACCAGCCACTCTAGTTCATTGGTTATTTTACTCATATTGATCTTGTTTTGATTATAGCAAAAGACAGCGTTTTTTGAAAGTTTTACTAGAACACAAAAAGCAAGATTTTTTCTTGCTTTTTGTGTTTTTAAACGATTAAGCTGCTTTTTCTCGCGAAGGGCTGTCTCCCTCTGGTTTTTGGGGAAAGGGAGTAATATTTTTTAAGCTCTCAAATCTCGCTTTTATTTCTTTTAGCTCCTCAAAAGAGGCCGTGCTAATTTTGAAAGGATCCAGAATTTTTCTTTCCCGCTCACTAATATCCGGAGAAATCGCCAGAGCGTAGAGACCGTCTCTCATGGTTTCCCTGGCCCGGCCTTCTTCCAGAGTTCTTTCATCGGGCCTGGGCTCGCTTTCCGATTCTTCCGGCGGCCGTAAAACAGTATAATCCGGCGTGATAGGCGTTTTCATATGTTTAGGCCTTATTTTTCTTTGTTAAAAAAATGCTTAAAATCAGAGCCACAGTGAAGAAAAGCGCGCCGTAAAAACAAGGAGTGATAAAAGGATTTTCGCTGCCGGTGCAGCCGAAGGTGCAGGCGGTTTGGTTCAGCCAGGCGGCCAGCTCTTTGTAAAAGTTAAACCAGGCAAACAGAGCGCCGGCCAATAAGACCAAAAGCTGGATAATAATAATTTTTTTCATAAGTTTTTTTAAAAAAGGTTGAAAGACTTGATTATTAAGGTTACGGCGATGCAGGCCCCGGCTAAAAGGTTGAAAACGCTCAGTCGGCCCAAGAATTTGCTAAAATCAGAATCGATATTATAGGCAGCCAAGCATAAAAAAACAGCTAATCCGAAAAATATAATTCCGCCAATTACTATTATCCAAGAATAAGGATTTAAGAGATTTTCCATGGTTTAATATCTAATTTTGATTTTAACAATAAAAATTTTATCTGTAAATACCGGTTAAGTCAGTGGCTTTTTCATGTTTGTAATTTTAATTTAGTCTTGTTATGATTATTTTAATTAAAATTAACAGTTAGACTTATGTCCGACAACACTAAACAATGGGTCAATCAGGTTTTAGAGCCAACTGGTATTGTTCTAGACGGCCCTAATCCATGGGACCCGCAGGTTATTAACCAGGGTTTGTATGATCGCGTTAAGGCTCAGGGCTCGCTCGGTTTGGGCGAGGCTTATATGGATGGCTGGTGGGAGTGCCAAGAACTGGACCAATTTTTTTATCGTCTGCTTTCGACTAATATTTATGAGCGTATCGGCCTGTCCTTGCCATTAGTACTGGGATTTATCAAGGCCAAACTGTTCAATCTTCAGGCGGTTAGCCGCGCCTTCGAAATAGGGGAAAAACACTACGATACTGGCAATGATCTGTTTGTTGCCATGCTGGGCAAAAGCATGACTTATAGTTGCGGCTATTGGCGCGAGGCTTCTGATTTGGATTCAGCCGAGGAGGCAAAGTTAGATTTAATCTGTCGCAAATTAAATCTGCAACCAGGTCAGAAAGTTTTGGATATCGGTTGTGGTTGGGGCAGTTTTGCCAGGCACGCCGCCAAAAATTATGGCGTCAAAGTGGTTGGTATCACTGTTTCTAAAGAGCAAATAAAGCTGGCCGAGGAGCTTTGCCAAGGACTGGAGGTGGAGTTCCGCTTGCAGGACTACCGAGAGGTAAATGAAAGATTCGATCACTTAGTTTCTATTGGCATGATCGAACACGTGGGTCGTAAGAATTATCGAACTTATATGGAAATAGCAAAAAAATGTCTTAAGGCTGAAGGTCTGTTTTTACTTCACACTATTGGCAGCTTGAAGTCGGGCAGCAGCACCGACCCCTGGATTAATAAGTATATTTTTCCCAATGGCATGCTGCCGTCATTAAAACTGCTTACCACCAGCGTGGAAAAGTTATTTGTTATAGAGGATATTCATAATTTTGGCGCCGACTATGACAAGACTTTAATGGCCTGGCACGATAATTTTGTAGCGGCTTGGCCGGAACTCAAAAAAAATTATGACGATCGTTTCTATCGGATGTGGCATTATTATCTTTTGTGCTGCGCCGGCGCTTTTCGGGCTCGTTCGATCCAGTTGTGGCAACTGGTTTTGTCTCCCCATGGCGTGCCGGGAGGCTATAAATCAATCAGATAGTTCTGCTAAAACTAAAAAATCCTGCCTTTTGGCGGGACTTTTTAGTTTGCGTTTTATCTTTTTTATTGCTTAGACGGCTGTTGGTCGTTTGGCGGCAGAGCCGGTCGAATTTGAATTGATTGAGCGGTCAAGCTGCCATCCGAGTTACTTTGACCATTAACACTGACAGTTTGGCCCACGGACAAGTCGGCCACAGAACCGTTGGTAAATTTTCCCACTTCCGTTGAGGTGGCGAAAATAACAACCTTTGACCCGCCAGCTCGTAGCTTGAGAATTAGACTCGAGTTGTCCTTAGAAATGATCTCACCATTTAAAAAGTCGCCACCAGAACCATTGCCGCGGAGGCCGTTTGCTCCCATTTGTCCCAGACGCTGTTGACGCTGTTCGGGCGTAAGATTTTGAAAACCTTCCAGATTATTCTGGCCCGGACCTTTAATTAGATAGCCGTATTTTAGGCCACAGTAAAAACTGCCACCAGCGACAATAATAATGACTATAATTGCTACGACAATCAACGGTAGTTTTTTTTCTTTCATGGTTTTTTTATGATTAGTTATTAAATTTTTATTGATAACGCAGGGCATCAATAGGATTAAGTTTGGCGGCGCGTTGTGCCGGCCAGTAACCAAAAACGATGCCGATTAAAGCCGAAATACCAAAAGAGAGCAAAATGGAGTTAAGAGTGACAACGGTTGTCATGCTGGCCAAGGCGCTAATAATATAAGAAGCCACCCAGCCGGCAATAATTCCGATAGTGCCGCCGATAAAGGTTAAAGCGACCGACTCGGCCAAGAATTGACTGCTGATATCGGAATTTTTTGCTCCCAAGGATTTTCTTAGGCCGATTTCTCGAGTTCTTTCGGTAACAGTCGTTAGCATCATGTTCATAATACCGATACCGCCGACAATCAGCGAGATACCGGCGATCGCTCCCAGGAGATAGGTCAGAGTTGAGGAGACAGAAGACATGGCGCTTAGCATGTCGGCTTGGTTCATGATCCGGAAGTCGGCGTTATCAGTGTTGGTGATTTTATGTCTGGCCAAAAGCAAATCGCTGACTTCTTGCTCCACCGCATCCATTTGATTGGCGGCGGCAACTTCCACATTAATATTGCTTAAAGATTTACTGCCGGTAAAATATTGTTGGGCGATGTTTAGAGGAATGTAAATTAAATCGTCAGAACTGCCCACGCTATTGCCGCCCTTTGAAGCCGTGACTCCGATAACCGTGAATTCTTGGCTGTTAATGCGGATTTTTTGGCCGAGCGGGTCAGTATTCTCTCCGAACAGATCGTCTCTGGTGGTTGGGCCAATGACGGCCACACGAGAGCTGGAATTGATTTGGCTGGCACTGAAAAGCGAGCCCAAATCGACGGTAATCATTTTGATAGAAAAATAATTTTCATCGACGCCATAAATACTGGTATTGGTATTGGTACCCTTGGCCGTTACTTGTTTGCGCGAGCTCACCGTCGGGGCGATCGCCTTGATGCCCTCGATGGAATTTTTAATGGCTTGGGCGTCGTCGGTGGTCAGGGTGGTGGCTTCGCCCATGCCGCCCTTGACTAAATTACCAGCTCGGCGTTGGGAGCTGGGCATTACCACCAATAAATTCGTTCCTAGCGACTCGATTCTTGAAGTGATATTTTGAGTCGCGCCCTGGCCTACGGAAACCATGGCGATCACCGAGCCAATGCCGATAATAATTCCCAAGATAGTCAACGCCGATCGCGACTTATTGGCAAACAGAGAAAAGAATGTTTCCCCGAACAGGTCGGTTATGAGCATAAGACTAATTAATTATTTTTTTTGTCACTGATTATCTCGCCATCCTTGATTTCCATCACCCGATCGGCATGGGCAGCGACATTATGATCGTGAGTTATCAGGATAATAGTATGGTGGAATTCTTTATTAAGCTGTTTGAATGTTTTCAGTACCACCTCGCCGGTTTTAGAGTCCAGGTTGCCGGTTGGTTCGTCGGCCAAAATTAATTCTGGATCATTGATTAAAGCACGAGCGATGGCGACTCTTTGCATCTGCCCGCCAGAGAGCTGATTAGAAAGATGCTGCCACCTTTCTTCTTCCAAGTTAACGGCCTGAAGCGCTTTTTTTGCCATTTCCCAGCGTTTGATTTTTGGCACTCTGGCATAAACCAAGGGGACCATAACGTTTTTTAAAACAGTAGAACGTGCCAAAAGGTTGAAGGATTGAAAGACAAAACCGATTTTTTTGCAACGGATTTCCGCCAGTTTGTCATCGGGCAGGCTGAAAACATCCTCCTCATCCAAAAAGTATTTACCGGTCGAAGGGCGATCCAGGGCTCCTATAATATTCATCAGAGTCGATTTGCCCGAGCCAGACGGCCCGATGACGGCGACAAACTCTCCTTTCTCGATTTGAAAATTAACTTTTTTCAAAACCGTGAGATTATTATCTTCACCCATCAGGTAAGTTTTGCTAATGTTTTCGCATCTAAGCATAAAAAGTTAAAAACCCATTATTGGCGGCATGCCATCCTGGTTTTGTTGATTGCCGCCAGCAGCTCGGCTTGAGGAATTAGAATTTTCGGCATTGTTTTGGCTGGAGGTGATGGTTTTGGTAATGATTTGATCATTCTCATTCAGGCCGCTTAAAATTTCCGTCATA
The DNA here is from genome assembly GCA_041649575.1 of Patescibacteria group bacterium. GTDB lineage: Bacteria > Patescibacteriota > Patescibacteriia > 2-01-FULL-39-33 > 2-01-FULL-39-33 > JBAZMW01. Next base: position 14,743 of record JBAZMW010000004.1, on the reverse strand, counting down.
GTATCACCGACCAATCCCGTTGACACCTCTTTTTTTAGCGGTTGGCCATTTTCCAAAATTTCGACGTAGCTCGAATCACCCTGGGTTTTAATCGCCGAGCTGGGAATCAACAAGACGTCGGTTTTTGATTCGGTGATGATATTGGCGAGAACGGTCATGCCCGGCTTAATTCTTTCGTCTTGGGTGTCAAAACCGATTTCAACGTTATAGCTAGTAACCCCCTGACTCACCGTGCCGATAAGATCTACATTTATCACCGAGCCGGCAATAGTCAGGTCGCCGACCGCGTCAAAAGTCAAGGTTGTCTTCTGGCCGACTTTTACCTTGGCGACGTCAACTTCATTAAGCGAGATTTTGGCGATTTGTTGTTTGGTAATCATGGTTACCGCCGAAGCGCCAGAGGAAACCGAGTCGCCTTTGTTTATGTTGACGCTGGCGACCACGCCGTCAAAAGGAGCCCTGACATAATAATCTGATAATTTTTCTCTAGCATCAGACAGAGCGTTAATTTTTTGTTGCAGATTCAATTCCTGGGAGTGCAAGTCCAGTGCATCAACGCCCGCTTCTAAATTGGCCAGCGACTCGGTCTTTTCGGCAATCGATCTGTCGGCATTGATTATGTTTTGTTTGTTGGTTTGGATGGTGTTTTTGACAGAAAGAAGATTAAGCAGATAGGTATTGGTGTTGCCCGTGTAGGAGTCCAGGCTGGCTTGATGTGCGATGATGGTGGCGGAAACGCTCATATTTTTTTCAGTCAAATCATTCCGGACGAAGTCGATAAGATTATGGCCATTTTTTACTGTATCAGCGATGATTTTCACTGTTTCGTAGGTCTCCGAAATAATTGATTCTATGGTTTGATTGTCAGAGGTTCTGGAGGCCGCTTTGTAAGCCTCAAGATTTTTATCATAACTGTCGTTAGCTTCGCTATAAGAGCTATTAATTTTGTCACGATAATCAATGGCCTGGTTTCTTTTGTCGTCGGTGTTTATTTGATTAACATACCAGTCAACATTTTGTTGATTCTTTTCAAAGGTATGACCGTAAATTATATCATTTAGACCAGTCATGATTGTTGGCAGCCCCAAAAAAGAATTGGCCACCGTATTAAAACCATCGTCATAGGCTTTTTTCAGAGCGTCCTCGGAATTTTGTTTGGTTTCTTTGGCTTGGGCTAGAGAATTTTCGGCTTGCAATATAGAAAGTTCATCGGTCGGCTGTTTTATTTTTTCCAAAGCGATTTGAGCCGACTCCAGATTGGCCTGAGCGTCTCTTATCGATTTTTGTGCTTCTCGAGCATCAAGTTGTACTAAAGTGGTGTTGGCCTTAACTTCCTGCCCTTCTTTTGCATTGACTGCATAAACTTCTCCGGAGGCCCTGGTTTTTATGTCTACCTGATTAGAGGCAGAAACTTGGCCGCTGCCCGAAACAGAAGCGATAATCGAACCCTTTTCTGCCGCCGCCGAAACATAGCTGGTTTGAGCGTCTTTGCCCTTTAACGCCTGATAACCAAAATAACCGGCGATAACAATTATTACCAAGGCAATAAGAGAGAGCAGCTTATGTTTGACGATAGGCCCAAAAAATTTCTTTAACACTTTTGACATAATATAATTTGATTATTTAGGTTTTGGGAGCGTGGGGCGGCGGCAAGAAGTTCAAATCGTTAGCATTAGGCGGCGGCAAAATTCTAATAAAGTTTGCTTCTATCTGGCCGGTCTTGTTGGGTTCTCCGATAACTACGATATAATCACCGGTTTTAAGATCGCCATATTTAATAGTCTCTCGGAAACGTTGGATTGGCGTATTATCCTTAAGCGAAACTATTTTTTCTATATTATCCTGGCCCTTTATTACAAGGCTCAAGTCGTCGATTTTGATGATCTGCCCTATTATTCCGTGGGCGTTAATGAAGTTTTGGCCGCTAAAGTCGTTTAAGAATCCCTGCTGTGGTCCGGCAAAATTCCGATGATAATTGTCTCCCCAACGGTAAGAAAAGCTGGCCTCTCTAAAACCGACAACCACACCCAGCCTAAAGACGATCAGAATAATGATAAAAGCGGCGATGCCGTACAGAAAACCTCTGAATGTTTTTGATTGGACTAGTTTATTGAAATCCATATTTTTAATTAGTTATTGAAGCGGGGGAGAGCAATGTCTTTAAATCTCTGGCCAGTAGCTTGAGAGATTCTAAAAAGACAAAAATTACAGCCAAGAAAACAACAAGACTGATCACCGGCAAAGCCTCCAGGACAACAAAAATAAAATTATTCCAATAGGTCAAAACTATTTTTGAATCGGAAATGGCCAGAGCTAAGAATTCTATTAATCCGGAATTTATAATTTCAGCCCTTACCGCTCGAAAGGCCGGTAGTAGCGCTACAAGCGAACAGACAAAACACAGAGAATAAAAAAATATTCGGCGCCTAAGCTGTCGTTTTTGTTCTCGGCCAATACCGAGCATGATGCTGTCAAAAAGTTTTTCGCTCGGCAGCAGCGGTTCTGGTGAATTTTCTTTTTGGGGTAGTTTTTCTTTCATAGTTGCTTATTAATAAATACGAATAACGGATGCTTTTTGGTGCATCCGCTAAAAGAATATTTTCAATTTTGTTTAAATTTAGAGAGGTTCGCCTAGAATTTTTTTTAATTTCAGCAGGGCGCGTCGATAACGGGATTTGACGGTATTTAAAGGCGCATTGATTTTTTGGGATATTTCTTTAAAGGTCAAGCCGTCTTGGTGATGCCAAGATAAAATCAGACTATTTTCTGCGGTAAGCTGGGCCAAGTTTGCGGCCAACCAATCGGCGGTGTCTTGATTTTCGGCCAGCTGGCTGGCTAGTGGCGTCGGATCGGCAATGTTTCCTAGCAAATTATCTTTGTCAAAAACATTTTCCAATTCGGTGAAGTTTATGGCTCTTTTCTTCTTTAAATAATCCAAAGCGGCATTTTTAGCGATAGCCATCAGCCAGACTCTAAAATTTTTTTGTTGGTCAAATTTTTTTAAGTTTTTCCAGGCTCGTATAAATGTCTCTTGGGTAATATCCTCCGCCTCCACTTGACTACTGACCAGTCTATAAACAGCACCATAAACAAGGTTAAGATAGCGCTTGATTAGGATTTCCAAGGCTTCTTGGTGGCCTCTTAAGTATAAGGCAATCAGCTGTTCGTCAGTCGTCTCTAACATTTTTTCATTTTAACAGGTTTTAGATTAAAGTTCAATTAAAGGCCAGGTGCGTATTCAATCTTAATTTTTTTAATGCTTTCTTCGAGCACTCGACGGCTCGCTTGGCAAACGAATGGCCGATTAACCGTCTTCTCGTTATTTTTCAAATATTCCAGCAGCTGGCCGGAGTCGCTGTTTAAAAATTTCATCATGGAGCCGAAACAGGCATCCGAATACATAGAAATAAAATCTAAATCATTGAAGAGCCCCAAATGTTTGTTGCGACGGTAAAGCTGGTGGTCGCCAAAAGCCCAATTATCGTGGATTCCGATGTAATTGCAAATTTTTGAACTTAGGTCGGCTGGATAATCGACCTGCCTTAGAATTTTTTTGGCCAATTGTTTGCCGGCCATCATGTGATGCTTACGCGATTGTCTATTGAAGGGGTTGTTTCGGCCGGTAGCGCTATAACCGACATCATGCAGCAAAACGAAAGGGATGAAAATTTTTTCGTCCATTTTTTCTTCCCTTGTCAAACTCAAGCTTTTGCCAATAAGCCATTCGATATGCTTTTCGGTGTATGGTTGTCCTTTTTGGTTGTATTTTCTGGAGAGTCGCCATATCTTATTATAGATCTCCGGCATCGGGTAGCTGTTCCATCGATAACTAAAAGTGTCGGTTGCATTGTTCAAATATTTATCTTCATTCACACAACTTTGCCATCTCGTGGTGATGTCTTGGTCAAAAATATTTCCAACATTCAGTTCATCACATGCGCCGGCCCTGTCTTGCGGCATAATGACATCGCCGCTTGGGTTAATCAAAAAGTAGGCGTTGGTTCTTTGGCGCCTTGGAGAAATTATAATCTTTAAATCTCGGCCGTAAGAACGGAGGATCTCTCCGGCTGCTTTCAAAAATTCCTCCTCGTTAATCTGGAGGTATGCTTGGTTGGCCTTGGCGACTGCGCCGCTGGGAATAAACTGGTATATTTTCCAATAGTCAATAACGAAATTTTTTATCAATAAAGCTATACTTTCGAGCCGGTCAATATTTTGTCGGGTTACAACAGTCCCAATTTTTAATTTTGGCCTTTTCCGTTCTTGGGGCAGATTTTTATAATAATTGAGGACTTTTATGATATGTTCAGGATTGCTATGGCCCGTTTGGTTTTTATTATCAACCTTGTCCAGGGGCAATCCCAGCATATCGACATATTTGTCGATAGCGTCGTTATGTTTGAAAAATAGGTCGGCGTTGGAGTCCAAAAAAAATTTTCAGCCCGAGGCTTTTTATTTCAGAAAATATTTTTTCAATGTCGTTTCTGATTAGCGGCTCCCCACCCGTAATAGTGATGGCCTTGGCTCCCTTGCTTGCCAGCAGCGCGAAGATGCTTCGCGCCTCGGAGAAATCTAACTCGGGAATATTTTTGGGGCCATAGCAAAAAGAGCAGTTTTGACTGCAACGCGAGGTGATGCGGAAGGTGACAATTTCGGGGAAATTATCCATAAAAATTGGTTTACCTTAGTATAGCAACTAATAATTTTTAAATAAATAGTAAAAACACCTCCCGATTAGGGGGTGTTTTTATGGGGGTGGCTATCGAGAATTGAACTCGAGTTAACGGTACCACAAACCGCTGTGTTAACCACTACACCATAGCCACCATAAATTATTCCTATGCCCTCGGCAGGAATCGAACCTGCATCTCAGGTTCCGGAAACCTGCATTCTATCCGTTGAACTACGAGGACCCGGCCAGTATCCCCGCGTGGAATCGAACCACGATATCCAGCTTAGAAGGCTGGTGTTCTATCCGTTGAACTACGGGGACAAAAAATAATCTATTTTAGAACATGACTGGTGTTCTGTCCGGGATTAGCGGAAATATGTCAGTGGCATATTTCCGATCGCTCCCCGCTCAAAGCGCTTCGCTTCTGAGCGGGTCGCTTCTAATCCTTCTCGGCTTTCAGCCTCGAACCGTTGAACTACGGGGACAAAAATCGATTTTAATCATAAAAGTATAATTCAATATAACATTTTTAACACAAAAGGTCAATTGATTTTTTATTAAAAACTGTCATATAATTATTTTGATCGTTTTTAACATCATTTTAATACTAATCAGTAAAAAGCATGATAGAAGCCATAAAGAATAGAAGGTCTGTCAGGGAATACTTGGCCGAAAGCGTACCCGAAGAAAAACTTAAAGAGATCCTCACCGCCGCCATGTATGCCCCCTCGGCTAACGCTCATTATCCTTGGGAGCTGGTGGTGGTAACTAATTCCGAAACCAAGGATAAGCTGTCCAAGACTACCCCTTGGTCGGCACACGCCAAAGAGGCCGCTGTCGTGATTGTGATTGTCGGTCACGCCGAAGAAAGCCCGGAATGGGTTGAGGACTGCTCTATTGTCGCCCAACACATCTGGCTGGAGGCGGCCGAGCAAGGCCTGGGTAGCTGCTGGATTCAAATCCGCGGTAACGACACTGCCGAAAAAGAAATCAAAGAACTTTTAAACATTCCCGTCAAACATAGAGTTTTGTGTCTAATGCCTCTGGGCGTTCCGGCCAGTAGCCCGGAAGCTCATAGCGAGGAACAATTTGATAAGACCAAGATCAAGTACGAAAAATACAAGTAACATTTCAGATAGCAAGAGGAGGAATCCGAATGAGACTGCAGTCCTTTATCATCTGTCGGTGTCTAGACGGCACGATCGTCAGGGCCAATCCCGTGGTGGCCGAAAGCGCTGAAGCGGCAGTAGCCAGGTATTGCCGTCAGATCATTTTCCGCCCCGATCGGGAAGAAGATCTCTATGCCGTGCCCACCAATCTGGAGAGCGACGCCAACTTGCCCGTTGGTAAGCCTCTAAAGGGCTACTGCCCTTGCGGCTGGTGTGACCCTTGCGAACCCCTGTCCTCGCACTGTCCCAATTGTGGCAGGGAAAGGAAGGCAAGCACAGACGAAGACCCGTTTTTTCAGTGCGACCTGAAATAGCCCACTCTCTGGTCGCACTGGGTTTTTTTACTGTTTAAAATTAAATGTCCCGACAGGAGATTGACAAATTCATTTTTTTGTAATAAACTATAGCCAATAATTATTAAGACGGTTTTCTTGGTTTTTTGCGGCTATTGTCAAAAAACTCGGAATATCGTGACAAGGACTCTCAAACATGATAGATAAAAAAAAGAAGGCTCAGATTATTAAAAAGTTTGCCACCCACGAAAATGACACCGGCTCTTCCGAAGTGCAAATCGCCCTTTTGACCGAAGAAATCAAAAATTTGACCGAGCACTTAAAAACCCATAAGAAGGATTTTTCTTCTCGTCGTGGTTTGTTGCGCAAGGTGGCCGAGCGCCGAAAGCTGTTGCGTTATCTGGAGCGGGAAAATGTCGAGAGTTTTGACGAGTTGGTTAAAAAATTGAAACTCAAAATAGTCAAGCGACCCCAAGAGGCCGGAAAACTCTTGGAAGAAGAAATGGCCGAGAGTTTTAACGAAGTGGTTGAAGATACGGCTGAAGCTGTGGTTGCCCCGGAATAGTATTCGAGAGGAGATTTTTCTCCTCTTTTCTGGTTTTTATTAAAACCCAAAACACGATTTTAAAAATAGTTTTTTATTAAATAAATAAAAATGGATTGGCGTTAGCGCTATTTATTTGAAAGCAATTAAATTTTTGATCGAAAAAGATTAACAATTTAGCTGCCTTCAAATAAACGCTTCGAGCCGATTCATCAGAAAGGAAAGTTATGTCTAGAGAAAAAAAGTTTGAGCTGGATTTCGCCGGCCGTCGGCTGACAGTGGAAGTCGGTAAAATGGCCAAACAGGCCAATGCCTCCTGCCTGGTGCGTTATGGAGACACCGTGGTTTTGGCCACTGCCGTAATGGGCAAAGAACCGCGCGAGGGCGTTGATTTTTTTCCTTTGACCGTGGAAATGCAGGAAAGAATGTATGCCGCCGGCAAAATCAAGGGCTCGCGTTTTATCAAGCGTGACGGCCGACCAACCGACAATGCTATTTTAGATTCTCGGATGATCGACCGTGGCATTCGTCCGCTGTTTAATCAGGAAATAAGAAATGAAGTTCAGGTGGTTGCCACCACTTTGTCTTATGACGAGGAAAACTCGGCCGATGTCTTGGCTATCACGGCCGCGTCTTTGGCTTTGCATGTTTCCGATATTCCCTGGAACGGCCCTTTGGTCGGCCTGATGGTTGGCCGGGTTAATGGGGAGTTGGTGCTCAATCCCAGTGAAAATCAGCTCAAAAATTCCGATTTCAAATTGGTTTTTTCTGTCGCTTACGGCAAGGTTTTGATGATCGACGCCGAGGCCAAAGAAGTTTCCGAAGCCGGTATCCTGGCGGCCGTCAAGTTTGGCCTGGAGCAAGCCAAGCCGCTTTTGGATTTTGTCAATTTAGTTAAAGATCAGGTTGGGTCGGCCAAAAAAGAAGTCGCTCAATTACTGGAGGAAATCAATGAGGAAAAAGAAATTTCCTTGTCGGAAAAGAAAGCCGCTTTTGCCGAAGCCCAGAAATTTTTTCAGCCGCAACTGGAAAAATATCTTTTTAATCAGCCCAAAGGCACCAAAAGAGAAAGAAAAGAAGTGGCCAAGGAATTGTTAAAGTTGTTTTTGACCGAATTGGAGCGGCAAGGCAAGCATGAGGAAATTATTGAATATGTGGAAGATAAATTCGAGAGTTACTTGGAAGCCGAGGTCAGCCGGGCGATTCTGGAAAAAGATTTAAGAATTGACGGCCGCCAGCTCGGCGAGATCAGGCCGCTGGAGATTGAAGTCGGCCTGTTGCCGCGCACTCATGGCAGTGCCCTGTTTGCTCGAGGCGAGACCCAGGTTTTGAGCGTGGTCACCTTGGGCGCGCCTGGCGACGCTCAAATTTTAGACGAAATGACCGAATCCGACACCAAAAAGACTTACATCCATCATTATAATGCTCCGCCTTATTGTTATGGTGAAGCCGGTCCTCTGCGCGGCGCTGGTCGGCGGGAGATTGGCCACGGCGCTCTGGCCGAAAAAGCCTTATTGCCAATGTTGCCCACCAAAGAAGAATTTCCTTATACGATTCTGGTGGTTTCCGAGGTCATGGGCTCCAATGGCTCTTCCTCTATGGCCTCCACCTGCGGCTCCACTTTGTCACTCTTGGATGCCGGCGTGCCCATCAAAAAGCCGGTGGCCGGTATTGCCATGGGCTTGGCCAGCAGCGACGACAAGTATAAGATAATTACCGATTTACAGGACTTGGAAGACGGCGAGGGTGGCATGGATTTTAAAATTACCGGCACTAAAGACGGTATTACTGCCATTCAAATGGATACTAAGACCAGCGGCTTGAGTTTCGAGCTTTGCGAGCAAACCATGAGCCAGGCCAAAGAGGCGCGACTAGTTATTTTAGACAAGATAGCCCGGGTTATTCCGGCACCGCGGCCAGAGCTATCGCCCTATGCTCCGCGAATCGTTAATATCCGCATTAGTCCAGATAAGATTCGCGAGGTTATTGGCACTGGCGGCAAAATCATCAATGAGATCATTGATGCTTGCGAGGTTGAAATTGATATTGATGATGACGGTCTGGTGGCGGTTACCGGCCTTAAAGTCGAATGCGTCGCCCGAGCCGTTAAATGGATCGAAAATATAGTCAAAGAAGTTGAAGTGGGAGAAATTTATACCGGCAAAGTCACTCGGCTGATGGATTTTGGCGCTTTCGTCGAGATTCTGCCGGGCAAAGAGGGCCTGGTTCATATCTCCGAACTGGCGCCGGAAAGAGTGGCCAAGGTCAGTGATGTGGTCAAAATCGGCCAGGAAGTGACGGTCAAAGTGATAGAAATCGACGAACAAGGCCGGACTAATTTATCAATCAAAAAAGCCGACCCCAATTATAATCCGGCTAATGATAAAAGGAATGATTTTAACGGCCGCGGCGGTGGTTATGGCAACAATCGCGGCAGGCCGTCTGGCAAGCTCGGCTTTATGAAGAGACGCTAACTCTGCCGATGACAATTAAATATTCTCAACTCAAAAACATCCCGCGCCGGGCCAGGTTGGCTGTAGGCTTGGCCGCCGGGATTGTTTTTTTTATTTTGTTGATTTGTTCCTTTTGGAATCAATGCTTTGCCGATACCTTGATAAATTACGCGTCCGGCGACAGTGTTTTTTATGCGCATTTCAGTCTGCCCAAGCTGAATGATTCCCAACAGTTTAGGGCGGTGCTCTCGAGGGTGCTGGCCGATAATAATTTGTCGGCCGTCGAGTTGCGCTATTTAAAAAGGGAGTTGGCGGTGATTGGCCGGCCGGCCGGCGATCGTTTGAGCTTCAGCGTTTTACTTAGGACCGACAGACCCAGGCAGCTTGAAAAAATTCTAACCGCCAAGCAAATACCGCATCGTTTTCTCGATCGTAGCCGGGTGGTAATTGCCGCGCCGTCGGAACTGAATGCTTTTGTTTCCAATCGTAAAAATCCGGCCAAGCAGGCGGTGGCTGGTAAATTCTCTCTGTTTGATTCTTTAAGCGTCTATTTGAAACCGGAATTTTTTGATCATTTCCCTCAAGATATTTTTTTGAATCTGGTTAAAACTGCCTTGTCCGATGATAAGGGTCGGGTGTTTCTTAATGTTCGGGTGGGGCGCGGTGCGGTGGTTGTCTCCGGCGCCAGCTCAAAGGCGGCTAAAAAAATAAAATCCGAATCAACAAACCTGGATCCTAATTTTGATTTGGCCTTGTGTCTTTCCGGAGCCGACGCCTGGCTGGCCGATAGAGTTCGGGCTCCGGCTAATAGCGGTTCTGGCTATTGGCAAAACTATTGGAATCTCCTGGCTGTCAATTCTTTACTGGACAAGGAGTTTCTGGGCCGGATGTTTGGCCAGAATTTATTTCTGGCTTTCTCGCTCAATCAGCGCCAATATCAATCAGGTTGGTTTTTTAAAGATTATGATTTTTATTTAAACAGTCTGGTTGCAGGCGATGGTTTGTCACCAGCCGATCTGCAAAACTGGGAAAAAATTCTTCAGCTTGCCTTGGCCGTAAGATTTCCCAAAGAAAGACCCACTCTTTTGAGAGACGGCACGCAATTAATAGAGTTTAAGGCGGAAACCGACGATTTTCGCTTTGAAAGCCTGGGAGAGGCAAGGCTTTTGTCTGCCCCAGACAAGTCGGCCACCATATTTTACCGGTTGAAAAACGGATCCCTCTCGGCCACCAATAAAAAGTCCTGGCTATCTTTACAATCAGCCGATTCTTGCCGGAAATATCTGAAAGTAAAAACCAAGCTTTTGCCCGATGTCGGCTTTTTCTCTTATCTAAAATATTTTGATGTTCTGGAAATAAAGGATGGACTTTTATTAATGAGATAACATTTTTTATTTAAATTTAGATAATTATTCATATTTATTAACAATTGTGCATAAACAGTGGATAAAAACTATCTGAATATTAGTTAAAAGTGTGGATAAATTAATATTAATAATAAAATATTGTTTAAATTTAGTTAATTTCAACTATTGACTAAGGTAAAAAAATGTGATATAATGGATTTATAGAAAATTAACAAAATAATAATTGATTTAGGAAAATGGTATAAATTTTAGCTAATTTATAGCATTTTCCTGCCCTGTACTAACAAAGGCAGACAGTTTCTCTAGGGTCGTTTGCTGATCCCAGAAAGAGCGGTTAGCAAAGTAGACCGGTTGGTGGTAGAGGGCGCGCACATTACGAGTCCGAGAAATGGTTTTTGCATTTTGCCCTAACGTAACTCTCAGGGCGAAAGACAAAACAGATCTCGGGATCCGTAGGCGTGAGACCTTACCCACTAATCACCACGTGTATTTGGGGCATAAGACTCGCGCCTCTTTATTTTATTTTAATTTTTTGTTATAGTTATTTAAATATTTAGTATATAAAAGCCGGCTATTGGCCGGTTTGCCGTTAGGGCCGCAGAGAGCGGCCGACGGCCTTTTAAGTAAGATGGAGGAATTATTTTAATTTTTACTTTATGGAACAAAAGGTTCTGCAGGAGCTGAAAGAGCTCCTTAACCAAAGAAGAGAAGAGATTATCAAGCAGCTAGAAAGCATCGGCACCAGAAATGAGGGCGAAGAAGTTAATTTCAGCGCCGAGTTTCCCGACTACGGCGATTCCAGCGAGGACAGCGCCGTGGAAGTGGCCGATTACACCAAAAACCTTTCTTTTGAGAGGGGCCTGGAAAAAGATTTGCATGGCGTGGAAAAAGCCTTAAAGCGCCTGGAGGAAGGCACCTATGGCAAGTGCAATTATTGTGGCAAGGAAATCGAATTGGAAAGGTTAAAGATTCGTCCCGAGTCTACCGCCTGCGTAGCCTGTAAAAAAGCGCTCAAAGGCGAAGCTTAAAATTTGATGTCCAAAAAATTATCATTGGCCGTCATTTCAGTTCTTGGTTTGTTGTTGTTTTTGACAGATCGCGGCCTAAAATATTTTTTTCTCCATTCGCCCCATCATTTTGAGCTTGGTGGCGATTATCTAAAATTAGAACTAGCAACCAACCCCGGCATTGCTTTTAGTCTGCCGGTCAATTTGTCTTGGTTGATTTTTCTGACAGTTGTGATTTTATTGGTGCTGGTTTATTTCCTGATCAAATTCTGGCAACAGCAAAAGATTTGGCCGGTTTTGGGTTTGGAGTTGGTTGTGGTTGGCGCTTTTTCCAATCTGCTCGACCGCCTTTATCAGGGCCAGGTTATCGATTATTTAAGCGTCAAATATTTCACGGTTTTCAATTTGGCCGACGTAATGATTTGTATTGGGGTGGCGATTTTGTTGATTAATTCTTTTTTTAAATCTAAGCCAAAATAACTTCAAAAACATAGAAACGCCCGCCTTCGCTTTTGCAAGCTAGGGGCGGGCGTTTTGCCATGGTACGAGGGGGTCGGGTGGCCTAGTCGATCAAGAGGCCGCCGTGGAAATAGCCGATGTAGCACGGACCTCGCTCCCCGACTTTGACGAGTTGTTCCTTGCCCCGGAAATCCCTTATGTCCCAGTGGGGGCTGGCGATAGTTCGGTCGTTGGCATCAAGCTGCACACAGTGGTAGCGCCAGCCCTTTGCGCCAATGATAGCGCTATGACTACCGCCACGCGGCTCGAATCTGCTGCTGTCTTGTCGCAAGAATTCCCGCAACATCGCGTAGGCCTGTTGGGCAATACGGCGATCGTGACGGAAACACTCAATCATGCCGCCGCGATAGTTCATGTGCCACACCGGTCTGGCCATATACCAGACTGCTTCGTAACCACCGAAGAGCCGCGAACCGGCGTAGACGTCACGATATGTCCAGGTTCTATTGCCAAGGGCGAACAGCTTGAAACCGGGCATAGTTGAAGATGTGGATGGCTGGGCATCGCCAGCGTAGGTGGTAGCCCTGGCTTCTCGAAGGAACATCCAGAGCTCCCCCAGAAAGCTTTCAGTCATTCTTCGCATTTTGACCGTGCCTCCATGTTGTCACTACCAATTCAAAATGTGCATCGTCATATTATAAATCGCTGATAGGTTTTTGTCAATGGAGTTTTAAATTGATAAAATTAAGTCATTGAAAATTGTTTGAAAATTGAAAATTAAGAATTTTTTTATGTCTTCAAAAGTTTTTTCGGCCGCAGTCATCGGCTTGGACTGCGAACCGGTAGAAGTGGAAGCCGATAATTCCCCGTATGGCAATCCGGGAATTTTTATTGTCGGCCTGCCCGATAAGGCGGTGGACGAAAGCAAGAGCCGGGTGCGGAGCGCCATTAAAAATTCCGACTTGGGTTTTCCGCGCGGCAATGTGACCATCAATCTGGCGCCGGCTGATTTGCGCAAGGCCGGCACTTATTATGATTTGCCTATCGCCCTAAGCTGCTTGGCGCAAGCCGGACAGCTGGAGATCAGAGACAATTGGCGGGACAATCTGTTTGTCGGCGAGCTGGCCCTAAACGGCGAACTGCGGCCGGTCAGCGGCGTGCTCTCCATTGCTCTGATGGTCCAGGAAAAAGAGATAAAAAATCTATTTGTGCCGCAAGCCAACGCGGCCGAAGCGTCTTTGGTGGACGGTTTTAATATTTATCCGGTGGAAAATCTGCGCCAGGTGGCCGATCATTTTTCCGGTGTCATGCCAATCGAGCCGTTTATCAGAGGCGAGATCAATTTTTTTGATAATGAATTTTTTGAGTTCGATTTGTCTTTTATCAAAGGCCAGGAGCAGGCCAAGCGGGCGCTGGAAATCGCTGCCGCCGGTAGCCACAACATTCTCATGTCCGGGCCGCCCGGTTCGGGCAAGACCATGCTGGCCAAGGCTCTGCCCTCGATTCTGCCCAAAATGACTCTGGCCGAGAGCCTGGAAGTGACTCGGATTTACAGCGCTGCCGGGCTTCTGCCCGCCGGCCAGCCGCTCATCGCCAGTCGGCCCTACCGCTCACCGCATCACACGGCTTCGGGCGTGGCGCTAGTGGGCGGCGGCGCCTGGCCCAGGCCCGGAGAAATTTCCCTCTCCCATCGCGGCGTGCTGTTTCTGGACGAGTTTTTGGAATTTCCCAAAAGCGTTTTGGAAAATTTGCGCCAGCCGCTGGAGGACGGCATTGTCTCGGTTTCTCGCGCCACCGGCACCCTTAAGTTTCCTGCCAAATTCATTTTGGTGGCCGCCATGAATCCTTGCCCTTGCGGTTTTCTGTCTGATTCGGAAAAACAGTGCGCTTGTCAGCCATCGCAAATCCTAAAATACCAAAAACGGGCTTCCGGCCCGCTTTTGGACAGAATCGATTTGCACCTCGAGGTGCCGCGAGTCAAATTTGAAAGACTGGAAAGCGATCTTAGCGGAGAAACTTCCGCAGAAATCAGAGTCCGGGTACAAAACGCCAGGGATCTGCAGACCCAGAGATTTAAGGCCGAAAATATTTTTGACAATTCGGAAATGAATCCCCAGCAGATTGTCAAATATTGTCTGCTTGAGGAAGCCGGCCGGCAATTACTGCGTCAGGCGGTAGAGCAGCTGCATCTTTCGGCCCGCGCCTATCACCGGGTGCTGAAATTGGCGCGTACCATCGCCGACTTGTCCCAGAGCGAAAAAATTTTATTGGAACATCTGGCCGAGGCCTTGCAGTATCGGCCGAAAGTGGAATGATTTTTATTTAAATTTAAATAAAAATAGCATTTTTACTATTTTTAATATTGACAAAATATTTTTTGTATGATATAATAATATATTAGCAAACTGTCATTTCGACAGAGCTAATTCGTACCTAAAAGGACGAGTCCGAGAACGGACATGTCCATAATAGGGAGACAAGTCATGCCCGAAGACAAGTCGGAAGTAATAGGAGTGAGGCAAGCGGCGGAGTTGGATCACGGTTTTGCTCGGAATGGCTGGACGGCCGATGATGTGAAGTGGCTGTCGACCGGCACGACGCTTACGGAAGTTCTCAAACTTCGTGGCGGCACCCACATCATCGTGTCGATCGATATGGTTAACAATTTCACCCTCGACATCGACCACTCGTTCACCCGTGAGCAGTTGCGCGAGGCCATCGCCTGCGACTGGGTTGACGGCGACTTCACCGAAGCCAACGTCCCCCTGCCCACCGAAGA
>JBAZMW010000003.1:0-191558 GCA_041649575.1 Patescibacteria group bacterium | reverse complement strand
GCGGCGGCTTCACCGAAGCCAACGTCCCCCTGCCCACCGAAGACAAGAAGGAAACAGTCGTGGTTGAACTGCTACACTTGGGCTACGACATTTCCGATGACGATGCCACGGCCGAAGCCAAGAAGCGCGGCTATCGTCGGGCCACGCCTCGCGAAGTGCTCACTCTGGGCGCCAAATACCCGGACCTGCAACGGCAGTTCCCGATCATCGCAGCCCCCACCGGCGGCAGGGTGCTGTGCCTCAGCAGGGGCGATGCTCGGCGCCACCTGTTCGTCATCCACCCCAAGATCGATTGGAACCTCCTCTGTCGGTTCGCCGTCGTCCGCGAGCAGTTGAAACCCTGAAACCATGTACCCCGTGGAATACCGCGAAGCGGTCCCGACGAAGTCGGGATTCCACGGGGTGAACCCTGACCATTAAGGAGGAACAACAATGAACACCATTAATCCTGAAGTTCTCGCGCAAGTGATCACCGAAGCAGTGGTAGCGCAAGGCGGTGAGGCCAGCGACATTCGGTTCGTGAGTCAGGACGCCTATTTGCTCGAAGTGATCGGCAGAGAAATCGCGGCAGTCGGCCAACGTTTGAGGAGCGCGGTTGCCCTCGACATCGACCACTCGTTCACCCGTGAGCAGTTGCGCGAGGCCATCGCCTGCTACTGGGTTGACGGCGACTTCACCGAAGCCAACGTCCCCCTGCCCACCGAAGACAAGAAGGAAACAGTCGTGGTTGAACTGCTACACTTGGGCTACGACATTTCCGATGACGATGCCACGGCCGAAGCCAAGAAGCGCGGTTACCGCCGAGCCACGCCCCGCGAAACATTGACTCTGGGTGCCAAGCAGCCCGACCTGCAGCGGCAGTTCCCGATTGTCGCGGCTCCCACCGGTGGCAGGGTGCTGTACCTCAGCAGGGACGGTGCAGGGCGCGGCCTGTACGTCCGCCTCACCAAGGGCGGTTGGCGCCACGTCTGTCGGTTCGCCGTCGTCCGCGAGCCTGACCGAATTGCCGAAGCGCAAGCGTAGGCAAGACGGGCAGTTGACCCCAACAATCCCTTGGACCTTGACCCCGGTCCGCTCAGCCAGCTCAGATTCTTGAGCTGGCTGAGCGGACCTTTTCTTTTTTCTCAAATTTATTTAAGATAAATATGGTTAATATTTCCTCGGCCACCGGCTTAGGAATACCAAAAATAAAAACAAAAACTGCTCGGTGCCGTTTGCTGGCGGATTAAACCCCGTTAAATATATCAACAGAAAATTGTAGCCATGTCTTTGGTTTTTGGATGATAAAACACAAGCGATGGTCTAAAATGTTATTTGACAGGGTAAAAATCCCAAACAAGATACAGCCAAGAGACGCCTTTTGGGCGGTTCAATTGGCAGTGGTTCTGATGGCCAGCGGCACATTACAGATGGCGACAGGGTGCTGTACCTCAACAGGAACGATGCTAAGCGCAACCTGTACGTCAACCACACCAAGAACGATTGGAACCACATCTGTCGGTTCGCCGTCGTCCGCTAGCCGTTTTGTTTTTGCGCCTCCGCCCAGAGCGGCGGCGTTTTTTCTAAACGGTTTCCCCAGTTCCAGGCCGAGCGTCCGATTTCTTCCAGCGGCAGCGAAAGATTCTGATATTTGTTGTCGCTAAGCAGCCTTAGCTCCCAGCTTAGCCAAATCAAAAATTTTAACAAATCTATTTTTTTGATGATGATTTTAATCAGGGGTGATTTTTCTTGTCGAGGCAAGTAGCTGGCCGCAAAAAGATTTTCAAGCAGTTCGATAAATAAATTATCAACCCTGATTCCTAGCGTATAGCGCGACAACTTGGGAAAATCTTTTAGCCAGTCATGCCAGAGCCTATAAAGCGTTTGTGTTTTATGCAAAATTTCCAAATTGTAGCGGGGGGGGGGGGGGGTGACCTAAAAGAATTTTTATTAAGATGGCCAAAGTTTTCACTCATACTTTTGAAGATATTATTTCTTTAGATAACTTGCTTTTAGCTTGGCAGGAATTTCGGCGAGGCAAAAGGCAGAAAGCCGATGTCCAGCGATTTGAATTCAGTCTCATGGACAATCTTATCGCCCTTCATCACGATTTGGCAAATGGCAATTATCGTCATGGCGGTTATAAGTCGTTTAACATCTGCGATCCCAAGCCCAGAAACATCCACAAGGCCAGTGTGCGCGATCGCCTGGTCCATCACGCCGTCTATCGTCAGCTCTATCCATATTTCGACAGAAAATTCATTGCCGATTCCCATTCCTGCCGACTTAATAAGGGCACCCACAAAGCCTTAAACAGATTTAGAAAGTTTGCTTACCAGGTTAGCCAGAACAACAGCCGAACCTGCTGGATATTGAAAGGCGATATTAAGAAATTTTTTGCCAGCGTTGGTCACTGGATTTTAAAGGACATTTTGGCTAGGCAAATCAATGACCAAAAAATATTAAATCTATTGGAAGAAATAATTGACAGCTTTATTTCTTTCCCCCTCCTTTCCAAGGAGGGGCGAGGGGAGGTTATGAAATCCTCTGTCTTATTAGAATCTTCAAAACCCCCTCTGACTCCCCCTTGGAAAGGGGGAGAGCTGGGTTTGCCACTTGGCAATCTCACTTCCCAGCTTTTAGTTAATATTTATTTAAATGAATTTGACCAATTTATCAAACAGCAGTTGAAGATAAAACATTATCTGCGTTATTGTGATGACTTTGTTGTATTTTCAGAAAACAGGGGATATTTAGAAAACATCATTAAACTAATAGCTGGTTTTTTATTAAATAAATTAAAACTGACGCTTCATCCCGACAAGATTTTTATCAAAACGCTAAATTCCGGCCTTGATTCCTTGGGCTGGGTGCATTTCTTTGATCACCGCGTTCTGCGCGCTAAAGCCAAACGGAGAATGTTCAAGAGAATAAAAAACAATCCTAAAGCAGAAACCGTTAATTCCTATTTAGGACTGTTAAAACACGGGAATAGCTATAAGATTAGGCAGAGGATTACAAATTGTCTATCTGATATAACTCAAAGGATTAACCGTCGAGCCGCCAACGCGCACCTCAAAATGTAAATGCGGTCCGGAGGAACGGCCGGTCGAACCTTCGGCGGCAATGGCTTCTCCTTTTTCCACCCACTCTCCGACTTCCACGTCGATTCGGCTCAAATGGCCATAGAGGGTCTGTTTGCCGCCGCCATGGTCGATGATAATATTATAGCCGTAGCCGGTTCGGCCATATTGAACTCTGATGACTTTGCCGGCCTGGGCCGCTCGTATGGCCACCCCCCAGGGACAGGCGATATCCACGCCCGCATGGCGCCAGCCTTTGTAGTATTGGGTGATACGGTAGCAAGAGTTGGGCCAGGCCATTTTGCCGCTGACAGGCACATTGATTGTTGACGGACTGGCGGTTCTGGTGGTGACCACCTGGGTGTAAGCCGGTGTTCTGGCGGTAACAATTATTCCGCCCGGCACGATTATTTTTTCGCCGGCGATTAAAGCGGTCTCATCATCCAAATTATTGAAATCTTTTATCCGGGCCAATTCGCCTTTATAGCTTTGGGCTATCTTGGCCAGGGTGTCTCCTTTTTTGACGGTGTGGACTACGCCGCTTACCGGCGGGATAATCAGCTGCTGGCCTGGCTTAATGTAAGAATTCAAGGATAAGTTATTGGCCCAAAGAACGGTGTTAACGGAAATATCGAATTTGCCGGCGATACTGCTGATGGTGTCGCCCTCCGCCACTTTGTAGTTTCTAAGCCCCTTAACGCCAATTTTGGCTTCTTCGGTGCTGGCCAATTCCGGTTTGACCAGGGCCGCTCCTCCCTGTGTCAATTCAAAAGCTGATTGGTCGATTTCGTCATCTGTTTCTGCAGTGTTGGCGCTGGCCGGCTCGCTTTGCAACTGGGAGTTTTTTTCCAAATAACTATAAACCACAGATTCTTCTTGCGAACCGCTGGTGTCTTCGGTGAAATAGGTGTCTTCCAGCCCCACTATTTTATAAATCAAGGCGTTCTTGCCGTAATCCTCGCGTGTCTCATAGGCCAAAACATTAACGCCCACTACTAACAAACCGATGGCCAGCACCAGTAGATGAATGATATAGCGATTGGTAAAAACCAAAATTATTTTTTCGCTGGCGCGGTTGGTTTTTTTTGCCAGCTTGGTTTTTAGCCAGAGGTAGCGGCCGTAAATCGGCAAAATTATTATTTTGAGGATGATTTCAGCGCAAAATAAAAACGGGCCTTTTAGAACACTAAAAAGCCTGGCGAAAAGTCGAAAGATAATCTCAACAGTTTTTATCGATCCAGCCAGCAGCTTGGTTAAAATTTTCTTTAACTGGAGAGAAATAGATTCTTGTTAATTAGTTATAAATAAACAATTTTATTAACCGCAGCTGATTTTAATTATAGAATTTTGCGGTTTTAATGTCAATGTAAAATAAATAAGTTTTATGATAAAGTAGAAGATATGCCGATAACCGTTTTGGAACAAGCAATTTTGAAAACCGTCTGCTATTTTGATTTATTTGACTACCCTCTGACCAGTTGGGAGATTTATAAATGGTTAATAATCGAAGAACAGCCAGAGGCAGTGGCGCTGGAGCTTGGGACTACGGTTAGTTGTTTGGCGCAGAGTGATTTTTTGCGGTCTCGCCTGGGATTCAAGAACGGTTTTTATTTTCTCCTTGGCCGCGAGTCGCTACCAGCCGCTCGTTTAGAGCGCTATCAATTAACCAAACAAAAATACCAGCTGGCCGAGAGAGGTTTGCGGGCTTTGGCCGCTTGCCCCTTTGTCCAAACAGTGGCTCTGTGCAATAATTTCGGTTTTAATAATCTGCGCCAAGACAGCGACATCGATTTATTTTTGGTGGTTAGTCCCGGCCGGCTGTATTTGGTCCGTCTCCTGGCCACCGCAATCATTACCTTGCTTGGTCTTAGGCCCAGCGCCGATCAGCAGGCCGACCGCTTTTGCCTTAGTTTTTATACGGCCGAAAACAATCTCGACCTCTCGTCTGTTAAAATCACTGGCCATGATTTGTATCTAGGCTATTGGCTGACCAATTTAGTGCCGGTCTTTGGCCAGTCGGCGGCCGATGATTTGTTCGTCGCCAATTCTTGGCTAAAAGAATTTTTGCCGCACACTTTTGGTTTTGCGCCCAGCGGCGTCAGGCAGATTAGTGGTGGCTCTTTTTCTCGCGGCTGGAAAATTTTTTGGCAGTGGCCGCTGGCCGGCCGGCTGGGCAATTGGGCCGAGTCGCTTGCCAAAAAATTGCAGCTCAAAAAATTATCACCAGCCAAGTTGTCTTTGGCCAGGCTGGGCGATGGCCGGGTGGTGATAAGCGACGCCATGCTTAAATTCCACGAAAACGATCGCCGGTTTCAGTATTTGCAGGCGGTTCAAAAAAAATATGTCTCTCTTTTGTAAACCAGAAAACTTAGAAAAACCAGTCAGTTATTTGTTGCTGGCCTTGGTTTTCCTGTTGCCTTGGCAAACTGTTTGGATTTTTCAGGAAAGAGTCTTAAACGGCGCCAAGTGGCAGTATGGCACGGGGCTGATTTTTGCCACGGAGATTTTATTGTGGCTGATAATTTTTTTATGGGCCGGGTTAAACGTAAAATTAAAAATTCAAAGCTTAAAACAAAAAGCTTTAAATTTTAAGTTTTTAACTTTAAGTTCTGCCGTTGTCTTGAGTCTTTTATTTTTTGTAATTTGGAATTTGTTGTCTATTTTTTGGTCATCAGATACGGCCGCCGCTTTTTACAGTTGGTTTCATCTGGTAGAAGCGGTTTTGTTGTTTTTTATCATTTTAACCTCCGGAGTCAAAAAACAAAAAATTTGTTGGGCCCTGGCGGCTGGCGGAGCGCTACAGGCTGTCTTGGCAATTTGGCAATTTTTGACTCAAACCATCGTTGCCAACAAGTGGCTGGGAATTTCCCAGCACTTGGCGCGCGAGCTGGGCGCGATGGTGGTGGAGACTGCCGACGGCCGCTGGCTAAGAGCTTACGGCGCCTTTGCCCACCCCAATATCTTGGGCGGTTTTTTGCTCCTGGCCATCTTCGCCACTTTATTTTTATATTTCAACAGCGCCAAGAGCCAGGCGCGATTACTGGCTTTGCTGTTTCTGATTTTGGATCTAGCCGGCTTATTTTTTAGTTTTTCCCGCAGCGCTTGGCTGGGATTGTTGTTTGGTTTTCTAATTTTTTTGCTGATTTATTTTTTCCGAGTCAAAACAGCCAGAGCGAACTTAGCGAAACTCACTGTTTATCTGGCTGCCTTGTCTTTGATTCTAGTTTTGATTTATTGGCCCTTGGCGTCTGCCAGGCTCGAAGCCCAAGGCCGCTTGGAACAAAAGTCAATCGCCGAGAGGACGGTTTCTTTATCCCAGGCCAAAAAGTTTATAGCCGGTCATTGGCTCCTGGGTGTCGGTGGCGGCAACTACACCTATCAGCTTTATCAAAACAATCCAAAATTGCCGGCTTATGATTTTCAGCCGGTACATAATATTTACCTGTTGATTTTTTCCGAGACGGGAATTTTTGGCTTGACGGCTTTTTTAATTTTTGTTGTCACTGCCGTTATGCTGGCTTGGCGCCAAAAAAATTATTTTTTTCTGCCGGCTTTCTTGGCGTTGCTTCTTGTCGGTTTGTTCGATCATTATCTGATAACCCAGTTGGCCGGTCTGGCCGCTTTTTTTCTGGCCGGCGCCCTGTCTCTTAGCAATCAAAAACTAAATGAATAAAGCTTTAAAAAAAATTTTTTTAGCAGCCGGCTATGCCACTAACAGGAGTTTTGTTCCGCCGGAATCTTTGAGTTTGCTGCTTACTTTCAGGTGTAATCTCCGTTGCCGGACTTGCTCTATTTGGCAGCAAGAAAATTCCGACGAGCTGACTGTCGCCGACTGGCTAAAAATCGTCAAAGATTTAGCGGCCACTCTGCCGCCGCGGACTTTTGTCGAATTAAACGGGGGAGAGCCGCTGACCAGGCCGGAATTGGCCTTGGCTTTAATTAAAGAACTCAAAAAACACTTTTTTTTGGTCACTCTAAATTCTAACGGGTTGCTGCTGGGCGCTGAGCTGGTCAAAGAGTTGGAGGACGCCGGCCTGGACGCCATTAAAATTTCTTTCTACAGCTTGGAGCAGGAAGCTCACAATTTTTTGCGCGGCACCGGCACCAGTTATGAAGCGGCCAGGCGGGCAATCGGTTTGTTAGAAAAAAGCCGGATAAAACTGGAGGTTGGTATTTTGATCGCCAAACAAAATATTGACGGTTTGCCGGAACTGATTGAGCATTTGAATTCCCTGACCAATACGGCTGTCATTTTGCAGCCGCTGGATGAAAGCGTGGAATCGCTGGCCGCCAAGGACAGAAAACATATTTTTTTATTAAACGATCTCTGGCCGTCTGCCGCAGAAGTCAAAAAATTTTTTTCCTGGCTCTACGCTCATCGCCCCAAAATCAAAAATTCTCCGGCCAACATTAAGGCGATAGAAAATTATTATTTGAATCCGCCAAGCGTTTTGGCTTTTCGTTGTTTTGCCGGCCAGCGCAGCGTGGTGGTTTATCCTGCTGGCGCGGTGGCTTTATGTTTCAAGGGGGCGACCATTGGCAATTTGAAAAATAATTCTTTAAAAAATATTTTAAACAGCCATCCAGCTAAAGCCGAAAGAAAGCAAATTGTTTCTTGCCGGAAGTATTGCCGAATCATCGGTTGCAATTTCTCGAGGGGAATAAGAGAAGTTGTCAAAAATCGGTTGGTCTGAAAATTTTTGAAATTAAGCCCAAAAACCGCCTCTTGACAGGTGTTTTTTTATGGTTTAAAATACCAAAGTCAAGTGTTAGCACTCTAAATAATAGAGTGCTAAACTTTCTAAAATAATTAATAATTTAAACAGAAAATATGACTATCAAACCAATTGGCGATCGTGTTTTGGTCAAGCCGTTAAAAGAAGAGGAAGTCACCAAATCCGGCATCGTGCTGCCCGAGACGATTGACAAGGAAAAAAAGGCGGAGGGTGAAATTGTCGCCCTCGGCAAGGGAGAAAAAATCGATAAACTGGAATTAAAAGCGGGTCAGCGCGTTTTGTTCGGCAAATACGCCGGCGAAGAGGTTAAGGTCGACGAGCAAGAATACAAGATTCTTAGCCACGAGGATGTGCTCGCGGTGATTGAATAATTAAGTCGACTGTCGGTTAGCGGTCGGCGGTTATCAGTTATCATTAATAAAATTAATTATCAAAATTATGGCTAAACAAATTATTTTTAATGAACAAGCTAGAGGTAAATTAAAAGCTGGCGTGGACAAGCTGGCCAATGCTGTCAAAATCACTCTTGGTCCCAAAGGCCGCAATGTGGTTTTGGACAAAGGCTATGGCGCGCCGCAAATCGTCAATGACGGCGTCACTATCGCCAAGGAAATCGAGCTGGAAGATAAATTCGAAAATCTGGGAGCGGAACTTATCAAGGAAGTGGCCTCCAAGACCAATGACGTGGCTGGTGATGGTACCACTACCGCTACTGTTTTGGCGCAAGCCATTGTCGGCGAAGGCCTCAAAAACGTGGCCGCCGGCGCCAATCCGATTATTATCCGTCACGGTATCGAAAAAGGGGTGGCCGCTTTGGTGGCAGAACTAAAAAGAATTTCCAAGCCCATTTCCTCGGTCGAGGAAAAAAGGCAGGTGGCCGCTATTTCCGCCAACGACGAATCGGTCGGGCAAATTATCGCCGAAGCCCTGGAAGAAGTCGGCAATAACGGCGTTATCACCGTCGAAGAAGGCCAGAGTTTTGGTATTGAAAAAGAAACCGTCAAAGGTTTGCAATTCGACAAGGGCTATGTTTCGCCCTATATGATTACCAACGCCGAAAGAATGGAAGCCGAATATAGCGATGTGCCGATTTTAATTACCGACAAAAAGATTTCTTCTTTGCAGGCTATTTTGCCGCTACTGGAGAAGCTGGCCCAGAGTGGTCGCAAGGATCTGGTGATTATTGCCGACGAAGTTGAAGGCGAGGCCATGGCCACTTTTGTGGTTAATAAGATTCGCGGCACTTTTAATGTTTTGGCCGTTAAGGCTCCGGGCTTTGGCGACCGTCGCAAAGAGCTGTTAAACGATATCGCCATTGTCACTGGCGGCCGGGTGATTAGCGAGGAAGTCGGCCTGAAACTAGAAAACGCGGATTTGAGCCTGTTGGGCCGAGCCGGCAAAGTCATTGCCACCAAAGACAACACTACTATTGTCGACGGCAAGGGCGACCAGGCAGAAATCGAAAAACGCATCAGTCAGATTAATAAAGAATTGGAACTGGCTGATTCCGATTTTGACAAAGAAAAATTAAGAGAGAGGCTGGCCAAGCTTTCGGGCGGAGTGGCAGTCATCAAAGTCGGCGCGGCTACCGAAACCGAAATGAAAGAAAGAAAATTGAGAATCGAGGACGCTTTAGCGGCTACCAAGGCCGCCATCGAAGAAGGCATCGTGGTCGGCGGCGGCGTGGCCCTGGTTCGCGTGGCCAAAGCCCTAAACAATGTCGACGCTAAAGGCGAAGAAAAAATCGGTATTGAGATTTTGGGCCGTGCCATTATTGAGCCATTGAAACTAATTGCCGAGAATGCCGGCGATAACGGCGCGGTGGTTTTGGAAGAGGTGAAAAAGCATCAAGATAATTTTGGCTATAATGCCCTAAGCGGTCAGTACGAGGATTTGGTGGCTTGCGGCGTGATTGATCCCACCAAGGTTGTTCGCAGCGCCCTGCAGAATGCCGCTTCGGCCGCTTCCATGATACTGACCACCGAATGCGCGGTCACCGATCTGCCGGAAAAAAATTCTTGCCAGCACGAACCGGCCGGTATGCCCGGCATGGGCGGCGGCATGGGCATGATGTAAAAAATTTTTTAAGAATAAAAAATTCTCCCGCTTAAGCGGGAGGGTTTTTTTATTCCCGCCGATAAGCTATAATAATAGTGGATGTCAGAAATCAAAGCAAAAAAAACCTGGGAGCCGATAGATTTCACCGTTTATTTTTCTTTTATCAAATGGTGGCTGCTTTTGGCTCTGATTCTGGAATTGGCTTTCCGCAGCTGGTCCAGAAATTTCGAGGCGGGAATCATTTTTAGCCAAAACGAGCTGCTGGCCTGGATTATCAGACTAATCATTTTTTTGCTTATCGGCTGGCGGGTGATTAAGGTTTTTGGCCGCAGCTTGCCTATTGCCGCCATCGCTGGCGGTTGCGCCGGCCTGGTCATCGGCTTGGTAGTCGCGATTTTCAGGCTTTTCGACGGTTTCCAGTTGTGGAAACTTTTTAATCTGATTACCGAAACCGTTTTGGTGGCTGTAGTGGGAGCGCTGGTGCCGCTACTGGTAGTTTTTATTTTTCATTCCAAAAACAAAAATTAAAAAATAATTTCAAAACTATGCCGGAACAAAAATCCGTCTCTCAAGAAGAAAAAATCTGGGGTGCCATTAGCTATCTTTGGATCCTAAGCCTGGTGGCTCTGGCCGTCAGGAAAAAAAGCGACTTCGTCCGCTTCCACGCCAGTCAGGGAGTTTTGTTGTTTGTGGTTTCCGTGGTCTTGATGCTGATCCCGGTCTTTGGCTGGATGATCAATATTTTGATTGGCATTTTGGCTATCATTGGCATCATCAAGGCATTGCAGGGAGAGAAATGGGGCCTGCCCCTTTTAGCCCAGCCAGCCAAAAGCCTGGGCGATTGGATTGTCAAAACCATCAAGTTGTAAAAATTAATTTTTATGAAACGCACCAAAATCGTAGCCACCATTGGCCCGGCTTCTCAGACCAAAATCATTATGGAAAAAATGATCAAAGCCGGCCTGAATGTGGCGCGTCTTAATTTTTCCCATGGCAGCTACAAGCACCACCGGTTGCTTATCGGTAATTTGCGTTCCGTGGCCAAAAGCCTGAAAAGCCAGCTGGCCATTATTCAGGATTTGCAGGGGCCGCGTATTCGTATCGGCGAAGTGGGCCAAGCCGGCCTGAAAGTCAGCCGCGGCCAGGAAGTTTTTTTAGTGCCCCCAAAGCGCCAAGTGTCGTCCCAATCCGCTGTCGTCGTTCCCATTCAATATAAAGAGCTATACCGCGACCTCAAGGCGGGTCAGCCGGTTTTAATCGACGACGCCACCATTGAGTTAAGCGTCACCAAAATCAAAAATGACACTATTGTCTGCAAAGTGATCACCGGCGGCATCATCAAATCCCACAAAGGCATGAATTTTCCTAAATCGCTTATCAAGTGTCCGCCACTGACCAAAAAGGATTTAGCCGATGTCGATTTTGGCGTCAAAAACAAAGTTGATTTTATCGCCCTCTCTTTTGTCAAAGACGCCAAAGACATTGTCAATTTAAGAAAAAAGATTTTTGCTCTGGAAAAAAAATATTATCCGGCTGGCAGCAGCAAGACTAGTGGCGCGCACACCAAGCTTATTGCCAAAATCGAACGCCGCGAAGCGGTGAAGAATTTTTCGCAAATTTTGGCGGCGGCCGACGCCATTATGATCGCCCGCGGCGACTTGGGCATCGAGCTGCCCTTTGAGGACTTGCCTCTGATTCAAAAAAAGATTATCGACGAATGCCGGCAAGCCGGCAAGCCGGTGATTGTCGCCACCCAAATGCTCGATTCGATGATCAGAAATCCTTTGCCGACGCGCGCCGAAGTTTCCGATGTGGCCAACGCCGTTTTAGACGGCACCGACGCCATCATGCTTTCGGGAGAGACCGCCACCGGTCAGTATCCGCTTAGAGCCGTGGCGGCGATGTCGCGCATTGCCAAAGAAATCGAGGCCAGGGAGATAGAGGAGCAAGAAGCCAAAGAAAACAAATACAAAAATCAATCGCTTAATAAAATAATGAGTTTTGTGGCCCAGGATTTGGCCGAGGATTTGACTAAGGTCAAGTTGATTGCCTGCGCCACGGTTTCCGGCGCCACCGCCAGAAACATTTCCAGCTTTCGACCCAAAGCCATTATCATTGCCCTGACTCCCTCAGTTTTTACCGCCAATCAGCTGTCCCTAAGCTGGGGGGTGAGCGCTTTTGTTTTGCCGCTGGTTAATTCTTTCGAAGCCCTGATTGCCAAAATCAAGACATTGGTGCAAACAGCCAAGCTGGCCAAAAAAAGCGAGACCATAATTATTGTCACCGGCCATCCGTTTGGCCGCCAGGGCAAGACCAATTTGGTCAAGGTGGAAACCGTTTAAACGTAGTTTCTTTAAGATAAGTTTGACAAACCTCCTGCCTGGTGCTATGATAAACAATCATGCTGTGGACATTGGAAAGGAGGGTCATAACCGATTGGTCGAAAATGAGTATAGGGCATTCTGGCAGAGGAAAACATAAGGAGCGATGGCGCATGAGAAGGTATCTTGTCAGGTATCGGGATTTGAAGGATCAGCTGCATATGGCACTGGTGAAAGGACGTGGAAGGGTGAAGGCATTCATCCGCGACTTGGTCGCGAGAGGCTACCAGATAGTCTCCAACACGCTTCAGCGCCCTCGGATCAGGAGAGCCGAAAGGCCGCCAAGAGGAACTGTGCGACGCAGCTCCCACCGGCCAGCCTATTGCGGCACCACGTAATCCTGTACTGCTCCAAGCGAACTTCTTTGGTCAAAGCTTTAATTCCCCCGAACTCCGGTTCGGGGGTCGATTTTTTTTATTTTTCTGTTATACTTTAAGATATGAATTTTTTTCATTATTTTTATCCGCAGCCGATTATCTTCCAGTTTGGGCCGCTCTCGTTTCGCTGGTATGGTCTGATAATCGTCTTGGGCTTGCTTCTGGGCATTCTGGTCGCCGGCTCTCTGGCCAAAAGAAGAGGCCTAAAATTTGAGCTGGCTTTAGACCTGGGCCTTTGGCTGGCTGTCGGCGGTATTTTGGGCGCCCGTCTTTATCAGGTTTTTGTTTTGGATTGGTCCTATTACAGTCACAACTTGCCGGAGATTTTTAAAATTTGGCAAGGCG
Organism: Patescibacteria group bacterium; assembly: GCA_041649575.1. Classification (GTDB taxonomy): domain Bacteria; phylum Patescibacteriota; class Patescibacteriia; order 2-01-FULL-39-33; family 2-01-FULL-39-33; genus JBAZMW01. The sequence continues at coordinate 178,599 of JBAZMW010000003.1, read as the reverse complement.
GCCTGGCGATTCATGGCGCCATTATTGGCGGCATCATCGTGGTAATTTTTTGGAGCCGAAAAAAGAAAATTTCCTTTTGGCAAGTAGTCGACTTGGCTGCTCCCGCTCTGGCCCTGGGCCAGGCCATTGGCCGCTGGGGCAATTATTTCAATCAAGAGTTGTTTGGTCGGCCCACCAACTTGCCCTGGGGCATTCCCATCGAACCGAAAAATCGTCCGGAAATTTTTTTGTCAAACCGATATTTCCAGCCCGCTTTTTTGTATGAATCTGTTTTGGATTTTGTTTTGTTTTTGATCTTGTTTCTTTTGGCCAGAAAAAACAACTGCCGGCCAGGGTCGCTCTTGGCCATTTATTTTATCGGCTATGGGCTGATCAGATTTTTTATGGAGTTTATCCGTATCGACGAGACGGCTCTGTGGTGGGGAATCAGGCTGCCGCAAATAATCAGTGTTCTATTAATCATAGCTGGCGTAGGGATATTGAAAGTCAAAGCTACTTGTCTCGCCTTCGGCGAGTCGAGGCGTAAAAATTCAAAACCTAAAGCAGAAGATTAACTCTATATTTTTTTAACCTTTGCGTTTTAAGTTTTTAGCTAAATTTAGCTATTTTTATTTATTTAATTTACTATTGACAAAATATTGATAGTATGCTATAATTATATGTTAGGCTGGAGGAACGGCTTTCCCCTGAAATGACTCCTTTTCAAGGCGAAGAGGGGTATAACAAGGGAAAACGGTTTCCAGCCCAGTTCTTTAACAGAACGGTTGGATTAGGAAAGGAGAGTAAGGCCATGGCAAACGAGAGTTGGACGTGCGGCTGTGGAAATGTGAATTTCTTCAAGGCCGGTAGGTGCGTGAAGTGCGGCCAGTCGAGAGGCGATTCCAAGAAAGAAGAGAAGAAGCCGGCGGCTGCGGAGTACGATATTGAGGTGACCTTTGACACGGACGATGACGGCCAAACCGCATTCGTCGTTCAGTTCACCGAGGATGGTCGACCCATTCCACGCACCGAAATCGTGATGCTCCACGACGGGAAGAAGAAGATCATCATTACCGATGAAAAGGGAAGTGGGCACCACGAGCACCAAGTCAGAGGTAAACGTGAAATGTTCACCTTCAGGGACAAGGGCAGCCAGGCGAACACCAAGACCGTCACGATATTGGGACCGAGATTCAAGAAGTCCTACATGGGTGGTTTTTGGGGCGCATTTAGGGAAGTTCGCGAATACGAACTGGTTCGTCGTGGGGTAATACGGCCCAAGGCAGAGAAGAACAGAAAGGAGACGCGGTCATGATCAACTGGATAATACTCAATCTCGCCTTCTTGGCGGGAGCGGTCGGGCTGTTTCTCTTTCTGGCATGCATGACGACAGAGAGAATCAGTTACGACTGTGGCTACCTGGCGGCGCGGCTGGTGTATAACAATAACTACCGTGCCTGCGGACTGGTTATCGTCGCCATCGTCTTCACGGCGGAAGCATTCTTCGTTGGCTTTGGCGAAGGGCTATTCTTCTCGGCCAGCCGAGACATATTCCATCAGCTCGACAAAGTGTTTGGCTATGAGACGCCACCGTCACCGGCCAATAACTGTCCGTCATGGTGGTGGTGGAAGGCGGCCTTCTTCACTTGGCCAGTAGCCATTGTGTATCTGATACTCAGCTTTCGCGAAGAGCTGGCTGACGCTATACACAATACCCTGGCCGGTGCTACCAAACGTGGTACGGTCAGCGGAAGTGCTGGTGGTGCCGGAAGTGCCACGGGTGCCGGGAGTTGGACATTCTGGAAGGATCTGAAGTCCGAACTGGCTGGCCAAGGCATAGTCGAAATCTTGCGGAAGCTACTAGGAAGGAGGATGCTGCCATGAAGGAAGCCTGGGGTTTTCTTAAGAAGGTTGGCAAGGTGATTGCCTTCGCCGTAGTTATCGGGATTATCCTGGGCGTCTTCTTCTGGTCACAGGAAGACGACCAGCATGCGAGGATTCCGATTCAGGCGACTATTGCCCTGATGATTTTTCTGGGTATCGGCGGGATCGTCTGGGAGGCCATGGGCAAGAAAAAGGCTTTCTACGTCACTGCTGGACTAGGCCTGGCCTTGGTCCTGGTGACGATCTATCGTCCCGCGTACCTGGTCGACGCCAAGGCGAAGGTGGCGGCGAAAGTCAGCGCCATTCGCTTGCCCTCGTTGCCCAAGGCCAAGACGATCAGATCGGTGGAGGAAAGGGACATCAAGTTCTGCCCTGGTAAGCCGATCAGCTCCGGCCTGGCCATCTTCCCGGGTGACGTCGTGGAGTTTAGTCGCGTAACCGCTCCTTTCAAGATCAAGCAGAAGGCGGGCGGTTATCAGACGATCGCCAGCGACGAGGTGATCAAGATCGACGGTGAGGGTCAGCTGGTTCTCCACGGCCTCTCCATTGGAGAGGTCCATATCAGGAGAATACGCTTCTCATAGTCGGCCTTGTATCACCCACCTATTCCAATTCCAACCGGTTCTACAACGGCCAGGGTTGCATCGCGCAACTCGGGCCGTTTTTCTTTTTGTTAAAATTGTTATTTACTTTATTTTTGCCATTAGCTATAATTGAATTAATATATACCATTTAATAACATATTATGAAAAGAAAAAGCGGTTGGTTGATATTAACATTCTTTGGTTTTTCTGTTTTTTTATTTTTATCTCTCACTAATATCGTTTTAGCTTGTACTACTAAAGCCGATTGCGGCCCTGGTCAAATCTGTAGTTTTGCCGACCCTTTTTCTGAGGTTGGGGAATGTGTCGCCGAAGGTACAGGTGTTTCCGCTCCAGAAGGTACAGGTGTTTCTGGCGGCAGCGCTGGTTCGGCCCAGAGTCTGAAAGATCCCCTGGAGGGCATTACCGGCGGCAAAAAAGGCATTGAGGCGGTGCAAGTCATCACCAAAAACATTATCACCGCCGCCTTGGGGTTCACCGGAGTCTTGGCTTTGATCGCTTTCATTTACGGCGGCTTGCTCTGGATGGTTTCCGGCGGCGATTCCGGCCGGGTGACTAAAGGCAAAAACACCATGATCTGGGCGATTGCCGGCCTGGTGATTATTTTTCTCTCCTATGTTATTCTGAAAATGATTTTTGAAATTTTGGGAATAAAATAAAAGCAACTCGGAGTTTGAAAATTGAAACCCTCCCGATTAATCGGGAGGGTTTTAGAAAATTTGACAGTTGACAAAAAGGAATTTATATAATAAAATAATTTATTCTCCAACACAAGGGAGATTGAACGTTTAATATTAGGACGTTTGGAGCGACGCGATCGATGAACTGGAACCGTTCTTTATGTGGTTTATAGACGAGAGGGATTTCTGGGTTTCTGGCGGTAACGACAGATTGCCAGAGCAGCGAGAGTGACTTTTGAAGGAGGCTTGACGCCCATGAAATGGCCAGCCTGTATCATTGCCATAAGGCACGATGTTTCTGCCTACAACCAGCTCAAGTGGATGAAGGAGGCGGACGATCTTTATCGGCAGTTCGTCAGAAAGTATGACGAAAACCCAGAAACTGATAGGTGTAGGGCATTGGCTATAGCGGTGTGGCAGAAGTATCGTCTCGGTGTAAGCGATGCCAATGCACCTCTAGCTGATGCCGAAGCCACGCGGGCAACGAAGACGGGGCTGGCGCTTAGTAAGATAGAAGACCTGCCTGATGTAGTCTTCGTTTCTCCCTACGCTCGCACGCAGGCGACCTGGCGGGGGCTAATTGCCGGTTGGCCGGAGTTGGCAGGAGTGAAGTACTACGAAGAGGAAAGGATTCGGGAACAGGAACACGGCCTGGTCAACGTCTACAACGATTTGAGAGTGTTTTTTGCTCTTCATCCGGAACAGCGCGCGTTGTATCAATTGGAGGGTCGCTACTGGTATCGCTACCCTCAGGGTGAGAATGTTCCTGATGTGCGCCAGCGTAACCGCGATTGGGCCAACACCCTGGTCCGGGAATTTTCCGGCAAGAGGGTTTTGGCCGTCACCCATCACTTGAACATTCTGGCTCTGCGCGCCAACTACGAACGTCTCTCGGCCGAGGAGTTCATCGTACTGGACGAAGAACAAAAGCCTCGCAACTGCGGCGTCACCAAGTATGTCGGCGTACCGGGCGAGGGCAGCCGTGGCCGTCTGCGGTTGGAGTACTACAACCAGAACCTTTACGAAGCCGCCTAAACAGGTGGCGAAGTGACTACAGGCCCATCGCACGTCGCGGTGGCCTTTTTCATTTACCAGAAATTTTAAGGTTGATTTATTTTTAAGAAATATTTTTAACATTCATTGGTGCAGCTTGCAAAAAATTAAAATTTTTAAAGCAGCCGCCTTGGCGCCGACCGGCAGCTGTTCTGACCGCGGGACAACCTGCCTCGCACCAGCCTCGTTGAGTCGGGGCGGGTTTTAAAATTCCGGATTGGGCGAGACGGGCAGGAAGTGGTATAATAAACTCAAAGACTGATTATATAAATAAAACAATAAATATGAGGAATAATGTTAATAGATTTATATATTGGATTCCAAGGATATTGTCGATTTTGTTTATTTTGTTTTTGATGTTGTTTTCGCTGGACATTTTCGATATGAAGCTGGGTTTCTGGGGAACGGTTGTCGGTTTGTTCATGCACAATATTCCCGCCTTGGTGCTGCTGGTTATTCTGATAATCTCTTGGAAATATGAAATTGTTGGGGGAACTATTTTTATTTTAGCTGGCGCGTTGTATCTGGCCGCGCTAGCGAGAAATCAATTCGAGTGGTATTTATTATTATGGGCGGCACAATTTTCCGGCGTCGCGTTTTTGATCGGCATCTTGTTTCTCGTCGGCTGGTTTAAAAAGAAAAAACAGATTAAGTAAAATTTTGGTATGATGTTGTTTGGAGTTATGGTTTTAACAATTTTGGTAATAGCGGCAGTAATTATAGGCGCCAGAGAAGACAGAAAATAAAAATACCCCCATTGATGGGGATTTTTTTATTAATTTTGAGATTGTAAATTTTTTAAGAGCACGGGGGTATTGTTGATATTCCAATGGAATTAAAAAAAGAAGAACATCTGATATAAAGACTGGACTAAGGAAGTTTAAAATCGGAATCTATTTTTTTAGATACTTACCGGCGATGCTTAATGCAAATGAAGGCAGTATAATAAAGGCAGTCGCGAACAGAAGCCTAATAAATAATTCATTCAGATCCGAATTCGTTCTGCCGGGTCCTGGCATTGTTAAAACTACTAAAATTCCTATAACGCCGAAAACAATTGACGCGAAGATAAAGATGCTTGTAGCTATTTTTTGCATAGTTAGATAAATTATTTTTTAAGTCGTGTTTTTATTATATCAAATATAAAGCGCTTTTTGCAAATTTTATTGATTTGGAAGTGATTGAGTCCTGAGTTTATTTTGCCGAGACTTGCGGGACGACCTGCCTCACGCGCCTTTGGCATAGCCTTCGGCGACGCCAGGCCTGACGCGAGTCAAGGCAGGTTTTACTTGTCCGCCAAAACTTTAGCTTAGGCGGAGGACTCTGGAGTGGATGGAAATTAACTCTTTTGGTATCTGTATAACAAAATTATTATTTAAAACGGCCGCACCAGGTAGCTGATGCGGCGTTGTTGAGACGGTAGCGGCTTTGACGACCGCCCATCTCATTTCTGATGGTTCTTCGGACCCTTGGCGCCCTTTGACAGCTCCCTCAGCTTTCTCGCATTCTCGGCTTTGGCGAACGCGATGGGGTCATCCGCCGAAGGAGTTGTCACGATGAAGTCCATGCGATCCTTGCCGCGTCGCGACCCTAGAGCCATGAATGGTCCAATGCCACTTTGGACCGAAGGTACAGCGTGCGGGAATACCCAGACGTACACGCCCTTGTCTCGGGCACACAGAGCGGTCAGAGAGGGGTCGCGAGCCGCCACTGCCTCAAACTTGAGCTCGGGCGGTAGCTTATCCCAGACCTCCCAGTGGTCGGCTTCGCGAAGCCGCTGGTCGCTCGGTTGGTAAGTGGCATAACTATTGTGGTTTTTCACTGGTCGTCCTCCTGTTCATGTCACGGAACCGGTTTGTCGTGCTCTACACAAAGTACTGACTCAAAATCGATAACTGGTAAGTTTAGCACAAGATATTAGGCTTGTCAATAGTAATAATGAGTTATTATGTTTTAGTATTTGACAAAATACTTAATTTAGTATACCTTTTTAACAATCGTACATTCTTTGGTCAACATCGAGGAGAAGAATATGTCGGATCAGAAGAAAAGCCACACCCTACTGGTTGACTTTGACGACCGGTCACAGTTGCACCAGGATCTTAACAGGGGAATTGCTGCCCTAGTGCAAGCGAAAGAAAGCTGTTTTCGTCCCCACCTTTGTCTCAACCAACAAGACGGACTGGAGGTCATTCGTCGAATTGCCCAGGACCCAGATCAAGCTAGGACACACATCTTTATCATCAACTCTCCCATTCTCAACCTCACGGATGGCCTCTGGTTGAACATCGGTCTGGGCGTGTTCTTGGACAAGTTGAGCAGCAACTCGATGGTCAGGCTCAGTCCGAGGCAGACCGGGCACATTGTCACCAATCTTCCGGAGGAATCGAGAAACATTGTCCTGACGAAAGTCAGGGAGTGGTACCAGGAGTATTTTATGGAGAGGCTTCAACAGGCGTTGGTGACTGTAACCGGACAAGTCGAGGGTGGCGATATTCTCATCGCCGGTACGCACACCAACAGGGTTTTCGACATCCACGACAACTCTGACGGTTACTCAGAGACGCCTTACACCGAATGGAGTTTTGTCGGTAATGAACTGTTCACGCGGCTATTCTATGGCCCAACACTTCTTGAGTACGGTCGAGACGGCTTCGACAGGATCGATGCCATGCTTGAGTCCATGGATACGCGAAGGACACAAGTGGCTGATGGCATGTTCAACGCGTTACGCGCACTGGTCGGCGGTGGCAGAGGATAAACCGCTGAAAGGCTATCAGGACATTGTAGAGCGGGAGATTCACCGTCGTGTGGATCGCCGCTCTTTTTTATTCTCAAAAATCAGCCCACTTGGGGCTGACTAGAAAAATGCGGACTGGACGGGACTTCTCGGCGTTCGCTTTGCTCACTCTGTCCTGGGTTGGCAAAAATTGCTGCGCCAGCTCGCAATTTTTGACGCTCGGCTGCATCCTTCGGATTTGCCTCGCTGCCAACCCGTTCGAGCCCCTCTCCACTTCGTGTAGTAAAACAAAAATCACCGCAAGGGTGATTTTTGTTTTATCCAGCGGACTGGACGGGACTCGAACCCGCGACCTCTCCCGTGACAGGGGAGCGCTCTAACCAACTGAGCTACCAATCCATAAATATTAACTTGTAAAAAGTTTGACGGTCGCGGGTTGCACCCGATGTTTCCTGGCAGAGCCGAATGCTCCCATGGTCGCATTCATCTACGCTCGTTTCATTCGCTTTGCTCATGGCTCGCTTCTGCCCGTCGCCTACGGCGACCCTCTTCCGTGACAGGGGGAGCGCTCTAACTTCACCCCGTAGAATAGCGCCTCTGGCGCTACTGCTTTAGCAGTATTCTACGGGGCAAGACTGAGCCCCGCCCGAACGGCTGAACGCCGTTCAGTCGGGCGCCAGCCCGACAGAGTCATTCTGGCGGGGGCAGTAATCCATAAATATCAAAAATAATTTTATCAGTTTTGTCTTGTTTAGTCAATATATAAAAGCAAAATCTCTCTAAAATAATTCACCCCCCAGACTCTATGAAACTGCCAGAGTCTGGGGGGGCTAACGCACGAGGTGCGCGATCAAAGGTACGTGTTACGGCCGGTCCCCGAACTCCGGCCGGATGACGTTGTCCTTCTTCGGGGATGCCGGTCTTGCGGAGGCGGGTGGCAAGTCGTCGGGGACATCCACCAACAGCTTGAGCGCCCTCGCCTTGGCGCCACGCACCAGGTGCTTCGGCTTGTCAGGATTCGTCGCCAAGGTTTTGGCGGCTTGCCCGACAAGTTTTACTTCTTTCTCGGCCGCGTCCAGCCGGCGTTCTACCTCAGCCAGATTTACCGCTGGCGCTGGTGCCGGTGCTGGAGCCGGAGCTGGTGCCGTGACGACAGGCTTGGCTCCGAGGCTGACGTATGCGGCCTCAATCTTCTTGCGAAAATCGTTGCCGCCCTTGCCAGCCAGCGTCTTGCCAATGTCCGCGTCGCTCATGGCGCTGACATCGCTCGCCGGATTCGCGCGGCGGATCTCGGCAACCTTGAGCATCAGGAGCTCGCGGCTGGCCCTCTCCTGTGCCTGCGCGGCGCCGTCTTCGAGGGCTTTGACCCGGCCTTCGATTCCAGCTGTGGCCTCGGCCATGGCATCGGGGATTTCATCGACCGCGGCTTGCAGCGCCGTCACGTCTTCGGCGGTCTTGGCAACCGCGGCCACGGTCTTCGCGAATTCTCCATCCTTGTCGAAGCGTTTCTCGACATTCGCCATTCGCCTCCACAGATCGTCGGTGGCTTTGGAGATGTCCTCGACCGCCTCGTCACCGGCCTTGATGCGTTCGTCGAAACCGTCGACGCGATTTTCCAGCACGACGACACGCCGGTCAATCGCGTCGGTCTTGACGATCAGGCCGTACGCGGTCAATGCCGCGAAGGCGATGAGCGCCAGGCCGATCAGGCCCAGCACGATCCGCCAGATTCCGACTTTACGCTTCGGCCGACTCGTCTTTGTGTCAGCGATGCCGGTGTCAGCGATGCCGGTGTCCTCACCAATAATCACCACATCGTCCTCTATTCCTGTGTCCGTACCCATCGTCTTCTCCTTTTCTCTTGCGAACCCCGGTGTCATTACCAGGGCTGCCTTTGTGATGTGCTTTCGGTTACTTACCGAACTACTCATTATAGCATACCATAAATAATTTGTCAATAGTAGTTGAGAAAAAAGCTTCTTTTTTATCAAGAATATTATCTAATTTTAGCCAAAAAGTATAAATAAAATTAGTTAATAATTATTTATTTTGCCACCCTTTCACCAATTCTCTTTGTTTGGTATAATATATTCAGACAGCCAGATTAAGCTCTAGCTGGAATACTGTTATTTTAAACAAAATTCAATAATTAACAATAAAAAATAAATAAAATTTATGAATTTACTCTTTTTGGATCAGAATGTTTTCAACATTTTGGGCCTGGAAAACCTGGATGAAGCCAAAAAACAAGTTTTACTCACCAAACTAAACGAGGTGGTTAGCGACCGCGTTTCTTTCCGTCTGATGGATGAGTTCTCCGAGCCGGATCAGTTGGAGTTTGACAAACTCACCGCCAAAGGCGTCTCCGACGAAGAAATCGGACAGTTTTTGAACGGCAAGGTTGATCTGCAGGCGATAATTTTGGAAGAGGTCACCAATTTCAAAGAACAGCTGGCCGGCGATGTCGCGGCTTGGCGCGAGAATTTAAAATAATTGATTATAAAAATAATTAATTTATATGGGAGATTATAAACCAAAAACTCCAGACAAAGAAGACGAGCTTGAGCCCGGAGCCGAAGGAGAGGCAACAGAGGCCGAGAGAAAAGAGAACAAGGAAAAAAGAAAAAGAATAAATAGGGCTCTTTTGAGAATAAAGACTAATCTTTCAGGAAGAAAGGAACCAGAAGTAGAAGAATTCAGGGCTGCTGTAGATTCTTTTAATGCTTTGTCCGATTTGTCCGACCTGCAGGCGCCGGAATTAGATGAGCTCTTAGCCGGACTGGAGCACATTTTGGATATGTCTGACACTTTCAAGAAAGAAGGGCGTGGTGGAGTAATCAACAAGGCAAATGCTCGGTGGGTTATTGATAATGCCAGATCAGTTTTAGGATTACATCTCCCCGTAGTTGGCGTTGAAATCCCGCCGCCACCGGCCGAGACGGCAGAAGCCGAAATTGCTCTTGATCAAATTAGAGCAGAAGTTAACGCGGCCAAAGAGAGATCAGGCATAGTTGAAGGCAAAACTATTTTATCGAGTGTCAGGGCCAAGGTAGAGGCCAAGCCGGAGTGGGCTCAAAAAATCATTAATCAGGAGATTGAAATAATTGAACGTTTTTTGGGTTTTTTAATAAATAAGGTTTTTAGTGTGCAGGCTTTAGAGAGTATAGGTGAAGATATAGAAGCTTTAAGAGATGAATTTAATCCTTTATATAAAGAGTTAGAAGCAGTTGTAGCTGAATTAGAGGGGCTGCGTGAAACCCATGCCGCGTTTAAAGGAGAAATAAAAGGAGGGGCTCCAGCGGCCGAGTCGCCAGAAATCAGACCGGAATTTAGAGACAGGTTTTTGCCTGTTTTTGAGAGGGTTTTAAATGGAAGAAGGCAAGAATTTATAACCATAATTAGAGCTGGCGCTGATGATGCGCAAGAAGCCAATGATATGCAAAAAACTATATTTTTTGGGACAGTTGAGCGTGACGTCCAAAAAGAAACCGGCTTGGAGGCGCAGTCGGCAGCCGAAAAAGACCTGGTGCGCCAAGCATCCCAAAATTTCGCTGAACAAATTGAAGCCGAGCTTGATACCACCGGGAAGAATGGCGGATCTATAGAAGAAAAGCCAGGATCGGGGCTCAAAACAGTAAGAAGAAGAGAGATGAACGACAGGCGCAGAGAAAAGATCGGAGCCGGGATATCCATGGAAGTCGAGAGTGCGACAGATAGCAGATTTGTCGTTGAGGATGGCGCTAAGCTGGCTATTAGAAAAGCCAAAAATTGTCGTATTCTATTACAGGGTAATGCCCAGTGCGAGGTTGGCGAAAGCATTGACACTGAAATTATCAGAAAGGGGGAGGAAAAAAATGAGTTTGAGGCATTCTTGGAAGCTTTTAAAGAGGCATTAGACCAGACGCGAGAGGAGATAGTCAAAAGAATGAAGAGTGAGAGAAGAAGGATTAAGCCGGAAGAAAAAGATAAATTAGAAAAGTCGATTCTCGACAAAACTATCAGGGCGACAAAAGGCTGGAAGCATGCCGAGGAGCCGGCTGTTCTAAATCTGGTTAGCGCGTGCGCGGAGCAAATTATGGCCGAAGTGAATGGCTCGAAAGATCAAGAATTAAAAGGAGAAGGAAGTGGTGAATCTGAGACTAAATTTTTGCCTGCTTTCAAAAAGGCTTTAGAGGAAACAAAACAAAGAATCATCCAGAACATGACAGAGCAGGAAGAAAAAGTTCTTCCTAAAGATTTGGTTGCTTTAGAAAATACTCTTTTTAGAACAGCTGCAAACGCAGCCGGCCAAGAGGCTCGTTATCGGCCCAAAAAAGAAAGCGCCGAAGAAGAAACCGCCAGAGGTTTGGTTCGGGAATGTGCTTTGCAAATAATGAATGAGGTAGCCGAGCGGTTAGGCGCTAAGCAGTCAGGACGGGAAGTAACAGCCGATCAATTAAAAGATTTGCCGCTTGGCACTAGGATTTTGGTAGATTTGGGCGGAATGAAAGAAGAGGGCTTTTTTGATGGAGTGGAAGGTGACCGCGTAAAGATCAAAGGCAAACCAAGTGACTTAAAGCCAAAAAAGATCCTTCTTTCTTTAATAACAAAGATTGAGGTGTTAGCACCGGCCATCGAACAGCCGGCGCCAGAAACACCAAAAGGAGACGAAAAAGCAGAAGCAGAGCTTAGCGCGGAACAGCAAGAGCTGCAAGCCATGCTCTCAGCAATTCTTAGCAGAGCAGAAGCCTTGGGGATGAGACAGCTAGCTGCTGGCGCTAGAGGATTACAAGACAAAATAGAAACAGAAAGCAGAGAGCACGCGGTGCAAGTTTTGGTAGATGAAATTGGCAGAGAATATTGTGATGCGGTTAATGGTCCCGTTTTTGAAACCGCAAAAGTCGGATATTTATCAGGGTTAATGCAAAGTTTTGGTTTTAGACTTTGGCTAGTTCAGCTGGGCGATAATATTAATGAGAAGTATCATGAGGTTACATTTACTGAAGGTCCCAAGGGCCGTAATCTAAAAGTTGCTGCGGTTGTTACTATGGGTTTTACTAAGCCGGGTGGCGAGATTGTTAGAGCTAGGGTGACGGCGACCAGTGAGGCGGTTGAAACGCCTAGGCCTGCGCCGGTAGAGTCTGACGCCGAAGATAAAGATAAAAAAGATAAAGAAAGAATAGAAAGAGTACTTGCAGTACTTCGCGGTTGTAAGCCTGGCGATAAACTAGCAGGGGTCTGTACGGACGGATCGAGTTTTATCGGAGACTTCAGGGGATTGGTGGATACCACAGCCGGGATGCTGTTGCTTTTTGAAGATGGCAGGCAAGAAAATACCAATAGAATAGAGAGCGTTGAAGTGATGCGGCCAGATGATTCAGAAGCACCGCTTGGGGATTTATCTGGGGAAGTTCTCCCTCCTCCACCGCCGCCAGCTCCGGAGTCGGGTGAAAATCCAGACGAAGAAGCAGAAAGACCTTCACCGTTGCCAGAGGAAAGTCCGGCCGAAAGAACAGAAAGACTTTTGGAAAAATTTAGGGGTATTAAGCCAGGGAGCATGATAAGAGTCACTTATTTATCAGCGACCTATGAAGAAAAATTTCTTGGTTTAGTGGAAGAGGGAGAAAAACCCTATATACGTACCTTTAATTTTGTCGATAATAAGGCATACGCGACTTGGATTGAGTCGGTTCTTGATGTGGAATTAATAGCGCCTCCATTAGAGTCAGAGTCAGCACCTCTTGATCTAGCTGAGGCTGAACGTCTTGTGCGTGAGCTTGAGGAATCAGGAAAGAAGCCGGAAGATGAATTAGAAGATGAATCGGAAGAATCGACACTAAAGTCTCATGAAGAGGAAGATGATGCCGCTCCTTTTCCTCCATCAGATAAAACTGGTGAAGGACCTATAATAATTGAGACTGAAGAAGACAAACCAACCCTAGATCAAGCCCGCAAGGCCTATTATCAAGCCAGGCGAGAGAGGATGAAACTTATTGGCAAATCCGAATTCCGCGGCAAGAAGGGCGAGCAGAAGTTAGAGCAGTTAAGGCGTTCTTATGAAGCGACTTTGCAAGAGTCGATCCGATCCAAAGTACAGACCGGTGAACTTAGTCCTCTGGCCATGTTTCCAGATCGTCTAGCTCAGGGACTGGTTGATTTGTATGATAAGGAAAACCAACTAGTCTGGGCCGAGTTTGAAGGTAAGGAAAAAAGCAGAGGAGAAAGACTTAAAGGATGGTGGCAACGTCATGCCACTGGCAGACTGATTGTTTCCGGCGCTTTGTTGGGAGCCGCTGTGGCTTTGGCCACTCCGGCCGTTGCCACTTCTTTCGCCGCTTCGGCGCCGTTGCTGACCGCTGTCTTTTTTGCCAGAAGAATACTTGGCGGTACCGGTACCGCCATGGGTGTTGACGCCGCTCTGGAAAGATTTACTAAACGTTTTGGAGATAAAGGATTAGCCCAGAAGATTTATAAAGAATACGCTAAAGAGAAAAGGAAAGATCCTAAAGCTGCCAAAGCTTGGTTAGAAAAAAAGTTTGGAAGTTTAAGCGATAAGGATTTAAAGGAAGAGTTGGCCAGAATAACGGCCTTGGCCGAAAGAAAAGGCAAGCGTCAAGTAGATGTTTTTGGCGATAGAATGAAGCCGGTTATTGATCAAATGTATCAAGCCAGTTTGGCTAGAATGGAGGAGAGATTGACTGCCATTGATACCAGCGGCTATTCTTTGGCCGATGCCTTGTCTAATCAATTGGATTTTTATATTAGCACTTCCCATCAAGCTGAAGAGCAAACCGGCCGAGCTGAAAGAAGAAAAGAAATACAACGCGGCGTGATAGCCGCCGCCGCTGGCCTGGTTGTCGGTATTCAGCCTTGGCAATGGCTCCGTGGTCATGGCGCGGCCACTGGCGCCGCTGAAGCCGGAAGCGGCGGAAGCGGTGCGGAAGCCCCTCATGCCGGCGTTTCGCCGGAAGGCCAGCCACCAGCAGAAGGAGCTCAGCGAGTTCTAGACGCCGGTGCGCCAGAAGCCGCTCCTGGTGGAGCGTCAGCAGAACATACTCCTGGCGCCGCGCCGGCAGAGCAACCAACAGTTGAAGGGAGCAACCCACCAGCAGAAGGAGCTCCGCGAGTGCCGGACGCCGGTGCGCCAGAAGCCGCTTCGGGCGGTGCGCCAACAGAACATACCCCAGGTGCCGCGCCAGCAGAATCTGCCACGACGGAAACCGCGCCTGGGCCGGAAGCGCCGGAAAAATTGACTGAATTTGAGCAAGCGCTGGAAGTCGTCGAAGGAGTTGAGGCTAAAGGTTCGCATACTGTCTGGGGAGTTATCGAAAAGAAATGCGAAGCAGCGCTCGGATCAACAGTCAAAAAGGCCATAGAAAGCGGCCAGACCTATCCCGCCGAACTTGGACTGCCGAAGGATGTAGATATTAGTAAAATGACTTCGGAAGCTCTCAAAAAGCTACCTGTCTTTCGTGAAGGCAAGATTACCTATTTGGTTGATTCCATCAAAGACGCGGTTGCCAAAAGTCCAACCGAGTTTGGTTTACCGGCTAATATCGATCATGTCACTCCTGAAGATCTGGCCAAACTAGCCGGTAATGATAAGTTTAATGAATTAGTGGCCAGCACCTTTTTTGATCCGAAAACCGGTGATACAGGAAAGGTTTTACAGGCCGCCGGCAAGCTAAGCGAGAAAACTCTATCGCAAATAGAGTCTAATAATGCTTATTTGCGTCAGGTAGTCGGCTTGGTCAAAGGTTCTGGTGTCAGTTTAGATCAGTCCGCCTACGACCTGATGGGTCAGGCGCATGAGGCCGGACTTGAACCAGGCCGAGCGGCCGAAATTTTATCATCGGGAGTCAAGGGTGTGGCCAAAGAAGTGGTTAGTTTCTATAGCGGGAACCCCAAAGTTGTTCCTGGCGAGACGCTTAACGGTTTGGTAGAAAGTCATGGCGCCGATTTGGCCAAAAAGGTTCTGACTTTTGCTGGCGGAGAAGTCGCTCCCGACTCGGCGGTTGGCAAGCTAATTAGCGGTACTGAAGTCTTAAACTCTCCAAACCTTGAAAGCTGGGTTAAGTTAACTAGACTGGTTGAAGCCGGCACCGCTCCCAGCAAAGAAGTTGCCAAGATTCTTTCTGAGGCCGGTATAACTGGCCAGGCCTCGGCGGCCAAGGTGACCAAAGGTGTCCTGCAGTTTACTTTGGCAGAGAGTAATATCGATGTCCGAATCAACCCCGCCGAACTGGTGATGGAAGCCAGCCATCAGGGGGGCACTGGCGAGGCGGTCAGCCGCTCGGCTCCTTATGCCGGTAAAAATCCCGCCGCTGTCTTGAAAAAAGTAATAGAGGCGGTTCGGCCTTTACAAGATAAGGTAGTGACAGCTTAAATTTTCTGATTTACAAAAAAACCGCGCCCTTTAGAAAGGGCGCGGTTTTAGTGAAGAATTATTTTATCTTTTCTATTATTTGAGCAAAAATTTTGGGCTCTTTTTGAGCCAGTTGAGCCAGGATTTTACGATCGAGCTCGATCTTGTTTTTCTTCAGTCCGGCCATAAACCGGCTGTAAGAATAGCCGTGTTCTCGGGCGGCCGCATTAAGCTGAATTTGCCAAAGCCGACGAAAGTTTCTTTTTTTGGTTTTTCTGTCGCGGTAAGCGTAAGCGCCGGCCTTGGTGGCTGCGGTTTTGGCTAGTTTGATAAGTTTTTTGCGGCCGGCCTGAAAGCCTTTGGTGCGGCGCAAAATATTGTTGCGATTCTTAGTATGAATTACTCCTCGTTTGACCCGGGGCATAGTTAATTAAAATTAGATTAATAATTATAAGGCATAAACTGCCGGACATTTTTGCGGTCGGCTTTGGCAATTTGAGTGTCACGCCGTTTACCGCGCTTGGTCTTGCCGCTCTCGCGGGCATTGAAATGATCCTGGCCGCCGGTTCTTTTCATCAGTTTCTTCTTTTTGGTTACTCTGAATCTTTTGGCGACCGCTTGTCTGGTTTTTATTTTTTTAGGCATAATAACTTTTAAATTTTATTTTTACGAAGAGATAATGGCGGAAAGATTGCCGCCTTGTTTTTTGACTTCTTGTTCCACTTTCAAGCTGTTTTCTGGCAGGCGCAGCCGGACTTCCTTAACGAAGTTTCCCAGCATTTCTCGAGCCAGGTCGGCATGTTGGTTTTCTCGGCCTCGCAATTGCAACTCAATCTTAACTTTATTTTTTTCTTCCAAGAATTTCAACGCCTGATTGACGCGGAAATCAGTATCGTGCTGGCTAATTCGGCTGGATAGTTTGATGGTTTTTATTTCCGTTGTTTTATTTTTGGCCCGCTGTTTTTTTTCACTCTTTTTTTGTTGATACTTAAAACTGCCATAATCCATGATTTTGCAAATCGGCGGGTTTTCTTTGGGTGAGACTTCCACTAGGTCGAAGCCGCGGTTTTTGGCTTCTTGCAAGGCCTGCCATTTGTCCAAGACACCCAGTTTTTGGCCCTGCTCGTCAATCACCATTACTTCCTTGGCAAAGATTTTTTCGTTAACGCGAAAAAATTTAGTTTTATCGGCTTGAAAGTTTCTGCCCCGAAAAATTTTTCTCATTAAGTAGTTTTTTTATGACTGTTGATTATTTTTTTGGTGGAGATGAGGAGTAATGAGCTCCTGTCTAGCTGTAAAATTGGCCCAGCGGTTTACAGGCTTTTGCTTCTTTGGGTTTCAGCCGCCAATTGGAAAGAAGCAAAACACTGGCGGCCTACGGTCTGGTCAAAATTTTAACCAGAACTCCAGACTATGGTTCCGGTCGAGCCTAAAAATATAACACCGCTTATTTGCCTATTAGGCGTCGGCAAGGCGATGGCTGTTAAGCCTGTTTAGGCAACAGCTGGCGCCAAAGCTAAACCGCTAAAAGCAGTTTTGACTTTAGCTAATAAGTTTTTGGCACTTATATGTTTGGCTGTTAGTTAACGAGCAATTGCCAATCTCGGCCTGCCTCTTGGCTATTTCAAGCTATCGAATCAAAACATCCCCAGAATTATTATCAAATAACCGTTAAGCACTTTTATCTTTTTAAGGTTCTTTGGATCTGGCGCTCGGCTTCTCGTTTTCTGATGGTTTCGCGTTTGTCGATTTCTCGTTTGCCTTTGGCCAGAGCCAGACCCACCTTAATTAATCTTTTTCTAGTATATACACTGGTTGGTATAATTGTCAAGCCGCTTTGCTTGCTTTTGCCCACCAGCGAAAGCAGCTCCCTCTTTTTTAGTAGCAGTTTTCTCGGCTGGGTTGGCTCATAATTTTTGACACTGCCGGCCGCCGGTTGGTAGGGAGAAATATGGCAATTTATCAGCCAGGCTTCATTATTTTTGTCCAGTCGAATATAACTGCCCTTGAGACTGACCTGTCCGCTCTTGACCGATTTGACTTCCGGGCCGGTCAGAACAACGCCGGCCTCGAAGTTTTCCAGTACCTGGTAATTGAACAGACCCTCTTTGTTTTTATTGATTATTTTCATAGAATTTCACCCAGCCGACCGATTGACATTATTTTTACTCTAGCTTATAATTTAATCAAGGTTTAATCAAATTTTGCCAAAAATGTCAGAGGAAAACAAAAAAACAACGATCAATATTTCTTCCGTCACCTTGATTAAAATTTTGGTAATTGTTATTTCTCTGGTTTTTTTGTTTTATATCAGAAACATTATTTTGATAGTTTTTGTGGCTGTAATTCTAACTTCGGCTTTTGATCCTTGGGTGGGGTGGCTGCATAGGCATCGGATTCCTCGGGTAGTGGGCATCTTATTGATTTATCTGGTTCTTTTTTCTGTTCTTGCTGGAGCGATTTATTTAATCATACCACCGATTGTCATCGAAGTGAACGAGCTTTCCAAAGATTTTCCCTTTTATTGGGAAAAAATTAACAATGGATTTAGTACTATTCAAAATTTTTCCGACCAGCAGGGCTGGGGTAAAAGCGTCTCCGATTCGCTGGCTGCTCTACAATCTAATATCGGTCTGGCCGCCAATAGCGTTTTAGGTACGATTTTTTCTTTTTTCGGCGGCGTTGTTTCCTTTTTTATCATTATCATGCTCACTTTTTACATGACAGTAGAGGAGCAGGCCCTGAAAAGATCTCTACGTTTTTTGGTGCCGGTGAAATACCAGCCTTACGTCTCCCAGTTGATTAATCGCATGCAGGAAAAAATCGGGTTGTGGTTTCGGGGGCAACTGGCCTTATCGCTAATTATTTTTCTGGCTTGTTTAATTGGCTTGAGTGCCTTGCAGGTCAAGTATGCTTTAGTTTTGGCCCTTTTTGCCGGCGTGACGGAGATTATTCCTTATCTGGGGCCTTTTTTGGGGGCAATACCCGCTGTCTTTGTGGCTTTTACCCAATCGCCGATTTTGGCTCTGTGGGTATTTATTCTGTATATTGTCATCCAGCAATTAGAAAACACTGTTCTAGTGCCAAAGGTAATGCAGAAAGCGGTTGGTTTAAATCCGGTTATCGTGATTATCGTGGTTTTAATCGGCGCCAGGCTGGCCGGCGTTTTGGGTGTTTTACTCTCGGTGCCGGTGGCTACGGCACTTAGCGTGGCAGTGGAAGACTTGCTTGAAACAAAGAAAGAAATATAATAAAATAGAAAAGCGAGACATTAATAAAATTAACATATTTAATAAATAATTTTAAACAGGGTTCACTCTGTTTAAAAAATGAGGGTAAAATGGAATACAGAAAAAATATCAAAAGAAAGTCAGACGTCGATCTGGATAATTCAGAAATCGGCGGAGTAGAAATGGCCGACGAGTTGGCCTATGAAAGAGGAGGCAGGTCGGGTTGGTTTAAAATTATAATTACCATAGTGGTAATAATTGTGGTGGTCTTTTTGGGTTGGTTTGTCCTGGACCGTTTTACCAGCTTGAATTTGCCCAGCTTCAGCGAAACCAGTTATTCATCAAACAGCTGGTATGCCGTTTTTCTGTCTAACGGGCAGGTCTATTTTGGTAAGGTCAAGGATACCAGTAGAGAGACCCTGACTCTAGCTAATATCTATTATCTTCAGGTGATCACCAAGCCACTGCAAAGCACTCAACAAGGGGAAACCGCAGCCAATCAGCAACAAACCCAACAAGAACTCTCTTTGTTTAAATTGGGCAATGAGCTGCATGGCCCGACCGATGAAATGGTGATAAATCGGGATTATGTTCTGCTGACGGAAAAATTAAAAAGTGACTCCAAGGTGGTTCAGGCGATTAACGATTATCTGAGCAAGAAAAAAACCAAATAGTTGGAGGATAAAAAACAAAAACAGGGGTTAGTTCAACCTCTGTTTTTGTTTGGATTTTATGGTATAATTAAAACGATAAAATTAATCAATGGGTTTTAAAAACGATAATCGAGCCGTTAGCTTGGCCGGCCAAAAATATTGGCCGCTTTCGGTTATTGCCGAAGATGGCATTTACAGTCTGGACTACTTAACCGCAGCCGCTCGCGGCGGTAAATTAAAAGCTTTCAAATTCGGCGATGATTGGCTGACCACGGTTTCCTGGTGGGAAGATTTCAAAAACAAAATCAAAAAACAGTTAGAACAAGAGGTTGAGCCTCACCATCAAGACGCCAAGTGGATTCGGAGATTACCGCATTATCAAAAGCGAAATGGCGGCGAAGTTTTTGATTTTATAATCGGTTTAGTCTTGGCCGTCTTCATCTCTTGCTGGGCGATTTTTTATCTATTGGCCGTTTCACTCATTCCTTATTATAGGCAAGGTTCAACTAGTGGCCTGGCCTTTGATCTCCAACAAAAGAAACTGCTAGCCGGACACAAAACCCTAACCCTTATCAGCCAGGTTTACAGCCTGCCTATCAGCTTTGGCTTGGCCGTAAAAAATAGTCCTGGCTTGAGTATTTCTGATGAAAAAATAACCACTCTTTGGCAGAGTTTTGTAAGGTCCAAAAGTTATCCCGCCGCAGCTGATACCGCGGTTCCTGGCGATGTGGCCGGAGCGATTGAGAAGCTTTTTTCTAAATAAAGGCCGGAGTTGCCAGAAATTGTTTTTTAAGTTAAAATCAAACAACAATTTCCTTTATTCTGCCAATGAGCGGCAGGCCAAGTGGTTTGAATAAAAAACTTCAATTAATTTTAAATTCTATGGCCAAAAATAAAAATGATTTAATGGATAAGATTGTCGCTTTATGCAAAAGGCGTGGTTTTGTTTTTCCTAACTCCGAAATTTACGGCGGTCTGGCCAGTGCTTACGATTACGGCCCCTTGGGAGTCGAATTGAAAAATAACATCAAAAAGTCCTGGTGGAAGTATTTTATTCAGGATCGTGAAGATATGACGGGAATCGACGGCGGTATCATCTTGAGTCCAAAAGTCTGGGAGGCCTCTGGTCATGTGGCCAACTTCACCGATCCTCTGGTAGAGTGCAAAAAGTGTCATCAGCGTTTTCGTCCCGATAAGTTAGACAACGCCACCAAGTGCCCTAATTGCGGCGGACAATTTACGGCGGAAAAGAGATTTAGTGGTTTGTTTAAAACCACCATTGGCGCCGTAGAAGAAGAGGGGTTGACGGTCTATCTTCGTCCCGAGACGGCTCAAGCTATTTTTGCCGATTATAAAAACGTTTTAAACTCAACCAACAAAAAAATTCCCTTCGGTATCGGTCAGATCGGCAAGGCTTTTAGAAACGAAATTACCACTGGCAATTTCATCTTTCGTACTTTTGAGTTTGAACAGATGGAAATTGAATATTTTATTTCTCCTTTTAGCGCTTGGAATAATATTTTTGAGGAATGGTTGCAGTCGATGTACGGTTTTATGGCAGAAATAGGTCTGGATAAGAAAAAAATGTTTAATCATGAAATTCCCGCCGAGGAGAGGGCTTTCTATTCCAAGCGCACCATAGATTTAGAGTACGACTTTCCTTTTGGTCAGGACGAGTTGTGGGCGATTGCCTACCGCACCGATTATGACCTGTCTCGGCATCAGGGATATTCCGGCGAGAATTTGGAATATTTTTCCGAAGAGGAGGGCCGGAAATATTTGGCCCATGTAATCGAACCTACTTTTGGGGTCGATCGTACAGTGCTGGCCGTTTTAGGCGAAGCTTACCAAGAAGAAAAATTGGCCGGTGGCGAGACTCGCGTGGTTTTGAAGTTTAAGCCGGCCCTGGCGCCTTACAAAGCAGCGGTTTTCCCACTACTGAAAAACAAACCGGATTTAGTTAAAAAAGCGCGGGAGATTTATGAAAAGTTGAAAAATAATTTTTATGTTTTTTTTGATGATCGCGGCAATATCGGTAAACGTTATCGTTATCAAGATGAAATTGGTACACCCTATTGCATCACTGTTGATTTTGACACGTTGGAAAAGGGGACAGTCACTGTCCGCGACCGCGATAGCATGGAGCAGACTAGAGTATCCGAAAAGGATTTGGTTGACTACCTTAGAAAAAATTTAGAAAAGTAGCTATGTTTTTGAAGACGGTTTTAAAAAATAAAGCCCGCTTGATTGCTTTGCCTCTGCCTCAGGCCAAGACTGCCGCTCTATTGGTGATGATTGGTGCTGGCTCTCGTTATGAAAACAAAGCCAATAACGGCGTTTCTCATTTTGTCGAGCACCTGATGTTTAAAGGCACCAAAAAAAGACCGCAAACGCTATTATTAGCCAAAGAATTAGACGGCGTGGGCGCTGAATATAACGCTTTTACCGGTAAGGATTATACAGGCTATTATATCAAAGCCGATGGTCGGCATTTGTCCTTGGCGATCGAGATTCTCTCCGACATGTTGCTTAACTCACTCTTTGACCATTCAGAAATCGAGCGGGAAAAACAGGTGATCATGGAAGAAATCAACATGTATCAAGACAACCCCCTGTTGTATGTCGAAGAGTTGGTAGAAGGTTTGGTGTTTTCTGGTAACCCTCTGGGTTATTCAGTAGCTGGCACCAAGGAAATTATCAAAAAAATTACCCCCTCCAGAATCACTGATTATTATCATCAGCTCTATTGCGGTCAAAACATGGTCATAGCTTTGGCTGGTTGTTTTTCCCAACGGCACCTTAAAGAAATAGAGAAAAAAATTAATTTTTCTGCCGCTAAGGTGGCAAAAAAGTTTTTACCCTTCAACTCAGGGCAAAAACAGTCACGATTGAAGGTTTATTTCAAAGAAACCGAGCAAGTTCAACTGGCCTTGGCTTTTCCCGCTTATTCTTATTTCCATCGTTCAATCTATGCCTTGCAGCTGTTGTCGGTAATTTTGGGCGGCAATATGAGCTCTCGTTTGTTTTTGCAAGTTCGGGAGCGACAGGGGTTGGCCTATTTTGTTCGTGCTTGGCCTAATTTTTATCAGGATACCGGCTCTCTGATCATTCAAGCCGGCTTGGATAAAATAAGAATAGAGCAGGCTTTAAGATTGATTTTAACAGAGCTAAAAAAAATAAAAAAAGACATCAAAGCAGAAGAGTTGAATCGGGCCAAAGAATATTTAGCCGGTAAAATTCTATTGGAGCTGGAAGATCCGTTGCCTTTAGCCCAATGGTTTGGCCAACAGGAACTGATGACCGGCAAACTACTTGCGCCGGAAGAAAAAATCGCCAAATTTCGTCAGGTTTCTTTGGAACAAATAAAGAAAACCGCCAAGGAGATAATTGATTTTAAAAAAATTAATTTGGCTGTCATCGGACCCTTCAAACAAGACAAAAATTTTAAGAGTATTATCAATTCTTTCTAAGCTTTATGCGCATCGGCATCGATTGTCGGACAATCCTAAGTCCTGGAGCGGGAGAAGCGGCCGGTGTCGGCCACTACACTCACTTCCTGGTAAAAAATCTGATTGATCTCGGTCAGGATCATGTTTTTGTTTTATTTTTTGACAAGCGCTTCAGGGGTGTTAATGAGTTTAAAAATTACAAAAACGTCGAAATAAGATTTTTCCCTTTCTATCAATACAAAAAATATTTACCGCTGGCCTATTCTCAAATGCTCATCAGCGCCTTTTTGAGTCGTGAAAGACTGGATGTTTTCCATTCGCCGGCCAATACCACCCCACTACTTTACAAGCGTCCTTCAGTGGTCACGGTTCATGATTTGGCTATTTATAAATATCCCAGATTTTTCCCTTCCACTTTTCTCAATCGGCAGACTTTTGCCACAAAAGTTTTAGTGCCCAGCTCATTAACCAGGGCCGAAAAGATTATCGCTATTTCCAAGAATACCAAAAGAGATATTATAGAGGAATTCGGTATCGAAGAAAATAAGATAGAGGTGGTTTATAATGGAGTGACAATTGACAGTAAGGATTGCCCTGGTGACGGTGAGTTTAAAAATCTCAAGAAAAAATACGGGCTAACCGATAATTACGTTTTGTTTGTTGGCACCATTGAGCCGCGCAAAAATCTGATTAACCTGGTGAAGGCTTTCCGTAACTTAAAACTGGTTTATGATTCACCGATCAAAGATTGTCAGTTGATTATCGCTGGCGCTTCCGGTTGGAGCAATGAGGGAATTTTTGAAGCGATAGCTGATGCCAATGCCAGTATTATAGGACAAAAAAAACGTCGGAGCGGCAAAGAAAGACGAAGCGGTTTTGACATTAGAAGTGAGGCCAAGAAAGGCAAACAAGGCGAACGGCGTCATGATTTCGACCGTCGTTTTGGCCAGCCAATCAAACACTTAGGTTATATTTCTTATTGCGAAAAGATTTTAATTTTAAAACACGCAACCTGTTTTGTTTTCCCCAGTCTTTATGAGGGCTTTGGCCTGCCGATCCTGGAGGCGATGTCGCTGGGCGTGCCGGTAATCACTTCTAATGTTAGTTCCTTGCCTGAAGTGGCCGGCGAAGATAATGCATTATTGGTCAATCCGAATAAAGAATCAGAAATCGCCGATGCTCTGCAGCAAATTTTTACCGACAGTGGTCTTAGAGAATCCTTGGCCGTTAACGGCCAAGAGCGAGCCAAAGAATTCAACTGGAAGAAGTGTGCAGAGGAAACTCTGGCTGTTTATGAGGCGGTGGCCGCCAAAGCCAATAAGTCCAACTCCGTCTCTTAGCGGTGGTCAGCCTGGTGGTATAAAAGAAATAAAACCCTCCCGACGTGTCGGGAGGGTTTTATTTAAGATATTTAGATGAAGTAAATTAACCAGATCAGGGCGATTAAAAAACACACTTGCATTAAAACTCCATATTTCAAAGGAATGTCGGCGGCAGTTTCTTTAATTATCAACCGATGATTTCTCATGTGTAGGTTAGAGAACCATCTAAGCAGTTTAAAGTTTTTTAACTTATAAATCGCCACTAGAATATCTGGCAGAATGCCACCGACTATGGCCCAGGCGATATTGTCGCCGTTATTGTTAAATTCAAAATTTTTGAATAAAAAAATCAAAAACACCGCCAAGAAAAAACTATCAATACTACCATAAAGGGCCATGATGCGGAAATCCTCTTTTTCTTTAATGCCAAAACCCAGGAATTTTTTACCCAAATGCTCATCGCCGTGAGGAATCGCATCCAAAACAAAATGGGAAATTAGTCCCAAAATAAAGGCGATAACCGGATTTGCCGCTTGACGGCCCAAGATGGCAGCTGCTGCCGCATGAACGGTAATAAACATGTGTAAAAATAATTTAAGATGAAAAGTTTAACCGATTTTGCCGAAGGAGGGAATCGAACCCTCATGGTCTTACGACCACACGATTTTGAGTCGTGCGCGTCTACCAATTCCGCCACTTCGGCAGGTAGCAAGTAGTAGCAGGGGTGGGAATTGAACCCACGACCAAAGGCTTATGAGTCCTCTGCTCTACCGCTGAGCTACCCTGCCAAGATGGCATATAGCTTTTTAACTTAAGGCATATATTAAATCAGGAGCGCCGTAAGT
Source organism: Patescibacteria group bacterium (assembly GCA_041649575.1). Taxonomy (GTDB): domain Bacteria; phylum Patescibacteriota; class Patescibacteriia; order 2-01-FULL-39-33; family 2-01-FULL-39-33; genus JBAZMW01. The sequence goes on along the minus strand of JBAZMW010000003.1, from coordinate 153,818 downwards.
TATATGCTATAAATTATAAGCTATATGCTATTTCTTGTTGCGGGGGCTGGATTTGAACCAGCGACCTTCGGGTTATGGGCCCGACGAGCTGCCAGACTGCTCTACCCCGCGTCATTTATTAACCATCTCATTTTAACACATAATTATTTTTTTAGCAATATTTGTTGGATTTTTTACTCAATTTATTTGTTTAGTAGCGGGATTTTTAGTATAATATATTTAATATGGGACAAATTATTTCGGTCGTCAATCAAAAAGGTGGGGTAGGCAAGACCACCACCTCCGTTAATCTCGCCGCCTATTTAAGCAGATTAGGAAAATTTGTTTTAGTGGTGGATTTGGATCCGCAGAGCAATGCCACTTCCAATTTGGGTGTCTCGCGTAACTTGGATAAGGGTGTTTACGAAGTCTTGACTGGCCCCTATTCTTTTCGTGATATTTTAGTCGATACCCAGCATGAGTTTTATAAACTTGCCCCTTCAACCATCTCCTTGGCTGGGGCTAATGTGGAATTAGTAAATTTGGAAAGGCGGGAGTTTCGTCTGCATGACAATTTACTAGAAGTCAGAAATGATTTTGATTATATTCTTATCGATTGCCCGCCGTCTTTAGGGCTGTTAACTATTAACGGTTTGGTGGCTTGTGACCAGGTTCTAATTCCGGTCCAGGCAGAATATTTCTCTTTGGAAGGCCTGGGGCAACTAATGTCAACCATCGATTTAATTAGAGAGAACATCAAGCCGGAGTTGGGAATTCTGGGCGCAGTTTTGACCATGTATGACAAACGCTTTAAATTGTCCAACGATATCCTGACCGAATTATATCGCCATTTTCCCGGCAAGATTTTTCGCTCGGTTATTCCCAGGAGTATTCGTCTGTCTGAAGCGCCGAGTTACGGCCAAACTATTTTGGGCTATGATCCCAAGTCTAAGGGCGGTAAATCCTATGAACGTCTGGCCAGGGAGTTTTTGGATTACACCAGTTCTTATTAATTATTTTTTAAATCATTTATGCAAAAGCCGTCCGGGCTGGGCAGAGGTCTAAGTTCACTGATCCCCAGCAAGAAAAATAAAATTTCAGACGAAGCCGCTGGCTATCAGGGAGTGGCCGCTGTTTTGGAAGAAACGGAAAAGGTATTGGCTTTGCCGGTTGTCAAAATTTCGCCCAATCCACATCAGCCGCGTGATAGTTTTAATGAAGAGTCGCTGGAAGAATTAAGCCAGTCAATAAAAGAGCATGGCATTATTCAGCCACTAATTGTCACTAAAATCGGTGAAGATCACTGGCAATTAATAGCCGGCGAAAGAAGATGGCGGGCAGCCAAAAAATTGGGATTAGAAACCGTGCCAGCCATAGTGCGCGACTTAAGTGAGCAAAAAAGATTGGAATTAGCATTAATCGAAAACCTACAGCGCGAGGATCTCAATGCTCTGGAGGTGGCTAAAGCTTACCAAAAATTAATCGACCAATTTAATCTTAGCCAACATCAATTGGCCAGAAGAGTCGGCAAGAGCCGGCCAGCCGTGTCCAACACCTTGAGGATTTTAGGCGCCAGAACCGAGGTCAAGGAAGCGATTATCAGTGGCAAAATCACTGCCGGCCATGCTCGTGCTTTGGTGGCCTTGCCCTCGGAAGACCAGATGGGGATTTTGGACCAGATTCTTAACAATAAATGGAATGTCCGCGAGTCGGAAAAGGCCACCAAAGAAGTGGTGATAAAAAAGCATTTGCGCCGAGTGAGTTTTGATCCCGAGCTTAAGGCCCAGGAAGAAGCGCTGGAGCAGTATCTGGGCACTAAGGTGGAAATAAAAAAACATGGCGGGCAGGGACAGATTATAGTTCGGTTTTTTTCCGAGGAAGAACTAAGCGATATTTTAGGAAAAATTATTTAACTCCTTTTTTAAAAGCCCGCCTCGACAGCGGGCTTTTTAGTTTTTAATTTTATTCAAAGCTGAGCGTATTTTATTTCTGGCCATGGAGGTTTTCACTGTTTCCAGCCAATCCGGGCTGGGGCCTTTACGATTTTTGTCGGTAATTATCTCTACAATGTCCCCGCTTTTTAAAGTGGCTCCCAGGTTGACCATTTGATCGTTAATTCTGGCGCCAACGCATTTGTTACCTAGCCAAGAATGCAGGTGATAGGCAAAATCAATTGGCGTGGCCCCTTCGGGTAAATCAATAACATCGCCTTTGGGCGTGAAGACGAAAATGCGATTTTGAAAGATGTCAAATTTAACGGTTTGTAAAAATTGCTCGTCGTCTTTGATTTGTTTTTGCCACTTAATCAACTCTTCCAGCCATTTGATGTTTTGAACATTAATTTTACCGCCATTTTCTTTATAGCGCCAATGGGCAGCCACGCCAAACTCCGCTTCTTCATGCATTTCCTTGGTGCGAATTTGAAACTCAACAATTTCTCCATCGGCGGTAAAGACAGTGGTATGTAGTGAGCGGTAGCCGTTGGGCTTGGGTTGGGCAATATAATCTTTTATCCTGCCAACTAGCGGCCTGTAAAGACTATGGACTATTCCTAGAGCCGAATAACAATCGGAAATGGTCGGCACGATAATGCGCAAGGCCAGTAAATCGTAAACTTTGGACAGGTCTTTGTTGATATGCGGTTTAAGCAGTTTGCGATAAAGGCTGTAAAGGTGTTTGGTGCGGCCTTGTATTGATATTTCTGCAGAAATAATTTCGTGTTCCGCCAGTTTCTTTCTCGTCCGTTCCTTGACTTCTTGCAGACGCGTTTCTTTGGTTTTGTATTCTTTGGGGATAGTCTGGCTGATCCAATTATAATCATCGGGGTACACATACTTAAAGGCCAAGTCCTCCAGTTCTCCTTTTATTTTTCCCATGCTCAATCGATCGGCAATCGGCGCGTAGATTTCCAGGGTTTCCTTGGCAATGCGTAGCTGTTTTTCTGGAGCCAGCGCTTCTAGAGTTTTCAGATTATGCAATCTGTCGGCGAATTTGATCAGGATTACTCTAATATCATCGCTCATGGCTACAAACATTTTGCGCAGGTTTTCCGCGTAGCGTTCCAGGCCGCGGTATTTTATTTTGCCAAGCTTGGTAATACCTTCAACCAGTCTGGCAATCTCGGCTCCGAAATTTTTTTCGATATCTTGAAGAGTCAGCTTGGTATCCTCCGGTATGTCATGAAGCAGACCGGCGATAATGGTAGACAAATCCAGATTCATTTCAGCTAATTTTTGCGCTGTGGCTAGACAATGAATAATATAATCTTCTCCGGAAGCGCGTTTTTGCCCCCGGTGAGCTTCTTGGGCAAAATCATACGCCAAACTTAATAATTCTAATTCGCTTGGCGAATAGCTCTTTTGTAAAGTCTCTAGCCACTGATTAAATTCGTTTTCCGCCCGGTTCATAAATAATACAATTTCTGTTTTTGTATTATAATTCAAACCTTCTTTTTAAGCAAAAACCCCCTGCCAATCGGCAGGGGGAGAAGCTTCTTAAGAGTTCTGGCATTCTTTGTTGGAACACTTAACTCCATTCTTACTGTCCACTAGCGGCCAACCGCAGCTGGAGCACTTCTCGTCCTTAGGTTTGCCCCAGAAGGCGGTCTGGCAATCAGGATAGCGGTCGCAGGCATAAAAAACTCCCTTACGGCTGCGTTTGGCGACGATTTTCCCTTCATGACAAGCCGGGCAAGTTAGATTTAAATCCTCGGCTTGCTCCTTTTTGATGTATTTGCATTTTGGATATTGTGAGCAGCCTTTGAAGCTGCCATAGCGTCCTTGGCGCAAGACTAGTTTAGCGCCGCAATCCAGGCAAGTTTCTTCCAGGATTTGTGGCTCGGACTTGGCTGCCTTGTCATCACTCTTTAATTTTTTGGTATTTTTGCATTTCGGGTAATTGGAGCAGGCCAGAAATTTTCCATAACGCCCCAATTTTATCACCATCGGCGAACCGCATTTTTCGCAGATCTCGTCGCTGCTTTCCTCGGTTAATTCTTTTTTGGTTAATTCTTGATTTTTTAAAACCAGATTTTCCTTAAAGGGTTCGTAAAATTCTTTAATGACCGGCTGCCACTCTTTTTGGCCTTCAGCGATTTCGTCCAGATCCGTTTCCATTTTGGCCGTGAAATCATAGTCGACGATGTCTTTGAAGTGTTCTACCAAAATATCATTAACCAAAAAAGCGATTTCTTTAGGTTGTAATCTTTTGTCTTGGTTTCTTTCAACGTAGCCCCTTTCGATAATAGTGGCGATGGTTGGAGCATAGGTAGAAGGTCGGCCGATGCCTTTTTCTTCCAGCGCTTTAACCAGCGTAGCATCGTTATAGCGGGCGGGCGGTTGGGTGAACTTTTGTTCCGGTTCTATTTTTAAGCAAGACATCTCTTCCTTTAAAGAGACGGTTGGCAGCAGCTCGTCTTTGGTCGGCGAGGGATAAATTTTTAGAAAACCATCAAATTTTATAGTTTGGCCGGTCGCCCTGAAAGTATATTTATTATTCTGGCTGTTGATGTCGATGACCGTGGCCTCCAGAATCGCCGGCGGCATCTGGCTGGCCAGCGCTCTCTGCCAGATAAGCTGGTAGAGCTTGAATTGTTTTGGATCCAAAGAAGCTTTTATCTCTTCCGGCGACCTAGAAGCGGAAGTCGGCCGGATTGCCTCGTGCGCTTCCTGAGCGCCTTTGCTTTTGGTTTTGAAAGTTTTGGTTTCTAAGTAATTTTTTCCTAAATTTTTATCAAGATATTGCGCCGCTTCCTGCAGAAATTTTTCCGACAGGTTAAGTGAGTCGGTGCGCATGTAGGTTATTAGTCCGGTGGCTTCGCCAGTTATTTCCACTCCCTCGTAAAGCTGTTGGGCCAGCATCATGGTTTGTTTGGCGCTGTAGCCCAGTCGACGATTGGCCTCTTGTTGCAAAGTGGAGGTGGTAAAGGGTGGCAGGGGATTTTTTTTGGTTTGTTTTTTTTGATTATCGGCCACGTAGTATTGGAGCGGCTTTAAGGCGGCGGTCAAATCAGCGGCTTGTTTTTCCGATGTTATGGCCATCTTTTCCAGCACCCGGCCGTCAATTTTTTGCAATTTAGCCTTTAGTTTGTCCGGCGCTTTAAGGGTTTTAAATTCTCCAAAAATTTCCCAGTATTCCTGAATTTTAAAGTTTTTAATTTCTCTTTCTCTTTCTACCACCAGACGGACGGCTACCGACTGAACGCGGCCGGCCGATAGCCCTTTGGCCACTTTTTTCCATAAGAAAGGCGAAAGCTCATAACCTACCAAGCGGTCAAGGACGCGTCGGGCTTGTTGAGCGTCGACCAGATTAAGGTCGATGGTTCGGGGATGTTTCAGGCTTTCTTTGACTGCTTCCTCGGTAATTTCGTGAAAGGTGATGCGTTTTACCTGATCGGTCGGTGTTTTAAAGATCTGCGCCAAATGCCAAGAAATGGCCTCGCCTTCGCGATCTTCGTCAGTAGCAAAATAAATCAAATCGGCTTTTTCCGCCAAATTTTTTAATTCGGTCACTCTTTTTTTGGCGCGCGGGGAAATCACGTATTTAGGTTCAAAATTATTTTTTACTTCCACCCCCAATTCTTTTTCCGGCAAATCACGAACATGGCCAAAAGACGATTCTATTTGGAAGTCTTTGGTCAAAAATTTGGAAATGGTTTTGGCTTTAGTCGGCGATTCGACGATTACCAGGCTTTTCATTATGGTGATGGGATTATCTTAAAATATAATTTTTTCCTCCCAGGTCTTTGATCGATCCTTTCATTTCCATTAGTGTCAGCAGCCCCGAGAGCACATTAATTTTTAGTTTACTGATTTTGGCGATTTTGTCAACATGGGTCGGCTCTTTGGACAAGGCTTTCAAAATCAATTCTTCCTCCGAATTGGCTGGCAAGATTTTTTTGTTCTCCATAAATCTGGCCACTTGTTGCAAGTTTAGTTCTTCTAAAACATCGTCGGCCCGGGTGACCATTTTAGCGCCGAGCTTTATCAGATTATTGGTGCCTTGAGAATTATTACTATAAATACTGCCCGGTATGGCAAAAACTTCACGGTTTTGTTCCAAGGCGTATTTGGCGGTAATCAGCGCCCCGGAGTTTTCCGGCGCTTCCACCACCACCACACCTCTGGACAAGCCGGAGATTATCCGGTTGCGCATAGGAAAAGTGAATTTAGCCGGTTGGGTGCCGGGCGGGTACTCGGAGATCAGAGCGCCGCCACTAGCGACAATTCTTTCGGCTAGTCGTCTGTTTTCTGCCGGGTAGATACTTTTTTCTTCCACCGCCGCTCCCAGAACCGCCACGGTCAGGCCGTTATTCTTTAGCGCCGCCTCATGGGCCAGGGCGTCGATGCCCAAAGCCAAACCGGAAACTATTGTCAGGTGTTCTCTGGCCAGTTGGCCGGCGATTTCTTCGGTAGCTTGTTGGCCGTAAGGCGAATATTTCCGCGTGCCTACCACCGCCAAGCAAAAATTATTTATGGCTTCCGGCGAGCCGCGGAAAAACAACAGTGCCGGCGGATTGTATATTTCTTTTAAGAGTTGCGGATAATTTTTGTCTTGGATAAAAATAAAACCGACTCCGCTTTGGCTGACTTTTTCCCAGACGGCATCGGGATTGATTTGGCTCCTTTCAACAACAACTTCTTCAGCCAGCTTTTTATCCAAACCAGCCGTCAACAAGTCTGCCAGATTGGCTCGCCAGGCGTTTTCTCCTAAGGCAAAATAATCGATTATTTTTTTAAAGCTTACCGGACCGATTTTTTTGATTTGAGCTAGCGCCAGCCAGTATTTTAACTCTCGATCTTTTTCGTGTTTATTATCACTCACAATTTTTTATTTAAATTTAGCTAAAAAAATAATCATTTATTTTATACCCTTGACTTTTTTATTTAAGATGATAAAATAAAATATTGTCTGAATCCTGTAAAGTTCTTTGATAATCATTAACGGCCATAATTCTGTCTGCTAGTTGGTGGATAGCTGTTTCCCTCCTAACAGTTGTTCATCGCAAATTATGTTTCTATCCTTATGGATGGAGCCATATACTAGTGGACAGAATTGTGGCCGTTATCAGTGTTCTTGTGGACGGAGAGGTTTACCGGCGCCAATGACCAGCTGGTTTCACCCAATGTCGGTAGTAGCCTTACTGGGCCGCCCAAGCCCAGCTCCGTCCTCCTTTAAAGCCATTAACAGGGCAACATTCTCCGTATCAGTAGAGCACCCAGCGCGCTCTCCACGAACGGAAATACTGTTTGCCCTGGCCAGTTCCACCGATCGGATGATTGTTTCTGCCGCCCTCCCCCTGTCGGGTAGCAGGATCTCACTCTCGCTGAGGACATCATCGGTCGGGTCGGGCAAGGGAGGTGTGCTCCTGGCGGTCCCCGTGAAGCCACCCACGGGCAACCCCACGACGCTCCTCCCTTGCCGCATCTTTGTTTGGGGCAGGATTTCCGGGAAAACTGCCGGGATCCGTTACTGGTTGGAGGATGGAACACCCACCAATAGTCGACCCCAGCTGGTGGCTGACTCTCGCTTCGGCGAGCATCCTCCTTCTACACTCGTTCTCGTGTTTCCTGGTAGCTCAGTGGTAGAGCGGGTGGCTGTTAACCACCAGGTCGGAGGTTCGAACCCTCCCCGGGAAACCAAACTATTCTCTAGGTAGCTAGTTGAATTAGTACTCGTGTTCTCATGTTCCCCGGTAGCTCAGCCCGGTAGAGCGGGTAGCTGTTAACTACTAGGTCGGAGGTTCAAATCCTTCCCCGGGGAGCCAAGCTATTTGGTGGACGTGTAGCTTAATTGGTAGAGCGGCCTGCTAGCACCAGGAGAGATGGCGGTTCGATCCCGTCGGCGTCCACCAAGGTTTTCAGTGAGGGGGTAGCTTCCGCCTCGGCTTCGTCTTCGGCGAGACGGGCAATCGGAATACCTGCCTCCATCTCCAAGCACTTTCGCGAGGTCTCATTTCACTTTAATTAGCCTTAGGCAACCGCCCGAGGCCAAGCCCAGGTGAAACGAGGCCTTTTCTAATTGTAAAGATTCATGGCCGTCTCCCAGTTTTTGTCCAGGCCGGTTTCCAGCGCGGCTACGGCTGTTTTTTTTATTTTGGCGATTTCTAGTTCTTGTTGTTTATTAAATTTTTCCAAAACATAATCTTCCGCCTTAATCTTTTCCAGTCGTGGCGTCTTGACGCCGATTTTTAGGCGCCAGAAATTTTGCGAGCCCAAAGTTTCTATCAGCGATTTGACTCCGTTATGGCCGCCGGCCGATGAATTTTTGGCCAATCGGATCTTGCCTAGCGGTAAGTCGATATCATCATGAATGGCAATTATCTGATCCAGGTCTAGCTGGTAGTAGTTTTTTATTTTAGCTACGGCTTCTCCCGAATTATTCATGTAGGTCAATGGTTTGGCCAGGATTATCTTTTCTTCGCCCAGTTTTCCTTCGCTGGTTTCCGCTTGAAATTTAAGTTGTTTTTTGAAAGCGGGAAAGGCCAAAATTTTTTGCCACTCCCCCAGTATTAGAAAACCCAGATTATGCCAAGTCTTTTGGTATTTTTTGCCGGGATTGCCCAGCCCGATGATTAATTTCATAAATTTTTTCTTTGCCACTTTTTTACTTCTACTTGTATAGGCGTGCCAATTAGTTTAAATTGTTCCCGCAAGCTGTTTTGCAGAAATCTGATATAGGAAAAATGCAAAATCTTTGGGTCGTTGACAGAAACAATAAAGCGCGGCGGATTGATTCCCGCTTGTTCTATTTTGAAGATGTAGGGGTTTTTTAATCCCTGGCCGCGGCTGGGCCGATGTTGCTTGATTTTCGATTTCAAGAATCTTTCTAGCTGGCTGTCGGAGATTTCTTTTTCCCGCGACGCTTTTATTTCCAAAATCAACTCCAATATTTTTTTGGTTCTCAGGTTGTCTTTGGCCGAAACGAAAATCAGCGGCGCCCACCACAGGTAGGGGAAAGCCGCCTGATAATATTTGATGTATTTATTAATGGTCTTTTCGTCTTTGGCGGGAATCAAATCCCACTTGTTAGCGGCGATAAGCAGCGATTTTTTGGCCTCCAAAATTTCTTGCGATATTTTTTTGTCTTGAGTATCGATTTTTTTTTGCACCTCGGTTACCAAAATCACCACTTCCGCTTCTTTAATGGCGGCCAGCGATTTGTCCACTGATTTTCTCTCCAGGCTTCGGGGTTGGATTTTTCCTTGTTTCCTGATGCCGGCCGTGTCAATGATAATAAACTTGTGATTTTGATAGATAAATTCGGTGTCGTGAGCCTCTCTGGTGGTATGAGGAATGTCGGTAATAATTACCCGCTCTTCGCCCAGTATGGAATTCATAATCGACGATTTGCCGACATTAGGCTTGCCGACGATAGCAATTTTTATGCTTGGCAGCTTCTCGGCCGTGGCTAAAGGCCGGGCGCTCTTAGCTGGCAATCTTTCCAAAATCACATCCAATAAATCTCCGCTGCCAGAGCCGTTGGAAGCCGAGACCATAAGAGGCTCGCCCAAGCCCAATTTATAAAATTCGGAAGTGTTTTGACGCCATTTCAAAGAATCGGCCTTATTGACTACTAGTAGAATTTTATTTTTTAGTTTGTTTTTGATTAGTTGTTGCGCTAATTCTTTGTCGGTTGGCAAGAGTCCGCTTCTGGCGTCAACCAAAAAAAGAATAAGATCGGCTTGAGCAATGCCTTTTTCTGCTTGTCTGATGATGCCTTGGGCGATTTTCTCTTCGATGCCCCTGTCAATATCCAAACCGCCAGTGTCGATTAAAGTAAAAATCCGGTCGCGCCATTTTACCGTGTCGATATTTCTATCGCGGGTAGTGCCGCCTATAGACGAAACCAGCGCCTTGTTTCTTTCGATTAGGCGGTTAAAGAGAGTGGATTTGCCGACGTTGGCGCGGCCGACAATGGCGACTTGAGGCAGTTTTTCTTTCATATATAAAATAATAACGGAAAAAGCAGCAATTAGCAATTTTTTGTCTTGTCAGTTATGATTTTTTTGTGTTAAGATGGGAACACAGGTAAAATTTTTATGGCTAAAATTTCTCCAAAATCGCCAGATTTCTCTGGCGTGGCGGCCAGTGAAGTCGACGCAGAAGAAAAAGACAGCAACCGAGAGCCGGTTGACTCCCTTTTGGAATTTATTTTGAAAAGCGGCGCGGCTGATAAAAAAATCGGTGAAGGCGGTACGGGCATAGTTTTAGAGATGGATTTAAGAGTTTTGCCTCAAAATATCAGAGAAAGCTTGCTAGAGTTTTTTCCTCAATTATTTGAAACAACGGCCGAGGGTTGTTCGGAAACGGGGCTGGCTTTAAAAATTATAAAAATTTATGCCAAAGGCAGAGGTCAACAGGAATGCCAAATGCAGTCAAGAGCCGGAGAAATTATTGCCAATAGTCCTCTGGCTCAAAAAGTAGCCGTTCCCAGAGCCGTTTATCATAACCTTTCAATTCAAAGCGAACAGACCCAAAAACTTCTCGCCAGCTTAGGGGCAAAAAATTTAGGCCAGGTAGAAGTTATCATAATGGACAGGGTGGAGGGCGATGATTTTGAGGTAATCACTTATCGGGAATTAATCAGAAAAGAAGCCGATAAATTTAGAAGCAAATGTCCCAATGGTGATGTTGAGGATTATATCTCTCAAATTGGCAGGGAAGATTTGTTGGCTTTAATTTCCAGTGTTTATGGCCACCGCGAAGCCCCGCAATGGGATAAATTTATAAAAGAAAAATTAAGAAATAGCGGAATTATTAGCCAGGAAGAAATTAATGCTCTACGTGAGGTTTTGAGAATTTTACATGGCGCCGGCTTTTTTCATCTGGATTTACACCAGGGCAATTTAATGCGGGCCGAAGGACGTTTGTTTTTAATAGATTTTGATAAGGCCAGGCAAGTTGATGTTTTGGGGGTGTCTGGGCAAAGCGTGTTGGAGATTGAGAAGGAGGTTTATGAAAGCCTAAATGGTGATCAGCGGCGAGATGGACAGCTAGTAGAATTTTTAGAATCAATGGTTAAAAAAACCAATAGATATATCACCGAAGCCCAGTCCCTGCTCAAAACCATTGGTGATAGCAGGGGTAAAAGGGTGATGACTGCGTGGGGAAAATTTGAAGCCGCCTTGACCGGTGGCCAAGACCTTAATGAAGTCAGTGATGATTTTATTAGAGCAATGGATCAGGACCCGCTTCAGTTAGCTTTAGACCCGGTTCCTAAATATAAGTTAGCTCTACTGCTAGCTGCGGCCCAGCGAGGCAGAAGGGAAGAGACGATTGAGCTGTCACGGGCCATAAGAGAGAAAAATAACTCAGCGAACGTTATGGCTAGTTTTGCGGCTTTGGAAGAATTTCTCACCAAAGATTTAATCTCCAAATAAAAAAATAAACTCGAGACAGCGACTGGTCGGTGTTTTTTTATTGGTTTAATAAAACGAAGGCTAGTAGGTGTCGCGCATTATTTTTTGCCTAGTATTATTAGAAAGTCGGCCACAGAATTTAGGCCGCTAGGAATTTTAGAAGTTATGGCCACGCCATATTTTTTTCGTAAAATTTCGGCAGTGGTCGGATTTTTATCTCCGGAAAAATCGTAAATGATTATTGAATTATAATTACGCAAAGAGGCATTGCCTGTTTTGACTACCTTTAAATCCTCATTTTCTAAAGCGGTTTTTTCTCTGGCCGCCCAACCAGTGATAAAGGTGCCATTTTGGATTTCGACAGTGGCCCCCTCTGGTTGTGGCAGGGTTTTTGGTTTTTCCTCGGTGAAAGGTAATTCTTCGTTAGCCGCCTGCTCTCCAATTGTCTGATCAGTTTGCTCTGTTTCGGGTTTTGTTTCTGCCGGAGTGCTAGAAGTTTTGGTTTCGCTGGAGCTGGCCTTTTGTTCTTCTGCTTTAAGCAGTTCGGCGGGAACATTTAAGCCACTGGTTTGGTTTTGGGCGCCGCCAGAGTCGCCAAAAATGTTTTGCCAGGCGCTGGCTAGTTCGCTGAAATTACCTTTTTTGGGCAACAGCACGTAAGCGCCGTTTATCATTTTCGAGTAGAGCAGGCTGTCGGCGCCGTCGGTTATTGACTTGCTGATAATTTGCGAGGTGTCGGTATTTTGCCCAAGCTGCGATAGCCGTAGCAGCTCCCAGATTTCTAAATTAGTCTTAATGTTTTCGTTGTAAGCGCTAAGTAAACTATTAATTTTTTTAGGACTAAAAAAAGTGCCAGCCGAAAAAATTTTTTCTTTCAAGGCCACAATCACTTTTTGTTGTCGTTGTGAACGGGCGAAATCAGAACCCTCGGCCCCCAGAGCGTGGCGGCTGCGAGCATATTTCAGGGCCAATTCCCCGTTCATGTGCTGCTGGCCCTTTTTGATTTTCAAAATTTCGAAGCGGCTTTCTATGGGGTAAGCATCTTCCCGGCCTCGGACAGGGTATTGATAGTCAATTAAATCTTTGTCTACATTAATGTCAACGCCCCCGAATTCATCGATTACTTTTTCAAAACCGTCAAAATCAATGGTGACATAATAATGGATGTCGATATTAAGCATTTTGTCTAACAGCTCTATCATCGCCGGTCCGCCGCTGCCCGCTTGTTCTTTTTCGGCATAAGCATTGACCGCATTAATTCTAATCCAGCCGTAGTTTTTCCAGGGTACCGTCAGGTCTCTGGGAATTGACATCATGGCCACCTGTTTGGTGCTGGGTTTGAAAGATCCCAAAATAATCGTATCGGCCAGTGTGCCGCCTTCGTGATTTTTGCCACCCATGCCGATAATCAAGATGTTTATCCGGTCCTGGCTTTCGCCATACAGCTCGCGGTCGCGAGAGGTGATTAACCTTCCAAACTGCTGAATAAAGTTTAATTTTGATAAATTTTTTATTAGACTTTCGTCGGAAAAAACCACGGAAGAAGAAAACACCGCCAGCACAATAATAGCGATTATTATTAAACTGGCAATGATTTTTTTCCAGCTTAGGCGGCGCCGTGGCAATAGCATGTCGCTACCTGGTTCCTGGGGTGGCAACAAATCAACTTCGATTTTAGGCATTATTATTTTTTGGTTAGATTAAAAATTTTAGCAATATTATCATTATAAACCATAACTTGAAATTTGCCAAGGAAAAATGTTATAGTAATGCTTGAAATTAATTATTTTAGCTATTGTAAAATATTGATTTTGTGTTATAATAAGATTAAATATCAAGTAATATTATTTTTCCGCTAATAAAAAGGGGAAAAGTCCAAACCATGGATAATTTTGATCCGAATGATAATTTAGGTTTGACCGGCTACCCGCCAGTTGTAAGAAGATCAAAAACCAAGGCGGTTGTCGAGTTTATTTGGGAAATGGTCAAAGTCTCGATCATTTCTCTGGTTATTATTTTACCGATTCGTTATTTCCTGATTCAGCCTTTCTATGTGAAAGGTGCTTCCATGGAGCCGAATTTTTATGATCATGAGTACCTCATAATCGACGAGATTAGTTACCGGTTCGCCGAACCCAAACGTGGCGATATAGTTGTTTTTAAATACCCCAAAGATCCTAGTCAATATTTTATTAAGAGGGTTGTGGGTTTGCCGGGAGACAGGGTGGAGATCAAGTCGGGACGAGTTTTTATTACCAGTGGTAGTTTTAGTGGTCCCCTAACCGAAGAGTATCTCATGCCGGGCATGGAAACCGATTTGCCCTTCGAAGGCTATAGCAATGTCACTTTAAATAATGATGAATATTTCTTACTGGGAGATAACCGCGACCAGAGTCTTGATTCTCGAGTTTTTGGTCCGGTTAAACGCGATTTCATCATTGGTCGTACTTGGTTGAGAGGTTGGCCCTTTACTCGCCTGACAGTTTTTAATTCACCAGAATATAAATAATCCTAAACATGGCTAGACCAAAAAAAATAGAAAAAAAAGCAGACAAAGATAGTGAAGCTAAGACTGGCAAAAAACAACGCAAGGGCAAGAGGGAGCTCTCGACTGTTACTGGTATGCGCGACATTTTGCCACAAGATCAAAAGTATTGGGAAATGGTCAAAAAAATTGCGACCAAGATTAGTTTAGATTATGGCTACTCTCTAATCAACACTCCCATCCTCGAAAATTTGGAAGTTTTTGTTCGCGGTATTGGTAAACAGACAGACGTGATAGAAAAAGAAATGTTTGCCTTTGTTGATCAGGGCGGTGATCAGCTGGCGCTGCGTCCAGAAATGACCGCTTCGGTGGTGCGAGCCTATATTCAGCACGGGATGATCAATCAGCCGCAACCCGTCAAGCTGTTTTATCTTGGTCCGATGTTTCGTCATGAAAAACCTCAATCCGGCCGGTTCCGGCAGTTCTATCAATTTGGCTGGGAAGCCATTGGAGAAATTAGCCCGGCCCTTGACGCTCAATTAATCCTGATGGGCTGGAATAGTTTGAATGAATTGGGCTTAGAATCGATAATTCAGGTTAATAGTATTGGTTGTCCGGCTTGCCGCGAAGAGTACAAAAAAGAATTGGTGAAATATTATCGTCCCAAAGCCAAATTGTTATGCGAAAGCTGTAAGGTGCGTTTGACAAAAAACCCTTTAAGATTACTGGATTGCAAAGAGGAGAGTTGTCGCAATTTACGCGAAGAGGCGCCACAAATTTTAGATTATCTTGATGAAGAATGCAAAACTCATTTTATGAAGGTAGTCGAGTATCTGGACGAATTAGACTTGCCTTATGTTTTAAATCCTTATATTGTTCGGGGCCTGGATTATTACACCAAAACTATTTTTGAATATTGGTCGATTGATGATAACGAAGGCAAGAATGCTTTTGGCGGCGGCGGTCGTTATGACGGTTTGGTCAAAATTATGGGTGGCCGAGAGGAGACGCCGGGAGTGGGCCTGGCCATGGGTCTGGATCGCCTGGTCGCCAAATTAAGAGAAAAAGAAATTGCCATACCAGAAATTTATCAGCCGGATATCTTTTTGGCTCAACTGGGAGAGCCGGCCAAGAGAAAAGCCATGGTTTTATACGAAAAGTTGAGAAAAAGTGATTTTCGGTTAGCCCAGGCTTTCTATAAGGACAGCTTGAAAAACCAATTGGAGCAAGCCAATAAACTAAAAGTAAAGTTTACCTTGATTTTGGGCCAAAAGGAGATCAGCGACGGCACTATTTTGATTCGCGACATGGAGGGCGGTGTGCAGGAAGTGGTTGATTTTAATAAAATTGTCTTGGAAATAAAAAAACGTTTGGAAAAATACAAGGAAAATAGTTTTATGGAAATTAATGCGGCAACTGGTTCAAGTTCAGAAAAGCAAAATAAATTAATAAATAATTAAGATAAAATTTTTAGAAAGAGAGGTGAGTTTTGTGGCCGAGGTTAGAAGAAAAAGGGGAGAAACCTTTGAAGCGTTGGTTAGAAGATTTAACAAAAAAATTCAGCAAAGCGGTCGGTTGATTCAGTCGCGAAAAATACGTTATCACGAACGTAAAAAAAATAAAACAGCCGTTAGAGCTGCTGCCGCCAGACGCGATAAGATCAATCAGAAGCGAGAGTATCTGAAAAAAATTGGTAAATTAGTAGAAGATTCCAGAGATCGTTAAAGCTCCGGAAGTCCACAAATCATCTGCAAATTTGTTTTATCCAAGGCAAGTTTGCAGCCATTTGAGGGACATCCCAAAAGGAGTTAATTATTTTAACAAAATCATGTCTTTACAAAAAAAAATAGAAGAAGATTTTCTCGTCGCCTTAAAAGCCAGAGAAGAATCCCTGGTTTCTACTTTAAGAATGTTGAAGGCCGCTCTGCAAAATAAAAAAATTGAAAAAACATTGCCCAAAGAAGATTTTCTTCCAGACGAGGAGGTGGTAGCGGTTTTGAAAAGCGAAATAAAAAAACGCAAGGATTCGGTGGAGTCCTATCAGGCCGCTAAGCGTGATGACTTGGTGGGTAAGGAACAGGCGGAGATCGATATTTTAAATAAATATTTGCCGCCGCAGCTCTCCCAGGAGCAGGTTTTGGGAATAGTTAAAGAGGTAATTGCCGCTGCCGGCCCTGTCGGTCCAGCCGATTTTGGCAAAGTTATGGGGCAAGTAATGAAACAATTAGGCGTTCAAGCAGATGGCCAGCTGGTTTCTCGTCTGGTTAAAGAAGAACTAAATAAGTAGGCCGGCGATCTGGCTGATAATTTTTTACAACCTAAATAAAAATAATTAAAATTTATGATTAAGTCGCGACTTTTTTCCATGCAAAGGTCGTCGCTAACTACCAGAAAGCTGTTTTTGGCAATTTTTTTGGTAGTTTTTTTGTTACTAGTAGCTGTGCCGCAGTTAGCAGCAGCTTCTCCGGCCAATCCCGTCGATACTAATTTTGGCCTAAGCAACCTTAATTCGGCTTTGCCCCAGACCGATTTGAGGGTAGTGATAGCCAGAATTATCCAGGCGATTTTAGGCGTTTTAGGAATTATTTTGTTGCTACTGATTCTTTACGCCGGTTTCTTATGGATGACGGCCGCGGGCGAAGAAAGCAAAATCGAAAAGGCCAAAAAGATAATGACCCAAGCGATTATTGGCTTTATTATTATTCTTTCGGCTTTCAGTATTGTAACTTTTGTTTTAAGAATACTAACCGGCGCCACCTTTGGCGGCGGTCCGGGAACCACTCCCGGTGGCCCGACGATTGATCCCGGTCGCTGGGGTATTGGGCGCGGACCAATCGAAAGCGTTTATCCGACCCCGGGCCAGACAGAGGTGCCAATCAACACAATTATAGCGGTTACTTTTAAAGTACCAATTAAATCCGATACCATTTGTGATGACTCTAATAGTGATGGTAGGTGCGACAACGAAAGAATAAAAAATGTTAAAATTTGTTTACTCGACAATCAGAATAATTGCGTTCCCAGTACCGATCCTTTTGGTTTCGACAGCTACGACAATACGATGGTTGCCAGTAGTGACAACAAGACTTTTGTTTTTACGCCAGAGACCTATCTGGGCGCGGAAGATAAAATTAATCGCCGCTTTCAGGTGACTTTGCAGGAAGGCGTCAGATCGGTTCAAGAACCGGATCGTTCGGTTTTCAATTCCCTGATCAATAAACAATATCTTTGGGATTTTACTACCAATGGAGAATTAGACTTAGATCCGCCGGAGATAGTCGATATTACTGGTGTTTATCCTTATCCCGACGGCGAGGGTGATGTTTATAGTTCTCCCTCCGCCCCCACGGTTAGCAAGTTCAACTTAACGGTTCTTAATACTATCACCCCCCAGGTTGATCAAGGTTACACACAACCATCAAGCACCAATCCTAATGCTCCAGCCGCCAGTCTTACTGGCAGCTATGGTGGTTCAGCTAGCGGCGCTGTCGTTGTCTCTATTGACGCTAATAATAATAAAGTTGATGTCAATTGGCCTGGCGGTATGAACGATGTTAATAATGGCCCATATTCCGCCTCTAGTCGCACGGTTAATATCGGTCCCTATGGTTTGACGTTTATTCTGGCTGCTTCGCCCAGCGGCGTTACTAACTGGACTTTTAATGTCACAGCTTCTCAGGCCGGCGACAAAATTGAAATTTTGGAAAATAATAATGCGATCAATACTTATATTCTTGGTAAAGATATCGCAGTCACTAATAATGCCACTACCGATAGGCAGGCGATAAAAAACAAGCTGATAGCTTCTAATATTTTTGAAGCTGGAGCTGGTAGCGATTTGCAAACCAAGACCACCGGTTCTATAGCCAATAGATATAATTTAAGATTTACTGGCAAAAATACACCAGCGTCAGTAGTTTTTTCCAATATTACTCCGGCGCAGGACGCCTCTAGCCAAAGAGCGGTTAAGGGGTTAGCCGACCCTTTTAGAAATACTATTTTTCAGGTTACCTTCAACGAGGCCATCAACCCTCTATCGATAACGCACGATAGTATAAAAGTTGGTCTCAGACAAAGCGATAACACTTGGCAAAATCTTAATAACGACCAGTTTGTTTTGGAATTTTCCAATCAGTATCACACCGTTGGTCTAAAGCCAAGCGCTTCTTGTGGAGCGACTAATAGCTGCGGCGATGAGATGACTTGTTGGCCCATAGCCAGCTTGGCTGCCGGAGAGATTGCCACTTCAACCTCATATTCCATTAATTTAATCTCCTCTGATCTAATAGATAGTGCCGACGCCAAATGCGTTCAGTGGGGAGGCGCTAGTGATGGCCATGGTCGTTGTCAAAAAACCATTGGCTCTAAAACCGTTTTCTATCCGCTCGCCAGAACCTCTGCCTCGGGTTTGGTGGATATGTCCAAAAACGCTTTTAATGGTAGCTTTGACTATTATTTGGATAATGATGGCCAGCGGGTTGGGCTGGCTCAGGGCAAATCACAAAATGGCAATGGTCAATCGGGTCGAACTGCTTACAATCTAAATGAAGGCATAATTTGTAGTGGAGGAATTGGCATTAGCAATTGTTACAGTCTTGGTAATCGAGTCATTAGTTATAGTTCTTCAACTCCGATTTTTGCCGTTTCTGGTTTTGGCGATGATTTTACTTGGTCTTTTAAGTTATCAAGCGAAATTGACATTAAAGCGCCACTATTAAAAACCATTAGTCCGGTTTCTCAAATGTCAGTTTCTGACCGTAACGAATTGATTCACTTGACTTTTGATCGCTTGATGCGCAGTTATACCATCAAACCGGGTTGGAATTATGGTTCTACTGACAAAGACAAGGCCCAGCGCTATATTGCTCTTGAGACCCTGACACAAAATCAGATAGCGGTGGGTTATTGGCTTAGCCAGGCCGATCGAGACAATAATAATGATGGTTGGGCCGAGTACACCGAGGCTTTGATTAGCCATAATCCCTTTGATCCAAACGTTGAGTATGGCCCTTTGTCTGGTTCGGGTGTTCAGTCGGTTACCCAAAACTGCTTTTTGCCGGCTGGTGGCCCCAAAAATGCTGCTGAAGCCGGGGTCACCGGATCAACCAATGCTTGTGGCTATGAATCCGTTGGCAGTAATAATACGGTTGGTTGCGTCAGAGACGCCGATTTGGTCAATGCTCAAGTCAAATTGCCCAACCCGGCCTCTTATGGTCGTTTAAATTGCAGTAGTATTAATGGCGCTAGCGTCTGTGATTATAATAGCAATAAAATTTGTTTTGTTTCTTATTATAATCCCAACACTCCTCTTAGTTATCTCTCCGGCAGCTGGGTAATCTCCAAGGATAAATCCACGGCCGATGCCAGCGGTCGTACCGGTTGCTGTTTTGGTCAATGTCGTCCGACAAACGATTCCAATTGGAAGACTTGTTCAGAGGTCGGAGGTTCGGAAGGCAATAGTAATTCTAATGCTTGTGAAAAGGATACGGCTCATCCGGACGACAAGCCCGGTTTATGGATAATCACCAAGGGACTGGCCAGCGGCAATGAATGTTGTTTGGGAGTTATGCGTTAATCAAAATTGTTTTTAGATAATCTTAGTCTTTAATCATGACTTTTGGAAGTCAAAAAAAATTATTTTTTACAGCGATTATTCTCTTGTTGGTGATCGCCGGTGTCTTTACTTTTGTTAATTTGGCTTTGGCCCAAGCAGAGACCAACTTTGGTTTGGATACTATTGGTGGTAGCGGCTTGGCTCACTCCAATTTAATCGATGTCATTGTCAATTTTATTCGAATCTTTTTGGGCATTATTGGCATAGTACTTCTGATTTTAATTTTGTATGCCGGCTTCCTCTGGATGACGGCCTCGGGTGAAGAAAGCAAAATCGAAAAGGCCAAAAAAATTATTATTTCAGCAGTTATAGGATTGATTATTGTTCTCTCGGCTTTCTCCATCGCCTCTTTTGTCATCAATCTTTTGAAAAATGCTACTGGCACCGGTTCGGGTAATTTAGAGATTTGCACCACCCCCGGAGAGACTGCTGCCTGTGGACCCAATAATTGCGGTACTAAAGTCTGTCAGGCGAGTGGCTATTGGAGCGTCTGCGACACTACTACGCCCCAATGCGGCCTTCTCAGCGCCTGTGTGGCTACCAAAATCACACCCAAGGATGACATTGCTTTAAGAAATGTGGTAGTGAGGTTTTTCTTTAATCATCCTTTGGATCAAAACACTATTGATATTTCGAATCTGAAGGTTACTCGGGCTGGAGCCACCCTAACCAATGGCCAAGCCTGTACTAATAATAATGAGTGTCTTTCGGAATCATGTGATACCAACAATCATACTTGTAATGGCGATACTGTTGGCGGAAGCCTGGTCGTTACTGGATCGGTGGCCGCTTTTACCCCTAGTACCAGCTGTCCCGGGCCTTTTGGCAATTTAAAATGTTTTTCTGCCGCTGCCACCTATAATCTTGCTATTAGCGGAACAGCCATTAATTGCGGTGGCTATCTCCTGGATTGTTCCTTAAGTCCCAGCCAATGCGTCGGCAGCTTCTCCACCGGGACTTTAATCGATGCCGCCGCTCCGACGGTTAGAGTTCAGCCCGGTTCCATTTGCAAGCCTGACAGCTATTGGGCGGGGACTAATAATATTAGAGCCATAGCTAGCGACGATGCTGGCGTGGCTTATGTAGATTTTTTTGCCAACAGTCAGGCCATAGGCACTGATCCGGTCGATACCAACAGCAGCGCGCCAATAGTCGCTCAAGTCAATTGGAACGCCAGTGGTGTCGATGTTGGCGAGCGGGTGCAAATAAAAGCCAAGGCCTATGATCATGACAGCAACAGTGCTGAAAATACCAAGTCTTTTACCGTTAGGCCCGGTCATTGTTGTAATGGGACTCGCGATGCCGGCCAAGGTGAAGAGGGAATTGATTGCGGGGGTGATCCAAAAATCCTGGGAACCAATTATTGCGGTGCTTGTGCCGGAGTTGATTGCGATGCCGATAGAAATCTGGCCGCTTGTCAGCCCGACGATGATATTTGTCATTATGATTGCTGGGACGGGAGCTGTAAGTGTGTCGAACCTCCGATTATCAACTATCTTTCTCCCGCCGATGACCCCCAAGGTGATAGCAGTAGATACGATCCCGCTACCTGGTCTGATGATCTCCCCAATGGCGCTCCTAATAATTTTATTTCTATCTTGGGAAAAAATTTTTCCCAGATCGGTTCACTCTTAGTAAATACCCTAACCTACGTTGATTTTGAGGCAGGTTCTCTTGGAGGATTGCCGCCCGACTGGTATAAATTGACCAAATCTCGTTCAACCGTTGGCATCTCGGATGAAGAATATTTTTCCGGTTCTAAAAGTGTTAAAATTTGGCGTTCTGCCAATGAACCGCCCAACAACTGGCAGGTCAATCAGGTGAGATGTAGTGAGGATCTGTGTAACGGCGTAGGAGTTTATTTATCCTATCCTTATAAAAGAAATGTCATCGGTGGTGTTAATCGTGGCTGTGAGTGGGACAGTGTAAACAATATATGTGATTTTCCTGATCAACCCATGGGTTGCTCGGCCGCCAATCACGCCTGTAAGTTTAATAATGGCAGTTTAATCGACTGGCCTTATCACTACACCAATAATTACGTCTCTTTTTATTATGATATTTCCAGTTTAGATTTTAATCTGGGCGATAAGTATATTTTAAGATTTAAATACAAAGGCATTTTAGACAGAAATGCAAGTGTCAAAATCGCTTATAGCGCCGATGATTGGGCTTCCCAGTCTTGGCCCAAGGCAATGGCTGGAGTTTACACCGATAATAATTGCGTTCTTCAGGGGGGTGTTTACTGTGCGAGCAATCCTGGCCGTTGCGGATGTACAGAAAGCACTTCTAATTGTTGCGTGAACAGTCCCATACAGACCAAACCGTTCAACCAACAGACTCTTACCGCGCTGGTGGCTGGCAATTATACCAACTGGCAGGAATACGAAGCTATTTTTACTTATACTTCAGAAATAGATCGTTTAAAGGATCGTAATGGCAACCCTCATCGCTTATTAATCTTTAATATTGCCGATAGCCAAACCGGAGCCAACGGCACCAATCTGTATTTAGACGATTTTATTTTTGCCAGAATGCCCACTCAAGGGGAAGTTCGTTTCTGTGGTGCTGATACCGACGGTAACGGCGATCCCTGTGATGATGCCGACGATAAGCTTGGTAAATTTCCTTCAGAATTAAACAACAAATGTGAAAGCACCTGGGTTGACAATCAGATTATTATTGCCGTGCCTCCAGAGGCCGTTAGTGGCCCGATCAGGGTCAAAAATGAATTTGGCTATACCGATGTAACCAATAATTATCTAGGACCGCTTATTAATGATTTTAACGTTAATAGTCGAGTCCGGCCCAGTATCTGTTTAATGCAGCCTGGTTATGGCGCTAACCCTAACGCCACCGGTGCCGCTGACAATACCGATATTTATGGTGTTAATTTTCCTCTGGCAACGGCTGTCGCTCAAAATTTAATTTGGTATCTTAAAGAATGGAATCAAAACACTAACGCTTGGTCTTTTGCCAATGTCACCACCTCTCCTTCTGGCGTCACCCAGCCCAATTGGGCCAGCCTGAAAATAACCGAAACCGTCCCAGCCAATAAAATTGGTTGGGCCGACGTCAGCGTCTATAATGGCGCAGAATTCAGCAATCATTATCTGTTTCTTTTAAGTTCTGGAGCCGTTGGTCAGCCCTGTGGTTGGGTTCTTGGCGACACCTGTAACCCCAATGTCTCTATCTGCCGATCGGGATTGACTTGTAATACCACCAGTTGCACCTGTGAAGTTATAACTGCCTGCGATCATGACGGAATTATTGATTCCGGAGAGGAATGCGACGGTGCTAATTTAAACAATACCACCTGTAAGTCGTTGGGATTTACCGCTGGCACCGTTAGTTGTGACAGCAGTTGTCGTTTAATCAAAAATTGTTCTCGTAGCGAAGGGTGGGGTTCGGCCACCCAGGCTCTGTTTGGCTGGGCTTTCAGCACTACTAATTTTGTTCCTCCAGTAGAGAATCTTTGTGGTAATGGCCGAATAGACTGGCCAGAAGAATGCGACGGCGATTTGTTTAGAGTCAACAAACAATGTAATCAAGTCGGTTGCCAAGCCGCCTGTAGCAGTAGCTGTAAAGCTGATTGTTCGGCTTGCGGCGGCAAATGGCCTTCTTATTCGGCCACTCAAGGCATTTATGCTTGGTCCTTTCTATTCGGTGGAAATATTATTTATGACGATCTGTATGTTGTTGAAGAGTGTCAGCGTGGCCTTAGTTGCTCTCTCGGTTCTCGCTTGGGAAGCCCAACTCCTTGGAGCGATGGCTGGACACTTGAGCATCCTGGCGTCAAAAACCCTCAAGCCTGTTTGAATGCTGTTATTTCCGCTCGTTTCGATGTGGGGGTTAGGGTTGCGTCTTTCTGCGGTGATAATAACTTTACCGAAGAAGCTGGAATTTATACCTGCACTAATCCGGCTCAGAGCAGGTTAGTGGTTTTAAAGTGCAATAATCGTGAGGGGAGTTCTTGCGTTCGGGTTACCAGCGGCGCTTTAAAGGTAAAGACTGACAACAATGACCGCAATAAAGATTATTTTGTTTTTACTCCGACTACCAATCTCGATCCCGGTTCCTGGTATAAGGTTGTTTTGTTACAAGGTATTTCCAGCGAAGCGGGAAAGGTTATAAAGGATGAGACGGCAGCTTCGGCCAGGGCAGAAGACCGTTTTTGCAAAGTTAATTATGGCGGTGGCAATACCAATAATGCGGCTTATTGTTGGAATTTTGAAACCAGGGCCGATGACGATTCTGATAAAATTTGCCCGGAAGGTTGTGTGGAATGCTC
Source organism: Patescibacteria group bacterium (assembly GCA_041649575.1). GTDB lineage: Bacteria > Patescibacteriota > Patescibacteriia > 2-01-FULL-39-33 > 2-01-FULL-39-33 > JBAZMW01. The sequence goes on along the minus strand of JBAZMW010000003.1, from coordinate 130,090 downwards.
GCCCGATCCTTCTTGGATGTATTGGCCAGCGGCCGAGACAAATTACAGCGCTAATTTGGACAGCGCTGACAACGCCTGCCTGATTCTAAATCCTAATAGTTATTCCTGGTCCTGGAGTACAGACACCAGCAACCGGGTCCAGTTAGACGATAGGGTCGGGGCTGAAGAAAAAGGCCTCGCTCTTAATGAAACCATGCACGATAATCCCAAGTTTACCAAAGTGATCGCCTCTTTAAATAGCGCGGGCAAGAATGATTATTGTGAAGCCCACATCGATTTTACCAATCCTTATATTGTGGAGGATGATAATTGCAGTAGCGGCAACATCCAAAGCCCCACGCCTTGGCCTAATTCTCGCGACGCTTATATAAATGCGATGCTAGGCGTTCGTTTTAGTAAAAACATGTTTAATGGTTCGCTTGTTGCCGGTAGTTTTATTTTGCAAAAATGCGGTTCGGAAACAGAATTCAACGTTTCTGGTTGCGATGAAGAAGTTAATTTATCAAGCATAGATATTTTTTCTTACAGCCCGGAAATAGATGCCAGCGGTCTGACTCGTGAAGAAATAATTAATCGCCTAAACCTGTTAAACGAGCACGGTTTGCCAGAAGGCGTGGTAATAACGCCCAGTAGTAATTTTGACGCGTTTACTTGGTATCGGATAATTATTTTAGGTGGCGAAAATGGTGTTCGAGGAGAAGCGGCTAGTGGCCTTAGTGAAGGGATATTAATGACTGACAACAGTTTCAATGAAGAGGTAAGGACCGGTTGGGATTATATCCCTTCGGGTCAAACGGCTGGCGACGGTCAAGATGATTATTATTGGATTTTTAAAACCGGCAATCAATTAGGCAAAATAAATAGTGTCAGCGTTAATCCGCATCTAAAGTTTATGCCCCTTACCGACGACACGCAAATTTACAAGGCTTGGCCCCAAGCAGCCAATTGTAACATTTTAAATCCGGCTTCTTACGTTTGGAATTGGCGTTCGCTTATCAAGCTGGCTGACGATTCTCAAGAAACCAACAGCACTGGCGGCACCGGTATTGCGGTAGCCGGTATTTGCAATAAAGACGCCACCAGTTGTGATGGCTATGCCGACCCCGCCGTTAATACGACTAAGGTTTTCGCCAAAACCGAAGGAGACACCAACATTAAGGCTAGAGCCAAAAATACTCGCGATCAGGACTGCTCTTGGAATGATAGTAATTGCGGCGATAGGTGGGGTTTCGGGCAGTTGTTCATCGGTTTTGAAAATTTAAGAATCACCAGTAGATACCCTTCTTGCGATAATAGTGGAGTTAATCCTAATTATATTTCTGAAGGCATTTGTACTAATAGTGTTGTTGGTTTGGATTTTAGTCTTGATGTGGACATGAACACTTTCTTGGCTAATGACGATATCATTCTATTTAAGGAGGGAGCGGTCGGGGGAGAACAAAGTTTAACAATCACCGAACCGACCGCCGGCAGTCAACGTTATACTAAAAACATCAGATTAACCAGATCGGGCGGAGACCTTCTTGATTCGACCAGTACTTATCGGGTGGTGGTGAAGGGCGGTGCAGACGGCGTCATAGCTTGGAACGGCAAGCAACTAGCTTCTCTAAATTACGTCACTGGCGGTAGAGGCGAAGACTGTGATAAAAATGCTTACCCCTGGAATACGGTTTCAGGAGTTTGTACTGATAATTGTCTTTTGAACCCAGCCAGTGATTTATGCAACATCTCCGGCGGCAGATTTAAACAATGTTCCGATACCGACAGTAATAACGCCGTTGATTATTGTGATACCACTTGCCATAATCTTGGCAATAATAATACCGCTTCCTGCGGCGATGGCTTGGTTAAAGCAGGAATAGAAGAATGCGATGATGGCAATACAACCGGTGACGATGGCTGTGGCGTTGACTGTAAACTAGAAGGCGCTAATCAAAAATATGGCTCACTTTGTGGCAATAAAAAAATAGAAACCGGCGAGGGTTGTGACGACGGCAATACCAGTTCTGGAGACGGATGTGACTCCAAGTGTTTGCCAGAAAGCGGCCGGCCGGCCGGCTCTAGACCCAACGCCCCAATTTGTGGTAACGGCAAAATAGAAAGCGGCGAGAGCTGCGATGATGGCAATACAACCGGTGGCGATGGCTGTGGTCCAACTTGTTTGCGCACCGGCTCTGCTTCCGGCGCTGTCTGTGGTAATGGTAAAGTTGAAACCGGCCAACCCGATAGCTACTCTTGGCGATTTAAAACCCTAGACAAGCCTTGCGAGGTTGGCAGAGTCCAGGTGCTCCCCCAAAAGTTAATCATCAATAGTGTTGGCGTTTTACCGCAAGCTCATTGGGCTAATCCTTACTCCGCCTCCAGCGCCTGTAACAAAGAGGGTCAGCTCTTGAGCCCCATCTGCTACAATTGGAGCTGGGGAACCTGGAATCGGCCGCTAGGAACTTATTATAGTATTGATAAATATTTGCCGCCAGATGCTGTTCGTAACAATTTAACCTGCGCCGCCGGCGGTCATCCCTTGGCTTGGGGAGCCAATTATAAAGCCCTAGACAGCATTACCGATGGTTTAATTCAATATATCACGGCCAAAATTAGCGGGGGAAAATCTTGTGGTGATACGGGTGATTGTGGTGAACTTGAAGTGCAGTGCTCTTTTTGTAATACCGGCGGCGAGCGCGATTTAGACAATGTTTGTTCCGATATAAATAATAAGGGCGTTGGCAAGGATTGTTGCTGTCACTGGCGACCTATAGCAACCCCCATTAGCCCAACCAATATTTGCCCCAACGAGGTTATAGACATTAAATTTACCGCTGCCGATGGTAGTAATATTAATATGGACATGGAAAGTCTAACCACCACCACCATGTCAACGCTTTCCGGGGAGTGGAACAATCTCAATGTCCGTTTATATGAAAGCCCTGTGCCTAGCGGCTTGAACATTTTTGGTCTTGGTAAAAATAATTTTTTGGCTCGTTTTCTTCTCAAGGCGGGAAATGTTTTAGCCAAACTGTTCGGCCAGGGACTTCCGGCGCAAGCCAATCCCACCGATCTCATTCCCATAAAAGCCAGCGCTGTTAATCTTGGTGGCGCCACCCATCTTTTGATTACCCCACAAAGACTGCTTGATAAAAATAAAGATTACGTGGTTTGGGTTAATGGCGATGGTGATACTGGAGACGGAAGCCGTCGGGGCGTCTTAAGCCAGTGGGGCGTGTCTATGAGTGGTGACAAGTTGTTTACTTTTCATACTTTGAATCAGGAATATTGCCGAGTTGAAAAAGTTTTTGTTTATGCCCAGCCGCCCGTAGAATTTAAGGGCCCTGTTACCGATGACACTTTTTTCTGTAAAGGCGATGATTGTGGCAAAAATACATCGGAAGATCTACTAGACGACGATGTTTCTGCCAACTGGAACACGAATTATCCAGCCCAGTATCAAGCCGCTAACTTGGTTGGTAACCAACATTTTTATTGGGCCAAGGCAGCCGATGTTACCGGCAATCACATTTTAAACGCTAATTATAAGTGGGAAATAGTCGGTCCGAGACTTTTGGCTGTTGATAATAGTTCTTCTCCCCAAATAGCTGATTGGAATCAAACGGTAGAGGGTTTTCAAAGCGTTTTTGTCACTGCTTATGGTAATAATACCGTTAATGGCAGCACTGCTGTTAGAGTGACGGCCAGCGGAGTTGTTTCCGGCGCCGGCTCGGCGGCGACCAGTGTTTTCGAACGTGTCTTTATTTGCGACAACCCCTGGCCCCAAATCGGCGATTTCCCTTTTCGTGATTTTATAGGCAGTGCCAGCATTCCCGCCGCCACTCCCATTACTAATTTCGAAACCTACTATTGCCGTGACCGAGGCGAAGCCGCACTGGTTGATGATTTACCCTCTCTTAATCGAGTAGCGATTTCTGGACGGGAAGACATCATCAAAGAATTTTTATTGACCAACAAGGACAATCCTCTGCAAGTCAAGGATCGGGTCGGTTTTAATAATTTGGCAATACTGGGCAGTGTCGAATTGGTTACCGGCGAACAAGGCCGGGCGGCTAAATTTTTGGGTCGCACTGCCGATTATTTGACAGCCATAGATGCGAGCGGCAATCCGACCAACCCTTTTAACGCCATCACTGGCGAATTAACGGTTAGCGCTTTAGTTAATTTAAGTGAAGCCTCATTGGGTGCCGGCAGGGTTATAGCTGGCAACTATTATTGGAATTCAAATCCCAGGCTTGAGCGCGGCTGGCTGCTGGGTAAGGCCATTGGCCAAGAAGACAGTCTTGATTTCATTGTTTTCGACGCTAGCGGCAATACCTCGTTGGTTAAATACGATAATTTTTTTAGGGATTACGGCAATAAATGGGTGAAAATCACGGCTGCTTTTAAGCCCGGAAAATATCTAAAAATTTTTATTAACGGCATTCAGGTAGCCAAAGAAGAAAACAACATCATCTCTGGCGTCGCTTACCAGGCCGGTGTTCCTTTTAGGATTGGTCATCGGGCTGACACTGCCGATCAGGGTATGTGGCAAGGCTATATCGACGAGGTAAAAATTTATAACAAAGCCGAGCCACAAACCGACGACGACGGATTAATTTCTTATTATTCTTTTGAAGATGCCAGCGACGCCATCGGTTTAAGAGTAATCAAGAACCCCAATCATTATTCTCCCTTAGTCTGGTATCAACAGACCTTTGATCCCAAAAAACAAGGGCAGCCCAAGAGCTTAACGGTTGACGGTTATCAGGCTGTTAGTGAGGGCAGAACCACTTATGTCGCTGGCGCTGATTTAGACAATAATGCCAATAATATTTACACCAGTATTTACTTAGTTTCTTATAGCCAAGACGCCAGTGGCGATACCAAAGAGATTTATAAACAGCTGGTTAATAATTTTCAGCTCAACGCTGGCGTGACAGCCGATATTAATGGTGGTTTGCAGGATAGGTTTGGTTCCTGCAGTAAGGATAATAGTAAAAAATGCTTAGTCGATAACCAGTGTTCCAAGGGCGGTTTTGGTTATTGCTCGTCGGATAAGGCCAAACTAACTCGTGACGCCAAACGGATTAGCGATATCCAAGAATTTAATTTATTACTCGATAATTATTATAATCAGAAACGTTGCGCCAACGATCATCAAAAATTATGTTATAATAGTTTTAGTTGCTATGGCGGAGCTAGTTGCGGCAATTACTACCCGCCTTTACTTTCCGGTACTTATGTGGTTAATCGTACTTATAGCGTTTGGCCTTCTTGGCAGGCCACTCTGGCCAATGCTCTAGGCAAAGCTCTGCCGGCCGATCCGCTTAACAAACTAGAGGGCTGTGCCGGTGATTATGATCCAGCCACTTGTTGGGACAAAATAAACAAAAAAATGCAGTGCCCAACCGACGCCTATGTTTATAGTTATTATGTCCTGAAAGATCCGATCGATGGATTAATCGGCAAGAAGAAAAATATCTTTGCCAACGGAGAATATAATAAAGATGGCACAAAATGGCTTCCCGCTTGGTCTAGTGTAGAGTTAATAAATAAAAATACCGATAACGCCAATATTTTTGGCGGATTAAATACAGCCGATTTTTGTCATTAAATTTTAATTTATGTTTGATCAGCCACCGCAAACGCCCAGAAGCTCTGGTGCTTCCGAAAATCTGTCGCCGACTTTGCCGCCGCGGCCAGCTGCGGCCAATCGGCCAGTCCCGCCCGGCGACTCTTTGGTCGATGACATTTTCAGTAAAAGTGAGCCAGTTACCAGGCCGATTGTCACCAGGCCGATTCAGCCAGGGCAGGTGAGCCGGTTGCCCATAAAAGAAAGCCAGCTGGGAGACATTTATGGCGGCCGCTCGATCTGGAGTAACAAATTATTTATTTTTTTGTTGGTGATTTTAATACTAGTTGTAATTGGTATCGGCGTTTTTTTATCTTTAGTTTTTTTCAAGCCAAGTTTAGGCTTTCTGAAAAACAACTTGCCTGTCAGTAATCAGAATGCTAACCCCAGTTCCAGCGTCAACGCAACCGTTAATACCAATAGTGCTTCAGCCCCCTCCAACACCAATGCCAACTCCAACGTCAATGGTTCGGCTGTTAACACTAACGCCCCACTTCCGCCTCAAGACAGTGATGGTGACGGTTTGTCCGATGATGAGGAAAAACAATTAGGCACCGACCCCAATAAAATTGATACCGACAGCGATGGTCTGATTGATCGGGCCGAAGTCAGTATTTATAAAACCGACCCCTTAAATAAAGACACCGATGGAGACGGCTTTAGTGATGGTTCGGAAGTGATTAACGGTTACGACCCTCTAAAGACCGGCGGCGCCCGCCTCTTTCAGGTTCCCCAATAGTTAAATGATTAATTATTATTAACTTTTCTATGTTTGGTTCTAAAAAACAAAAAGCAGTCAGTCAGTCAATTAATACTAATCCAGCACCGTCAGCAACACCGCCCAGCCAGGATATCTACGTTATGCCGCAGAAATTCCATCCGCTGCAAAACAGATCGTCCGGCAAAAAATTAGTAATAGTTTTTATTGTTTTAATTATCGTTGTTGCTGTTTCGGCCACTTATTTTTTCTATGATTTGTGGCAGCGCAATCAAGCCAAGCCTCTGGCCGTAGTTAATACTAATACTAATACCAACAGCAACATTATTATCAATACCAACAGCCTTAACTCCGGCCTTGGCAATGGTAATGAAAATAATAATACTAGCAATCTTAATGAGGCAGCTAATGAAAACATAGAAACCAATCTTAATGGTGAAATTAATGCCAATGTTGATAATAATATAAATACCAACAACAAAAATAACAATACCAACGAAACTATTTCGCTTAACCCGCCACCCGTTAGCAGCGATTCAGATCGCGATGGTTTGACTGATTTGGAAGAAAATGCCATTGGCACTAGTCCCAGTCTGCCGGATACCGATAAGGATAGCTATCTCGATGGTTCGGAGCTCGTTAACGGCTACGATCCCCTCAAGTCCGGCGGTGCCGCCAAATTGTCACTCGCCAGCTTCATTCAGGTGGTGGCTAGCAGCTTTCCCCAGGATAATTTTCAGATTTTAGCGCCCAAAAACTGGTCAGGTAATGTTATAGAGGCCTCGCGTCAAATTTTAATCACCACCAAAACCGGAGAAATAATCAGGGTGTCAGTCAGGGAAAACCCAGATCGTTTGTCCGCCGTTAACTGGTATGCCCAGGCAAATCCGCAGGTCAATTTGAGCCAGCTGTCGCTTCTCAAGGTTGGTGATTTGGAAGGGATAGTTTCTCCCGATGAATTAAAGGTTTATTTAGCCGATGATGAAAGAACCAAAATATATTCTTTTGAATACATTATGTCTGATGACGCCGAATTCCGCTACCCCACGCTTTTTCAGATGATTGTGAAAAGTTTTAAACCGTTAGCCACCACACCAACCACTAACGAAACCTCCTCTTCGACCCCCGAGAATATTAATAGCTAGACTTCCATGTTAATCGGTTTTTGTATGATGCTATTTGCGGAAGTAAACAAACAAGTCAAGCTCTCTTTGCCAGACAGGCAGATCAGGTTGATTGTCTTGGCCTTCGCTAAAGAGTTACGATTAAATAAAAAAAAATATTTTTCCTTGGCTTTTGTCGGGCCACGCACTATAAGACAGTTGAATGGAAATTACCGTGGACAAAATAAAACAACCGACGTTTTAAGTTTTTCCGATCAAAGCCAGAATTTTATAACCACACCCGATGACCAAGGATATTTAGGAGAAGTTGTCGTTTGTGTCTCGCAAGCCAAGAAGCAGGCTCGGGAATTTAAAACAACATTAAACCAAGAGTTAATTCGGTTGATTATTCATGGAGTAGCTCACTTGTTTAGCTTTGAACACGAGGGGGTGAGTGCCCACACGGCTCAAAAGATGTCTGTTTTTGAAGAGAAGATTTTTAAAAGAGTGATTAAAAAATAAGAAAATAGAATTGAACACAAATTTTGTTCATTTTATTATTTATTAACAATTTGCTTTTAAGGCATTTTTTTATTATAATAAACTCATAAATTAAGTTCTAGTGATTTAACCCATGCCTAAAATTAGCTTAATAACTGGCTTGGATATTGGCTCAACGGCTATTAGAATAGCAGTGGGTCAAAAATCCAAAGAAAACGATAAGATAAAAATAGTCGGAGCTATTGAAATACCGGCCCAAGGCATCAGTAAGGGCGTGGTGGTTAGTGTTGAGGATGCGGTGTCTTCCATTTCTTCGTCTTTAGAAAGGATAGAGAGAATGGTGGGTCAGCCGGTTGAGCATGCTTGGGTGGGTATTTCGGGTAGCCATATTATTGCTCAGGAAAGCAAGGGAGTGGTGGCTGTTTCTAAAACCGATGGCGAAATAAGGCCCGAAGACGTAGAGCGGGTAATAGAAGCGGCCCGTGCTGTGGCGACGCCACCAAATTATGAGATACTACACGTCATTCCCAGAAGTTTTACGGTTGATTCGCAGACTGGAATTAAAGATCCGATCGGCATGACAGGAATTCGTTTGGAGGTTGACGCTCAAATTATTCAAGGACTTTCGGCTCAAATTAAAAATTTGACCAAATGTATCTATCGCACCGGTTTAGATATCGACGATCTGGTCCTGGCGGTTTTAGCCAACTCGGAAAGCGTTTTAACCAATCGTCAAAAAGAATTAGGGGTGGCGGTGGTAAATATTGGCGGTGCTACCACCAGCCTGGCGGTTTTTGAAGAGGGTGATGTTTTACACACGGTGATTTTGCCGGTCGGTTCCGAATATATAACCAGCGATATTGCCATTGAGCGGCGGATTTCTATTGACACAGCCGAGAGGATAAAAGTTCGCGAGGGCAGCTGTCTGCCAGAAAACTTTCGCAAACAAGATGAGACTAGATATTCGGATGTCGGCGGGGTTGAAGAGGGGGCCTTTTCCAAAAAGCACGTAGCCGAAGTTATTGAGGCTCGAGTTGAAGAGATTATGGAAAAGGTAGACAAAGAGCTAAAAAAAATAGGTAAATCCGGTATGTTACCAGCTGGTGTGGTCTTGACTGGCGGCGGCGCCAAATTAGACGGTTTGGTGGAGTTGGCAAAAAAGGCTTTGCGGCTGCCGGCTTCGCTGGGCTATCCTCAAGGGATTATCTCTAATTTAGATAAAGTTGGCGATCTTTCTTTTACCACAGCGGTGGGCTTGGTTATCTGGGGTAGCCAGTTACAAAAGAGTGGCAAATTTAGTCTGCCGCATTTCCCTTTCAAAAGCGTGGATAAAGCCAGCAGCCACTTAAGGGAATGGTTTAAATCGTTATTACCTTAAGAAGGTTTTAATAAATTAATTTTTTTAATCAAATAATTTAAAAATATGCCAGAGATAAGACCAGAAATAGAAACTTTTGCCAAAATCAAAGTCATAGGAGTTGGCGGATCTGGTGGATCGGCGATTAATCGCATGATCGATTCTAAAATTAAGGGCGTGGAGTTTATAGCTGTCAACACCGATGTCCAGGCTTTGCATCATAATAGCGCCAAACATAAATTGCACATCGGCCAAACCACCACCAGAGGGTTGGGTGCCGGCATGAACCCCGATGTCGGTTTGCAGTCAGCCCAGGAAAGCATCAACGATATTCGTGATTTGCTCAAGGGCGCGGACATGGTTTTTATCACCTGTGGTTTGGGCGGCGGCACTGGCACCGGCGCTTCGCCCATAATTGCCAGCGTGGCCGGAGAATTGGGTGCTTTAGTGGTGGCAGTGGTAACCAAACCCTTTTCTTTTGAAGGCGCTCAGAGGTCGGAAATTGCCGAAAGAGGCTTTCAGGAGTTAAAGGATAAAGTCGACACCATCATTACTATTCCTAACGATAAAATTCTTCACATTATTGATAAAAAAACCTCTTTGCTTGACGCCTTTAAGGCGGCTGATGATGTCTTGCGACAAGGCGTTCAGGGCATCTCGGAGCTGATTACTATCCCAGGATTGATTAATGTGGATTTTGCGGATGTCAAAGCCATTATGGAAGATGCTGGCTCGGCTCTGATGGGCATTGGTGAGGCTAGCGGCGAAAATCGAGCAGTCACGGCGGCCAAGTCGGCCATCTCGTCGCCGCTTCTGGACATCTCCATTGATGGCGCCAGAGGAGTGTTGTTTATCATTATGGGCGGGCCCAGTTTGACCATGAGTGAGGTGAATGAAGCTGCTAATACTATTACAGAAAGCGCCGATCCCAATGCAAAAATAATTTTTGGCTCGGTAATTGACGAAACCCTAAAGGATCGGATAAAAATTACTGTCGTAGCTACCGGTTTTGGCGAAACGAGAGAGTCGAAAAAGATCTCTTTAAGTGAGCCGCGTTACTCTGTCAATCGTCTTTTTTCTAAAAGAAACATTGAAGACGCTTCAATCGATAAAAGCCGGAGCGGTAGTCAAAATATCAAAAAAGAAAAAGAAGAGGAGTCAAAAATAATCCCTCAACCGGTTAAAATCAGCCCCAAATTATCCTCGGAAGAGGAGGATCTGGAGATCCCGGCCTTTATCAGAAAAAAGATGAAATAAATTTATCCACAAAACCCCCGGCTGCTTAGAAAAAATCTCTAAAAAGTTTAATAAAATTAATTTTTTGACAGCCATTTTGGGAGTGCTATAATTAATAATAACCGTAGATTCCGATAGATCTAGCTAAGACTTGAATTTTAACAGTTTGTGACAACCAAGTTTCTAGGTCTATTTTTATTTTCTTTAAATTTAAGTAATTTAAGGGTTAAAATAGCTTTAAATTATCATGGATACCCAAATCAAACAGGTTAAAAAGCGAGACGGCAGTATTGTTGACTTTGACCAGAACAAAATCGTCCAGGCGATTTACAAGGCCCTGAAAGCAGTTGGTCGGGACGACGAAAAACTAGCCCTTGAGTTATCCGATAAAGCCGTTCAAATTCTTAATAGTAAGTTTCACCCCCGTTCTATTCCGGCGATTGAGGAAATCCAGGATATAGTCGAGGAAACTTTGATTAAAGAAGGTCTGGTCAAGGCTGCCAAAGCCTATATTATCTATCGAGCCCAGCATGCCCAGCTCAGAGACATGAAAAAAATGCTGGATTCCAATGATATTATCGACGGCTATTTGAAACAATTGGATTGGCGAGTCAAAGAGAATGCCAACATGAGCTATTCTTTGCAAGGATTGAATAATCACGTGGCTTCGGCGGTCAGCTCTCACTATTGGCTTAATAAAATCTATCCTCAAGAGATTCGCGAAGCGCACATTGACGGCAGCATTCATCTTCATGACTTGCAGATTTTAGCGGTTTATTGCTGTGGTTGGGATTTGCAAGCCGTCTTGCGGTTGGGTTTCGGCGGTGTTGATGGCAAGGTAAACAGTAAGCCGGCTAAACACTTAAGGGTTGCTCTGGGTCAGATTGTTAACTTTTTTTATACCTTACAAGGCGAGGCTGCCGGGGCCCAGGCTTTGGCCAATTTTGACACTCTGCTCGCTCCTTTTATTCGTTATGACAATCTAGATGAAAAAGCGGTTAAGCAAGCCATGCAGGAGTTTGTTTTTAATATGAGCGTTCCCACCCGGGTTGGCTTTCAAACGCCGTTTACTAATTTAACTTTTGATTTAATTTGTCCTACCACTCTGGCCAATGAGTCGGTAGTTATTGGTGGCTTGCCGCAAAGAGAAGCTTACAAAGAGTTCCAGCCGGAAATGGATATGCTTAATAAGGCTTTTGCCGAGGTAATGTTGGAAGGCGATGCTAACGGCCGTGTTTTTACTTTCCCGATTCCCACTTATAATATTTCCGCAGATTTTAACTGGGAAAATAAAGTTCTGGATCCGGTTTGGGAAATGACCGCCAAGTATGGCATACCTTATTTTGCCAATTTTGTGAATTCTGACATGAAAGCCGAAGATGCCCGCAGCATGTGCTGTCGCCTGCGATTGGATAATCGTGAATTAAAAAAGCGTGGCGGCGGAATTTTTGCCGCTAATCCCTTGACCGGTTCAATAGGAGTGGTGACTATTAATTTGCCGCGGATCGGTTATTTATCAAAAACCAAAGACGCTTTTTTCAGCCGGCTCGGCCAGACTATGGATTTGGCGCGTCAGAGCCTGAAATTAAAACGCGATATTTTAGAAACTTTTACAGAGCAGGGGCTTTATCCTTATAGTAAATTTTATCTTAAGGAGATTAAGGAAAGGTTTGGCGAGTATTGGAAAAACCATTTCAATACCATCGGCATCAACGGTATGAACGAAGCCATGATTAACTTTTTAAATCGGCCGCTTTCCACTCCTGAAGGCCAGGACTTCGCCTTGAAAGTCATGGATTTTATGCTGCAACGTTTAGCAAAATATCAAGAGGAAGACGGCCAGCTGTATAATTTGGAGGCCACTCCAGCCGAAGGCGCCACTTATCGTTTTGCCAAGAAGGATAAAGAGTTATACCCAGATATAGTGGTGGCCAATGAAGACGCTTATCGAGAAAAAGGAGCAGCGCCTTATTATACCAACTCCTCCCACCTCCCCGTTAATTTTTCCGAAGACATTTTTGAAGTGATGGAAAAACAAGACCCGTTGCAGGTCAAATATACTGGCGGCACCGTGGTGCACGGTTTTTTGGCGGAAAAAATGCCAAACATCGAAAGTACCAAAAAGCTGGTGAGGAAAATCGCCGAAAATTTTCGTTTGCCTTATTACACGTTAACACCGACTTTTTCTATTTGTCCCAAACACGGTTATCTTTCCGGTGAACATCGTTTTTGTCCTGTTTGTGATGAGGAAATCGGTTTTATCCGGGAACAAGAAGAAAAATTACCTCTGTAAGATATATTAATAAAAATAACTTTTTAATATGGAAGATGACAAAAAGGTAAGGCGTCAGCCTTGTGAGGTTTACTCCCGGGTCGTCGGTTATTTGCGGCCGGTTGATTCTTGGAATGCCGGCAAGCAATCGGAATACGATGATCGCAAACCGTTTAGGGCGGTCAGTTCCGAAATTTAAGATTTATGATTATTGGCGGGTTACAACCAGTCACCCTACTGGATTATCCGCAAAAAGTGGCAGCGATTATATTTACCAGTGGTTGTAATATGCGCTGCTCTTTTTGTCATAATCCCGAGCTGGTTTTGCCCGAGCTGGCCAAGGCAGATTCTAGGCGATCAGTCAAAAAAACGATTAATTTTTTATCCGATCGAAAAAAATATCTTGACGGCGTGGTGATTACGGGAGGTGAACCGTTAATGCAGAGGGGCCTGTTTGGTTTTTGTCGTCGTTTGAAAAAAGATGGTTATGAAATAAAAATTGATACTAATGGGCTTTTGCCGGCAGTCTTAAAAAAATTAATTGACAAAAAATTAGTTAATTATTTAGCCATGGACATCAAGGGCCCTTTAGATGATTATGAAAGATTTTGTGGCGTAAAGGTTGACTCGACTAAGCTAGCGGCCAGTATTAAAATTATCAAAACCAGCGGTTTGCCCTACGAGTTTCGTAGCACACTGGTTAAAGGCCTGCACCGGGTGAGCGATTTTAAAAAAATGCTCAAGACTATAAAAGGCGCAGAGAAATACTACTTACAAAATTTTATTTTTCGGGACAAGCTGGTCGGCTCTGATTTTAAAGGAAAAAGCTTCAGTCCCAAGGAATTAAATAATTTTTTGCGTTTAGCCGGCCAGCAGGTCAAAAGTTGTTATTTACGGTCGAATTAACAAAGAGTTGATAATTTGTTATGATAAAGGTATAATGAATAATTTAAATAGTATGCCAGAACAGGATATTCTTAATCGGCTAGAAGAAGACATTCAATACGCCAAGGCCACCGAATACCTTGTCAAACAGCAGGAGAGTAGCTTGGAAAAATTATTGAAAGATAATCTAAAATATTCCCAGGCGATTTATGCCGATACTCAGAAAATCAGACGTTATCTGTTTTGGCGGACGGTCATTTCCGTTGTTTGGATAATGGTGGTTATTTTACCAATTATTGCTGCTGCCATTTGGTTGCCGCCGCTATTTAAAAATTTTTATCAAAGCTATCAGGAACTTTTAGGTGGCGGTCAGGGAACCCTAGATCTACTTAGCCAATTAAAACAATTACGCTAAAATGAAAGAGCTAATTTCTCAAATTAAAGATTTGCAAAAACAGGTCTCTGGGTCTTGGAGGTTGCTTTGACTTGGATGGCTTAAAGCAACAGTTATTGTCCTGGGACAAAGAAATCGCCCGGCCGGATTTTTGGCTGGAATCAGTCAAAGCCAAAGCCTTAACCAAAGATTACGATAATGCCAAAACGGAATTTAATCAGTGGCATGACTTAAAAAAAGAGTTAGACGAGCTTTTAGAGTTAGTTAAATTAGCCAAACAAGACGAAGCTTTACTGGAAGAGATTAGACTTAAGTTGGAGAAGTTGGAAAATAATTTTAAGCAGCTGGAATTTTTGGTTTTATTCGCCGGCCAGTACGACAAAAATAACGCTATTTTATCAATTCATGCCGGCACTGGTGGTGTTGACGCCCAAGATTGGGCTCAAATGTTACTAAGGATGTATTTAAGATTTTGCGAGCGACATAATTTTTCGGCCAAGATTATTGACGAGGTCGCTGGTTCAGAAGCTGGTTTAAAAAATGTGGTTTTGGAGGTAGCTGGCCGTTATGCCTATGGTTGGCTGAAGAGCGAAAACGGGGTTCACCGCCTGGTGCGCATTTCTCCTTTTGACGCCGAAAAGATGCGACACACCTCTTTTGCCTTGGTTGAAGTTCTGCCGGAAATAGAAGAGATAAAAGAGATCCCCCTTAGGGACGATGATTTAAAAGTAGAGGTGATGCGTTCTTCTGGCCACGGCGGCCAATCGGTTAATACCACCGATTCGGCGGTGCGTCTTACACATTTGCCCAGTGGCCTCAGCGTAAAATGTCAGAACGAGCGTTCGCAGCTTCAAAATAAAAATAATGCTCTCAAGCTTTTAAAGGCCAAGTTGCTCAAATATTATACCGAACAGGAAAGTGACAAGCTTAAAGAAATAAAGGGCGAATATTTACGAGCGCAATGGGGTAATCAAGCGCGATCCTATGTTTTACAGCCCTATAAGCTGGTCAAAGACCACCGCAGCACTTATGAAACAGCCGACGTGGATGGTGTTTTGGCCGGCAAAATTAATGAACTGGTCGAAAGCTACCTGCGGCAGAAAATTAAAAAATAATTTGTTTTAATGCGTTTAAGGAGGTTGACGCAATCAAAGGCTAAATTTTTTTTGTCTTGTCAGGCGGCTTTGATTTTAGGAATCTTGATCGGTAATTTTTTTTCTTTTAGCCACTTTCTGATTTTTTTAGGGGCCCTCTTTTCAGTCCTGGGACTGATTTTTTGTTTTTCCAATACCTATTTGAGACTGGTTTTTTTGTTGCTAATTTTTTGTTTGCTTGGTTTCTGGCGTTATCAAGTGGCCTTGCCAGATTTTTCCAACCCCCAACAAATTTATTTTTATAACGGTAGCCAACCGGAGTTAACTGGTCGTCTTGCCAACATCGACAGAAGAATTGATAAACAAAAAATGACCCTGATTGTCGAGTCTGTTTCTGCTGGCGGCCAGCGTGTGCCGGTTTCTGGCAAGGTGCTTATCACAACCGGACTTTATCCCCAATATACTTATGGTGAGGTTTTAAGGGTTGGTTGCCGACTAGAGAGTCCTGGCACAATCAATGACTTTGATTATGGCAAATATTTATCTAGTTATAATATTTATTCACTTTGCTGGCCGCAAGAGATCCAAAAAGCCGGCTTTAGTAGCAATTATTTAGTCAGAGCTAATTCCTTATTGCTCAAGGTTGGCGATCGGCTGTCTTCTGGCCTAAGTCGCAGTCTGGGCGAACCACAGAATGCTTTTTTACAAGCCCTGATTTTAAACAGACGTGAAGGTTTGAGTCAGGAATGGCTGGCTAGATTTTCTCAAACCGGCATCACCCACATCATAGCCGTTTCCGGCTCACATATAGCAATTATTGCTTCCTTATTGTCTGTTTTAGCTATTAGTTTGGGAATTTCTCGTCAAAAATCTTTTTGGTTCTCCTTAGTAATTATAATTCTTTATGTTTTAATGATTGGTTCGCCGGCCTCTGCGGTCAGGTCGGCAGTAATGGGTATTATGGTTTTGTATGCCCAGAAAATCGGACGTCTTAGCCAGGCGACTAACCTGATTTTTTTCTCGGCCTCGGCGATACTTTTAGTCAACCCGCTGGTTTTATTAAATGATATTGGCTTTCAGTTATCTTTCCTGGCAGTCATTGGCCTGATCCATTTTTCGCCTCTATTAATGTCTCTTTTCCAAAAAATACCAGATCCTTGGCGACTCAAAGAAATGTTTATCCTTACACTAGCCGCCCAACTCACCACTTTGCCGCTAATAATTTTTTATTTTCACAAATTATCGCTAGTCTCTTTTTTAGCCAACATCTTGCTTTTACCTGTAGTTCCTTTTTTGATGGTTTGGGGGTTTATTAATTCTTTGGTTGCTGTTTTCAGCCTGGCTTTAGGCCAGCTGGCTGGCTATATTAGCTGGCTGGTCGCCAGTTATTTTTTGGTGATAACTGACGGTTTGTCGCGCCTGCCCTTCGCTGCTCTGGAAATAAATTATTTGAGCTGGCCGTTTCTAGCTTTACTTTATTTTTTGTTGATTATTTTTTACTATAAAATAAAGAAGAAACATTATGAAATTTGAAAACGCAATTAGCTATCTTAAAAAGAATTTAAAAATTATTTTTCTAATTTTGTTGGCAGCGTTTTTACTCTTGGTTTTTTTTGTTTTCAAATTCACGGGCTATCCTAATAGTTTACTAGCGCCAGCTTTAAAAGGAAAATTGGTGATCAGTTTTCTAAACGTTGGTCAGGGAGATGCTATTTTGATTCGTACGCCAGGCGGTGAGGATGTTCTTATTGACGGTGGTCCCGACAATAAAGTTTTGGAAAAGCTGGGCCGATATCTGCCTTTCTTTGACCGTCAGCTGGAATTAGTGATTTTGACCCACCCTCACGCAGATCACCTGGTTGGTCTGGTAGAGGTTTTAAGAAGGTATAAAGTGAATCGAGTCCTGATTACCGCCGTCACTACTAGCGACCCAGCCCAACTGACGTTTACTGATTTAATTAATAAAAAAAATATTCCCCTGGAACAGGCTTTCGAGCCGGAAATAATTAATTTAGAGCCTGGTTTAGAACTAAAAATCCTAAGTCCTGGACGAGAACCATCTTCCAAGCGGCTGGAAAATTTAAACAACTCTTCTTTGGTAGCCAAATTAGTTTATGCCAGTACCTCTGTTTTACTGATGGGTGATTACGAGGCAGAAGAAGAATTACTTTTGCAATCGGGGGTGCCGCTTAAAAGCGATATTTTGAAAATTGGTCATCATGGTTCTAATAATGCCAATGATTTAGATTTCTTGCGGGCGGTTAGCCCTGTCGCCGCGGTCATTTCTGTCGGCAAAAATAGCTTTGGCCATCCGCATTACAGAGCTTTATACAATTTAAAAAAGATCGGAACAAGAATTCTTCGCACCGATCAATTAGGCGATATTCGTTTTTTCAGCGATGGCCAGACAATCACCGCTTTTTGATAGGGTTGCCACCAGTCTTTTATTTTGGTAAGATAACCTTACTTTAGAAATAATTTAAATTTTATGGAAGAAACAAAGAATAAAGTTTTGTTGGTTGAAGACGATCCAATGATTGTCGAGATGTATAAATTGCGTTTAGAAGAGGAGGGTTATGAGGTTATGGTGACCGAAAAGGGGAGCGAAGTTCTGGAGCTGGCTAAAGAAAATAAATTTGCCATTATCCTTTTGGACGTGATTTTACCAGAAACAGATGGTTTTACAATACTGGATAGCCTTAAGAGCGATGACAGCACCAAAGATATACCCGTGCTGCTTCTGACCAATTTGGGCCAGGAATCAGATAGAGACAAAGGAATGCAAGCCGGTGCGGCTGATTATTTTGTTAAATCCCAGCATACTCCCGCAGAAGTCATTCAAAAAATCAAAGAATTACTTTTATAATTAATAAATTAAAATTTAAGTTATGGAGCAAAAGTTTGAATTTCCTCTAACCAAGATCAAGATTTCCGGCTTAGACAAAAAATTTGATTTAGCAGACCCACAAATCAGGCTGGAATACTTTATGGCCAAGGCCGGCGAAGAGGTAAAAAAGTTAAAAAGTTTTTTTTCCGAAAATACTTTTATTGCCTATCTCCTGGGCAAAAAAAATTCCGGTAAAGGCACTTATACCAAGTTAATGGTAGAAATTTTTGGCGCCGACAAAATTAGCCACATTTCCGTTGGCGACGTGGTGCGAGCGGTGCATGCGGACATGGAAGACAAAGACAAAAAACAGGAGTTAATAGATTTCTTAAAAAATAATTATCGAGGCTATATTTCAGTTGAAGAAGCCTTGGACGCGCTGTTGGGCCGTAACACCAAAACACTGCTACCAACAGAGTTTATTTTGACGCTCTTAAAAAGAGAGATTGATAAATTGCCCAAGAAAACTCTTTTTATTGATGGCTTTCCTCGCGACCTGGACCAGATTTCTTACTCCCTGTTTTTTAGAGACTTGATTAATTACCGTCAGGACCCCGATGTCTTTGTGGCTATTAGTATTCCGGAGACAGTCATTGATCAGCGCATGAAATCAAGAGTAGTTTGCCCGGTTTGTAAAACACCTCGCAGTTTGAAGACTTTGGCAACCAAAGAAGTTGGCTACGACCAGGAACAAAAACAATTTTATTTAATTTGTGACAACTCTGCCTGTGGTCGGTCGAGAATGGTGCCTAAAGAGGGGGATGATTTGGGCGTGGAGGCGATTCGTGACCGATTGGAATTGGATGACAAGTTAATTAATAAAATTTTAGAATTACACGGCTTACCAAAAGTTTTATTGAGAAATGCCATTCCTGTCGATCAGGCCGCTGAATATGTTGATGATTATGAAATCACCCCCGAGTATTATTATGAATTAGATGAAAGCGGCCAACCTCAAGTTAAAGAGAAGCCCTGGATTGTTAAAGACGACAATAGTGTCGATTCCTACAGCCTGTTGGCTCCGCCGGTAGTGGTAGCAATGATAAAGAGGTTAGTAGAGGTACTGGGACTTTAATTATTTTTTAATACCAGCTTCCAAAATTAATTTTTCTACAAAAAAGCGGCGTTTATTTCGCCGTTTTTTGTTTCTTGTTCTTATTCTGTGTTTTAATGCAACTGGTGCAAATTCTGATTTTTTTTCCGTCAACTGTTTTGTTTTGTAAATTTATTTTTTGCGTTCTTTTGGTTTTGACTTTGGAGTGGCTGACATTAAAAGCCGTAGTCGTACCTCGGCCGCAAATAGCGCAAGTTTTTGCCATGAATTTTGTTATTTATTAGATTTTATTTAGAAACGTCTTCTAAAAACGTTTTGTCTACTTCTGGCTTTAGTCGGTGAAAGCGGTATTTGATTTGTTTAAGATTATAGAACGCGCCCGACCAGCCTCTTGTTTTGCAACGCCTGGGTTCATTAAAATTAACATATTTCTATATTTTTTTCAATAGCCAAGCGGATTTATTGGAAATTGTAAAAATATTACGGCCATGTTATTATTTATCTGACTCCGAAATAAACGAAATTTATATGGATAATAATATCTTAATTCTCATTCTCTCTTTTGTTGGGGTGATTGTCTCTTTGACCATTCATGAATTTGCTCATGCCGCTTCAGCTAAATATTTTGGTGATAACACTGCCGAAGCCATGGGCCGGTTGACTCTAAACCCGCTGGCTCATATTGATTGGTTTGGTACGGTTCTTTTGCCTCTAGCTCTAGTCTTTATGGGTTTGCCGGCTTTTGGCTGGGCCAAACCGGTGCCGGTCAATCCCTATAATCTAAGAAATCCCAAAATTTCCTCTGGCTTAGTTTCGGCAGCCGGGCCCATTGCCAATTTAATTCTGCTTATTATCTCGGCAATTTTATTGAAATTAATTTCGCCCTATTTGGGCGTACAGAATTTATTGGTCTATTTTTTGTATTCCTTATTTGTGGTTAATGTGGTTTTAATGGTTTTTAATTTAATACCGATTCCGCCGCTTGATGGCTCTCGGGTTTTATTCAGTCTATTGCCAGATAAATACAATAATTTCAAAAATTGGCTTTCTTTCAATGGTCCCTGGGTTTTATTAGTGTTAATTATCATTGATAGCTTTTTCAATCGGGGCGTTCTTAATATTATTTTTGATTTTATTCTTCAGCTTTTGCAAAGACTGCTGAATTTGTAGAGCCAGTTGGGTTCGCTGGGCAAATCCTTGACTTTTTCAGCCTAATTGTTTAATATATCTATTGTCTGTTAATAAACTAAAGTTTCCTTGATTCGCCCGTCAGCGATCCTAATCAAAGCAGGATTTGACTGGGTAAAAACAAAATTCGATTCAGGGAATCCCAAAACGGGATTTTTTATAACCACAATTATGCCTACCGTTAGTCAATTACTAAGAAAAGGCCGTAAATCAAAAAAGACAAAGTCTAAAACCCCGGATTTACAGCTGACTTTAGACAGCCTGCATCGCCGGCGGCATTCTATGCCCAAAGGCAATTCTTTTAAGCGTGGGGTTTGTTTGCAGGTCAGGACGACTACACCCAAGAAGCCAAACTCTGCTTTGCGTAAGATCGCCAGAGTTCGCTTGTCTAATGGTCAGGAAGTCACCGCTTACATCCCAGGAGTTGGCCATAATTTACAAGAGCATTCTATTGTTTTAGTGCGTGGCGGCAGGGTCAAGGACCTGCCTGGCGTCCGTTACCATTTGGTGCGTGGCGTTTATGATAGCGCTGGGGTTTCTGGCCGCAAACGGGGGCGTAGTCTTTATGGAGCTAAAAAAGAGAAGCAGGCCTCCAAATAATTAAATTAATTACTGTCTATTTAACCAATATGCGTGGAAAATCGGCAACTAAGAGAAAAATCAAACCTGACGCCAAATTTAATCGTGAAGATCTGGCTAAATTCATCAATTATATTATGCACGGTGGCAAAAGATCAACGGCGGAAAAGGTGGTTTATGACGCCCTGTCAATTATTTCCGAAAAAACCAAACAAGATCCGCTAGACTTATTTGGTATCGCTATCAAAAATATCTCGCCAACGGTAGAAATTCGTGGCCGTCGTGTTGGTGGCGCCAATTATCAGGTGCCGGTGGCAGTCCGTCCAGAACGCAGCTTTACTTTGGGTTGTCGCTGGTTGATTAAGGCGGCTCATGATCGTCGAGGTAAAAAGATGGCCGAAAAATTGGCCGATGAGATTATGGTTGCCGCCAATAATGAGGGTGCCGCCATTAAGAAAAAACAGGACACTTATCGTATGGCCGAAGCCAACCGCGCTTTTGCCCATTTTAGTTATTAATTATAAACAACTTAACATTTAAGGACAGTCAATAATTATGCCACGACAACAACCACTGGAAAAGGTCAGAAATATAGGAATCATTGCTCATATCGACGCCGGCAAGACCACGGTCTCCGAGCGCATTTTGTTTTACACCGGAAAGAAACACAAGATTGGCGAAGTGCATGATGGCGAAGCCACCATGGATTGGATGGAACAAGAAAGAGAGCGGGGCATAACCATAACCAGCGCCGCCACCACTTGCTTCTGGCCTAATGCCGAATGGCTTGGCGGTGGTGAAATTCAAATTAATATCATCGACACTCCTGGCCACGTTGATTTTACTGCCGAAGTAGAGCGTTCCCTGCGCGTTTTAGATGGCGGAGTAATTGTTTTCGATGGTGTTGCCGGAGTCGAACCCCAATCAGAAACCGTTTGGCGTCAAAGCGAGAAATATCATGTGCCAAAAATCGGTTTTGTCAATAAAATGGACCGAATGGGCGCCGACTTCTACCATGATTTAAAAACTATTCACAATCGCCTAACCTCTCACGCCCATCCCATTCAGTTGCCGATTGGTGCCGCCGAAACCTTCAAGGGCATTATTGATTTATTTGAGATGAAGGCGGAAATTTATTTGGACGATTTGGGCACCAAATGGGAAATTGTTGATGTCCCTGCCGACGAACTAGAACGTGCCAAAGAATATCGCTCTAAATTAGTGGAAGCGATCGCTGAAAACGATGAAATTTTAATGGAGAAATATCTTGCCGGCCAGGAACTATCAATCGAAGAACTAAAAAGAGGATTGAGAAAAGCCACCGTTAGCAATAAAATCGTCCCTATTCTTTGCGGTTCGGCTTTGAAAAATAAAGGTGTGCAGTTCTTACTTAATGCCGTTGATGAGTTTTTGCCGTCGCCACTGGAGGTGGCCGCGCCAATTGGTCATCACTCTCAAGATGAAACCAAAGAGATCAAAGTTGATGTTAAAGACGATGCTCCTTTGATTGGCCTGGCTTTCAAGGTAGCTACCGATCCTTTTGTCGGCAAACTGATTTTCTTCCGGGTTTATAGTGGCGTTCTCAAATCCGGTTCTTATATCCAAAACAATTCCAGCGGCGACAAAGAGAGAGTTGGACGTATTTTACGCATGCACGCTAATTCTAGAGAAGAAATCACCGAGGTTTATTCCGGTGAAATTGCCGCCATTGTCGGTCTCAAAGGAACTACCACCGGCGACACTCTTTCCGAAGCCGGTTATGATGTTCTGCTCGAAAAAATTACTTTCCCTGACCCGGTTATTGATATTGCCGTCGAACCAAAAACCAAGGCCGACCAGGAAAAGATGGGTGTTGCTTTGGCTAAGCTGGCCGAGGAAGATCCCACTTTTCGAGTGCATACTGATGAAGAAACGATGCAGACGATTATTTCCGGTATGGGTGAGTTGCATTTGGATATTATTATTGATCGCATGAAACGTGAGTTTAAAGTGGAGGCCAATATTGGCGCGCCACAGGTGGCTTATAAAGAAACCATCAAAGGCAAGGCTGAAGCCGAAGGTAAATACATCCGCCAATCGGGCGGTCGTGGCCAATATGGTCACTGTTGGTTAAAAATAGAGCCCTTAACCGATGGCCAGATTTTTGAATTTGTCGATGAAATTAAGGGAGGCATTATTCCCAAAGAATATATCAAACCGATAGAAAAAGGTGTACGCGAAGCCATGGACAGGGGGGTTATCGCCGGTTATCATTTAATTGGTATCAAGGCCTCGGTTTATGATGGTTCTTTTCATGAGGTTGATTCCTCGGAGGCGGCTTTTAAAATCGCCGGCTCTCTGGCTTTGCAAGAAGGCGTCAAAAAGGCTAGCCCGATAATTCTAGAACCAATTATGAAAGTGGAAGTCGTCACTCCGGAACAATTCATGGGTGACGCTATTGGCGATTTGAATTCCCGCCGAGCCATTATCGGCTCGATGGAAGATCGCGGAGAGGGAGCTTCCTCTGTCAAAGTAATCGGTGCCGAAGTGCCACTAGCCGAAATGTTTGGCTATGCCACCCAGCTTCGTTCTATTACCCAAGGCCGAGCGTCTTACACTATGGAATTTTTGAAATATGCCGAGGTTCCCAAAAATGTCGAAGAAAAGATAAAAGAAGGCCGTTCAGGCGAAAAAAAGAGGTAAGTTTATAAAATTTATCTAAATTTAGATAAAAAATTATTAATATTTAATAATTTATAACAATGGAAGGTCTTAAAAAAATCGTTAATTTAATAAAAAAAACTGGGGATAAAGCTATAATTTTAGACCAAAATGGTGATCCGGCTTACGTTTTAATGACTATTTTTGATTATGAACGGCTAATTTTAGGTAAATCAGAGGTGGTTGGCTTGACAGAGGACGAACTTTTAGATAAGATAAACCGAGAAATTGCTCTCTGGAAAGACAGCCAAGAAACCAATAACAATCATTTGCCGATTGAAGAACAAGATTTCTCGGAAAAATTGAGGGATTATTACGATTTAGGGGTTGTTATTAATGATCAGAACTTTTCTCTAGCTGATGTCTATGATCGTATGTCAGAATTACAGAGTTTAAATAAAAAGCAGGAAGAAGATCATTATTATTTTGAACCAGTGGAATAGTTGTAGATAAATAAAGACTTGCAAAATTTATATATTGTGTTATAATAACTAAACATTTTAATAAATAAATTAAGAGCGAGGCCTGGCTAAAACTCCCAAGGGCGGAGGGTCTCAATAACAAGGATAACAACAATGGCAGAACAATTTGACAGAAGCAAACCACATGTAAACGTCGGTACTATTGGCCACGTTGATCATGGCAAAACCACTTTAACAGCGGCTATTTTGCAGGTTTTAACCGCCAAGGGCTTAAGGGCCCAAAATAAAAGTGTCGACCAGATCGACGCTGCTCCCGAAGAAAAAGCGCGCGGTATTACTATTGCTACCGCTCATGTTGAGTATGAAACAGAAAAACGTCATTATGCTCACGTTGACTGTCCGGGTCATGCCGACTACATAAAGAACATGATTACTGGCGCCGCCCAAATGGATGGCGCGATCCTGGTTGTTGCCGCCACCGACGGTCCGATGCCTCAAACCAGAGAACACATTCTTTTGGCCAGGCAAGTCGGGGTGCCATATATCATTGTTTTTATCAACAAAGTTGATCAGGTTGACGATCCCTCACTGGTTGATTTAGTCGAAGAAGAGGTTAGAGATTTGCTCAAAAAATATGAATTTCCCGGAGATGAAATTCCGATAATTCGCGGCTCCGCTTTAAAGGCCCTCGAAAATCCCAACGGTCCTGATGCCGAACCAATTATGAAGTTAATGGAGGCTTTGGACACTTATATACCGCAACCCCAGCGTTCAACCGACAGAGACTTTTTAATGCCTATAGAAGATGTTTTTTCCATTGAAGGCCGTGGTACGGTAGTGACCGGCAGAATCGAGCGGGGTATAATCAAATTAAATGAAGAAGTGGAGATCGTCGGCTTAACCGATACTCAAAAAACAGTCGTGACTGGAATAGAAATGTTTAATAAATCTCTAAACGAAGGAATGGCTGGTGATAACGCCGGCATACTCTTGCGCGGTACTAGAAAAGATCAGGTAGAGAGGGGTCAGGTCTTAGGCAAACCAGGATCAATCACTCCGCACACCGAATTCGAAGCCGAGGTTTATATTTTAAGCAAAGAAGAGGGTGGCCGGCACAAGCCTTTCTTCAAAGGCTACAAACCGCAATTCTATATTCGGACAACCGATGTTACTGGCGAAATCGAGTTACCGGAAGGCACCGAGATGGTGATGCCAGGCGATACAGTTAATAATTTAAAAATTAAGTTAGGCAAATCGGTGGCCATGGAAGAAAAGATGAAATTCTCTATTCGTGAAGGCGGTCATACGGTCGGCGCTGGCGTGGTGACTAAAATTATCAAATAAATCAATAAAGACCGGTAGAGGCAATCCCTGGCGGGCTTGCCTCTACTAAGCGGTCGAATTTAGAATAATTGTTAATTAAAAATGGTAACTAAAAATACTGCAACTCAAGAGAATGACAAGGCTCATCAGAGGATTAGGATAAAGATCAAGGCTTACGACCACAAGATCATCGACAGTTCTGTTAAAAAAATTATGGAGACCTGCCAGCGCAGTGGCGCTCAGGTGGTTGGGCCAATTCCTTTGCCGACGGAGAATAAAAAATACACAGTTAATCGTTCGACCTTTGTCCATAAGGATAGCCGGGAGCAGTTTGAAATGAGGATTCACAAACGCCTCTTAGATATTGTTGATCCTGATAGCAAAACAGTAGACGCTTTAATGAGTTTGAGTTTGCCGGCCGGAGTGAACATTGAGATAAAAATGTAGTTTTCTATTCCAGTTTTTGTTCTGAATCAAATTCGGAACAAAAACTGGGCTGGAAATTTTTTCAGCTAAAAATCTATACTAAAAATGGAGAAAGATCCTAAGATGTTTCTGATGATCTTCTGGGGAAAACCTCCATCAGTGGCGTAGATTAATAAAGGAACAACAGCGACCAAATATCTTAAAAAATTAGATTTCTACTTAACGTCGAGTGGCGTTAAATTTCTAGGTCTGGTTTTTAAGATATAACCAGATTTTTATTTTTTAGAAAATGAAATTTATCTTAGGCAAAAAATTAGAGATGACCCAGGTTTTCCGGGCCGACGGCAATGTCGTTCCGGTTACTGCGGTGTTGGCTCAACCCAATATTATTACTCAGATAAAGATGCTCTCTAAAGACGGTTATAGCGCTGTTCAGGTTGGTTTTGGCGCTAGCAAAAAGCCCAAGAAACCGCAAGCCGGCCACTTAAAAGGTATTGAATCGGTCAAGACCATTAGGGAGTTTGCAATGACTGGCGATGAAGTTGGAGAATTGAAACGTGGCGATAGACTAACAGTAAATCTTTTTAAAGCTGGCGATAAAGTCCAGGTCTCAGGTGTTTCCAAGGGACGCGGTTTTCAGGGGGTAGTCAAACGTCATGGTTTTCATGGCAGTCCGGCCACTCACGGCCACAAGGATCAGTTGAGGATGCCTGGTTCCATTGGCGCCGGCGGCGTACAGCGGGTTTTCAAGGATATGCGTATGCCTGGGCGGCTGGGGGGAAACCAAGTGACGGTCAAGGGTTTGGAGATTATAGAAACCGACGAATCAAAAAATATTTTATATATAAAAGGGGCGGTACCGGGAACCAGAAATAGCCTGCTTTTGATCAGCGGGCCTGGGAAAATAGAATTGGATCAAGAAGTTATCCCACAAGAAGTTGTCCCAAAAGAATCCGCGCCTATTGAAGAAATCAAAGAACCGGCGGTCGAAAACAATAAAACCACCGAAGAAGAGACAATCAAAACAGAATAAAATTTGTTTTAATAATTATGATAAAGGTTCCGGTTTACAACTCAAGCGGTGAAAAAATCAAAGAGCTAGAATTAAGCTCCAGGATTTTTGGCGTCAAAGTTAAGCCGGAAGTGGTGCATCAGGTTGTAGTGGCGCAGTTAGCCAATGCTCGTCAGGTTTTGGCTCACACTAAGACTCGAGGCGAAGTTAAGGGTGGTGGCAAAAAACCTTGGCGCCAAAAGGGGACGGGACGGGCTCGTCACGGCTCCATTCGTTCGCCCTTATGGAAGGGTGGCGGCATAACCTTTGGCCCTCGGAAAGATCGAAATTTTTCCCAGAAAATCAATAAGAAACAGAAGCAGTTGGCCTTGGCTATGTGTCTTTCGGATAAAATTGGTAGCGGTAGCTTTTTAGTCTTTGATAAATTGGCTGTAGAATCGGGCAAGACCAAAGATTTGGCCAACCAGCTCAAACAGTTAAAAAATAAAATTAGTGAATTAAAAGACAGCAAAAAATTTCTCTTGATTTTAAACAATAACGATCAAAAAAGCATTAAAGCCGCTCTAAATCTGAAGAATGTCAACACGATTTTAGCCGATAGTTTAAATTGTGTCGATGTTTTAAAATACGATACCTTATTGCTTTCAGAAGAAGCTGTTAGCAGGATAGACAAGCATTATCGCCAGGTGGCTTTGAAATCAGCCGATGCAATTAAATAATGTTCATATGGGAATTTTCAATAAATTAAAAAAATTAAAGACTCAGAAAGACGAAAAAGAAGCAACAGTCGCCAAAGCCGTTAAAGGCAGTGAGGCTGATCGAGTTGTGCGTTTAGAAAAGCCATTGGCGCCTAAGGACAAAAAAGAAAAAGATCAAAAGAAAGAATTAGTCTTGACAAAAAAGGAAGATAAACCCAAAGAAGCAAAGACTTGGGCAAACAAAGACTTGCACGGCGTTTTAGTCAAACCCCTAATCACCGAGAAAGCCAATTATTTAACCGGTTCCAATCAGTATGTTTTTAAAGTAGAAGTTTCGGCCAATAAGATTCAGGTAGCTCAGGCAATCGAGTCGCGCTATGGCGTTAAACCCTTAAGTATTAATATCTTAAATAACAAAGGCAAAAAGGTCCGTTATGGCAGAACTTCAGGGCAGACCAAGAATTGGAAGAAAGCAATTATTACTTTTCCAGCCGGTAAATCAATAGAAATTCAGGAAGGAGTCTAAATAATTTTATGGCAATAAGAATTTATAAACCAACCACCCCCGCCAGACGTCAAACTTCGGTTCTGACCAGTCATGACCTTGTCAAAAAAAAGCCAGAGAAGCGACTAATTGTTTCCGGTAAAAATCGAGCTGGTCGTAACCATCAGGGCAAGATCACTGTTCGTCATCAGGGCGGTGGGGCCAAGAAAAAAATCAGAATCATTGATTATAAAAGAGATAAATTTGATATCCCGGCCCAAGTGGCGGCCATTGAATATGATCCTAATAGAAACTGTCGTATTGCTTTGTTGTATTATCGAGACGGTCAAAAGTCTTACATCGTAGCGCCACAAGAATTAAAAATAGGCGATTTGGTTGTCAGCTCTCAAAAAATCGTTGATTTCCAGCCGGGTAATTCAATGCCGTTAGAGTTGATTCCTCCGGGTATGTTTGTTTATAATGTAGAGCTGGTACCGGGCAAGGGCGGTCAGCTGGCCAGAAGCGCCGGCAATAGCGTTTATTTGATGGGTATCGACAACGGTTATGCCCAGCTGAAGCTGCCTTCTGGAGAAGTTCGCTTAGTTTCGGGTAAGTCATTGGCTACTATCGGATCGGTCAGCAATCAGGATTTCAAAAATATCCGTTGGGGCAAGGCTGGTCGCATGAGACATCGTGGCATTAAGCCAACAGTTCGCGGCAAAGCCATGAATCCGGTTGATCATCCGCACGGCGGTGGCGAAGGTCATAATCCTATCGGCTTAACTCATCCTAAAACTCCGTGGGGCAAACCCGCTTTAGGTGTTAAGACCAGAAAAGATGGCAAAAAATCAGATCGCTTTATTCTGGTTCGCAGAAAAAATAAAAATCGTAAAAGTAATTAAATTTATGTCCCGAAGTCTTAAAAAGGGTCCCTATATCGATCAGAAGATTCTGAAAAAATTGAGCCAGCTCAAAAAAGGGGATAAAACAGTGATAAAAACCTGGGCGCGCGACTGTACTATTACTCCTGAAATGGTAGGCTTTACTTTTGGTGTTCATAACGGCAGAGAGCATCTTAACGTTTTTGTTCTGGAAAATATGGTTGGACATAAGCTCGGCGAATTTTCACCAACCAGGAAATTTATCAAACATGGCGGTAAGATTCAAAAGGCGATTGATCAAGATAAAAAAGAAGCTGCTAAATAATTATAATTTATGGAAACACGAGCCAAGGCAAGATTTATTCGCAGGTCACCCAAAAAGATCAGGCTGGTTGCCAATCTGATTAGGGGTTTGGACGTGGAAGCGGCTCTGGTACAATTAAAGTTTAGCACCAAAGCGGCAGCCGAGCCGATTGCTAAATTGCTCAAGTCGGCCATCAGTAATGCCGAAGAAAATAATAAATTAAAAAGAAATAATTTGTTTATTAAAGAGATTAAGGTTGATGAAGGCCCAGTCTTAAAGCGTTGGGCTCCCAGGGCCTTTGGCCGCGCTACGCCGATAAGAAAGGGTTCTTCGCATATTATTCTAACCTTGTCAGAACGGGTACCCACCGAGGTTAAAAAAGAAGAAATAAAGAAAAAAGAAAGTAAAAATGATGATATAATAAAAGTTGACGATTGGGAAGAATTAAAAAAGTCCGATAAAGCCAAAGAAGAAAAATCGGCCGGTTTAGCCGACAAAAGCACTTCTTCCAAATCCTCAAAAGGATTTGTCAAAAGAATACTTAATAGAAGATCGGGCCAAAAATAAAATATTATGGGTCAAAAAGTTCATCCAAAAGCTTTCCGTCTTAAAATCAATAAAACCTGGGATTCCAGATGGTTTGCTGATAAAAATTTTTCCGAATTTTTACGGCAGGATATTTTGGTTAGAAAATTTATTATAAACAAGCTTAAAACAGCCGGTGTTTCCAGGGTTGATATGGAGCGTTCAGCTAATGGTCTTGGTATCAATATTTATTGTGCCAAGCCGGGCTTGGTTATCGGTCGTGGCGGTCAAGGAGCAGAAGAGTTAAAAAAAGAAATTCATAATAAATTTTTGAAAGATAGTTTTAGCCGGAAAAGAGGAATCAAAACCATTAATATCAATATTTTAGAAATAGAACGTCCGGCCTTGGATTCTTCAGTGGTTATGCAACAAGTTATTGCTGATTTGGAAAAAAGAATTCCTTTTCGTCGAGCCGTAAAGCAGGCTATCGGCCGAGTGGAAAAGGCTGGTGCCAAAGGCATTAAGATTATAGTTTCGGGTCGCTTGAACGGTGCGGAAATCGCCCGTAGAGAAACTCTTTTTTCTGGAAAAATTCCTTTGCACACTTTGCGTGCCGATATCGATTATTGTCGCGGCGCCGCCCAGACCATTTATGGTAAGATTGGTGTCAAAGTTTGGATTTATAAAGGTGAAATTTTCGACCAGGAAGCTTTAGACAATAAAAACAAAGTCGCTAAAACAAAAAAATAAATTTTAATATATGTTAGCCCCCAAAAAGTTAAAAAGAAGAAAATATCACCGACCCGATGTTCGCGGTTTGGCTAGTGGTAATAAGGAACTGGCTTTTGGCGATTATGGCCTGAAGGCGGTTACGGGTGGCTGGATCAAAGCCACGCAAATAGAAGCGGCCAGAAGGGTGATTTCCCGTTCGGTCAAAAAAGGCGGTAAATTATGGATCAGAATTTTCCCACATCGCTCGATTTCTGCCAAAGGCACCCAGGCAACCATGGGTGGCGGCAAGGGGGTGCCGGAATATTATGTGGCCGTAGTTAGGCCTGGAACAGTGATATTGGAGATGGACGGTCTCCCTGAAGCTAAGGCCAAAGAGGCCTTGGAGTTGGCAGCCTACAAATTTCCTATTAAAACTAAATTTATCGTCAAAAATTAGCCATGAAAATAAAAGAAATTAGAACTAAATCGGTTAGTGAGCTTGACCAGCTGCTTAAAGAGTTGCGTCATAAGTTTGACGATTTAAATTTCAAGGTTAAACAGAAGCAAATAAAAAATATCCGAGAGATTAGGGCGACCAGGCGCAATATCGCCAAGGTTCTCACGGTTTTAAGAGAAAAAAAGTAATAAAGTTAATTATATGTCTTTAGAATCTGAAAAAAAGTCAATGAAGAGAAAATTTTCCGGAGAAGTGGTTTCTGCCAAGATGGCCAAAACTATCGTGGTGAGAGTTGATCGTTTCAAGTTGCATCCCCGCTATCAAAAGAGATATCGAGTCAGTAAAAAGTACAAAGTGCATGACCCGAAAGGCCAGTATCAGGTTGGTAATACTGTCGAGTTTGTTCAGTGCCGCCCCCTAAGCAAAGATAAAAAGTTTAGGGTAATTTACAAATAATATGGTTCAAACTAGATCAATTTTAAAATCGGCTGATAATACGGGCGCAAAAAAGTTAATGGTGATCAAGGTTTTAGGCGGTTATAGAAAACGTTATGCCCGTTTAGGCGAAGTGGTCACTGCCTCTATCAAGGAAGCTACGCCTCACAGTATGGTCAAAAAGGGCGATGTGGTTCACGCGGTGTTGGTGCGGACCAAAAAAGAAGTTAGACGATCCGATGGTTCTTATATCCGTTTTGATGATAATGCCGCTGTAATTATTGATACCAAAAACAAAGATATGAAAGGCACTCGGATTTTTGGACCAGTAGCCAGAGAATTGAGAAACTTGGGCTACCAAAAAATTATTTCTTTGGCCCCGGAGGTTTTATAAATAATAATTATATGAAAATAAAAGCTGGCGATAAAGTTAAAATTCTAACTGGCAAGGATAAGGGCAAAACTGGCAAGGTCTTGCAGGTTTTAGTTGAAGAAAAAAAGATAGTGATCGAAGGCCTAAATCTGATGATTAAGCATCAACGAGCCAAAAGACAAGGCGAAAAAGGCCAAAGAATTCAGTTTCCCGCTCCTTTGGATGTTTCCAATGTCGCCTTGATTTGTACCAAATGCGGCCGTCCGACTCGTGTTGGTTTCAAATTAACAAAAGTGGAAGCGGCGCCGGACAACAACAATCAAAAAATTATAAAAAGCAGAGTTTGTCAAAAGTGCAAAGAAGTTATCTAAAAATATGAAAACCAGATTAGCCAAAAAATATCAAACCGAAGTAATTCCGGCCATGCAGGAAAAGTTTGGTTTTAAAAATAAACTGGCCGTACCCAGAATCGAAAAGGTCACTATTAATGTGGGCATTAATTCTCGAAACACCGACAGTGGTTATTTGGAAAATGTCGAGAAAAACATCATACGAATTACAGGCCAAAAACCAGTCCGTACCAAGGCCCGCCAAGCCATCTCCGCCTTTAAAATAAGAGAAAACATGGTGGTGGGAGTAAAAGTTACCTTAAGAGGCAATAGAATGTACGATTTTTTGGATAAGCTGATCAATATCGCCATTCCCAGAATTCGTGATTTTCGCGGCTTGCCGCTTAAGAATGTCGATCAGCGTGGCAATTTAAATTTGGGCTTTAAAGAGCATAATGTTTTTCCGGAAATTAAGTCTGATGAGGTCGAAAAAATACACGGATTGGAAATCGCCGTCACTACTACCGCCCAGACTCAGGCCGAGGGCGTGGAATTGTTTAGGTTATTAGGGTTTCCCTTCCAGAAGAAAAGTTAATAATTTTTTATATGGCGACACAAGCGCAAAGAGCAAAATCGAATAAAAAAAGGAAATTTTCCACCCGTATTGTTAACCGTTGCTGGCGTTGCGGCCGTAGACACGGTTATATGAGGAAGTTTAAACTCTGCCGTATTTGTTTTCGCGAATTAGCCAATAATGGCCAGATTCCCGGGGTAAGTAAGTCTTCCTGGTAAAATAAATTTAATTTTAATTTTATATGACCGATCCTATAGCTGACATGTTAACTAGAATCAGGAATGCCTCCAAAGTTAAAAAGACGGAGGTCTATATTCCTTTTTCCAAAATCAAGCTGGAAATGATAAAAATTTTTAAGAAACGAGGACTGATTGAAAGCTTCGAAGAGATCAAGCCGGGGGCTGACAGCAAATTCGGCGGTCTCATGGTGAGCTTGAAGTACGAGGATTCCAAGCCGGCCATTACCAGTCTGAAAAAGATTTCCAAGCCTGGCAAGCGGGTTTATGCCGCTAAAGATAAGTTGCCCAGAGTCTTAAATGGTTTAGGAATATCAATTATTTCCACCTCTCGAGGATTGATGACTGGCGATGAAGCCAAAAAAGCTGGCTTGGGCGGCGAGATAATTTGTGAAATTTATTAAAAATATGAGCAGAATTGGTAAACAATTAATAAAAATTCCGGTTGGCGTTGAGGTTAAAAACGACAGCGGCGTTCTGACTGTGAAAGGCCCTAAGGGCGAATTAAAACAAGAACTGCATCGCTTGGTTAGTCTTGAGATTGGCGCCGAGGGCATTAGCTTAAAAGTTAAAAATGAAAACGACAAAAACCAGCGCGCTTTGTGGGGATTGTTCGGCAGTTTAATTAAAAATATGATTCTTGGTGTGACGGTCGGCTTTTCTAAGGGCCTGGAAATTAACGGCATTGGCTATAAGGCCGCTCTTAGTGGCAGAAAGATAATTCTAAATGTTGGCTTTTCTCATCCAGTAGAATATAATATCCCTAATGGTGTCGAGGCCAAAATCGAAGGCAATGTTATTACAGTTTCTAGTATCGACAAACAGTTGGTTGGCGAAGTGGCCGCTCAGATCAGAAGAATAAAAAAACCAGAGCCTTATAAAGGTAGTGGTATCAGATATGTCGGCGAATTGGTGCGGCGCAAAGCCGGCAAAACCGCTGGCAAATAATGGTGATTATTTATGAAAAAAACTAAACAAAAAAACCAAACTAAGATAAGAAGGAAAGCCAGGATTAGAGCCAAAATCAAAGGCACCAGTGAGCGGCCGCGGCTTTCCGTTTATCGTAGTTTAGAACATTTGTATGTTCAGTTAGTCGATGACACCAAGGGGCGGACTTTAGTTAGTGCCAGCGACAAGGAAGTAAAAGGCGGAAAAACCAAAACCGCTCAAGCTTATGAACTAGGAAAGTTAGTAGCGCAAAAAGCGGCTGGGCAAAAAATTACCGTGGTAGTTTTTGATAAAGGTGCTTTTAAATATCATGGCCGGGTCAAGGCTTTGGCCGATGGCGCCAGAGAAGCCGGTTTAAAAATTTAATATTTTTTATGACAGATAAAAATAACAGATTTCCCAAAACCAGAAAAGAACAGTCAGAAATGGATCAGCGGATCGTTGACATCGCTCGTGTCACCAGAGTTATGGCTGGCGGTAAAAGAATGCGTTTCCGGGCCTGTGTGGTTGTGGGTGACAAAAAGGGAAAGATTGGTTTTGGCCTGGCCAAGGGCCACGACGTACCGCTGGCTGTTCAGAAGGCGGCCAAAAAAGCCGAGAAGAACGCCATTAGAATAAATTTGGTTTATGGCACTATCCCTCATGAAATTTTTCTTAAAGATGGTTCGGCTAGAATTCTGCTGAAACCAGCTCCCGCGGGAACAGGAATTATCTCCGGTGGCGCGGTGCGCACTGTTTTGGAGTTGGCGGGCGTAGAAAACGCTGTTTCTAAAATTTTAGGCACCAATAATAAAGTTAATAATGTTCGGGCGACCATCAAAGCCCTGGGCCTCTTAAAGAAACGACCCAAAAAAGAAAAAATTGACTAAAATTATGTCTTTGACTTTATCCAATTTAAAGCCGGCCAAAGGAGCGGCCAAGAAAGCCAAACGCGTTGGTCGCGGCGGAAAGCGCGGCACCTATTCCGGCCGTGGCATGAAAGGCCAGAGAGCCAGAAGTGGCGGCAAAGGCGGTCTAAAAGCCCTTGGCTTTAAACAAACCCTGCAACGCATTCCCAAAATTCGTGGCTTTAGAAGCTTGAAACCGAAATTGGTCGTGGTTAATTTAAGGGATTTAGAAAAATTTGACGCTGGAACCGTGGCAGACATTAAGGCCATGAAAAAAAATGGCTTGATAGCCAAAAAAGTTAGTGGCGTAAAAGTTTTGGGTGAGGGCAAATTAACCAAAAAATTAACCGTTGTTGCTCGCGCCTTCTCTGCTAGCGCCAAAGAGGCCATTATCAAAGCCGGCGGCCAAGCGGAATTAAAATAGTTTATGTTCAATAAACTGACTCAAATCTGGAAAATTCCCGATTTACGCAAGAGTATCTTGTTTGTCTTTCTGATGCTGGTTATTTTTCGGGTCGCGGCTCATATACCGGTACCAGGAATCGATACTACGGCTCTAAAAAATTTATTTGCCAACAATCAGCTGCTCGGTCTTATGAATGTGTTTTCCGGCGGCAGTATGGAAAATTTTTCCGTTGTCATGTTGGGCGTGGCTCCTTATATTACCGCCTCGATTATTTTTCAATTATTGGTAATGGTGGTTCCTAAGCTGGAAGAACTCTCCAAAGAAGGGGAGTACGGCCGGCAAAAAATAAACCAATGGACTCGTTGGCTGAGCGTCCCCCTGGCTATGCTCCAGGCCTTTGGTATGATTTCTATTTTGCAGCGCAGCGCCGGCGGTGTCCTCGCCAACTTTACTCCCTGGCAGTTTGCCCTGACAATTATTACTGTCACCGGGGGCACGGTTTTTCTGATGTGGCTAGGAGAGCTGATTTCCGAGAAGCATGTTGGTAATGGCATCTCGCTTTTGATTTTTGCCGGTATTGTTGCTGGTATTCCCAAAGCAGTCAGTAGTATTTTATATTCCTATGATCAGTCGCAGATTATCAATATGATTGTTTTTGCGGTAATCGCCCTGGTGGTGATTGTGGGCGTGGTTTTTATTACCGAAGGCCAAAGAAACATACCCATTTCTTATGCGCGCCAAGTGCGCGGCAATAAAATGTACGGCGGCACCAACACTCATTTGCCCTTAAGGGTTAATCAGGCCGGTGTTATTCCAATTATTTTTGCCATCTCTATCATTCTCTTTCCGCCAATGATTGCTCAATTATTCACTCAAGTCCATACCGCTTGGGTGGCCGCCGCCGCTTTTTGGGTGGTGAGAATTTTTCAAAACCAATTATTTTATGGCGCTCTGTATTTTATAATGGTGGTGGCTTTCACCTATTTTTATACAGCGGTTATTTTTCATCCTGATCAGATTTCCGAAAATCTGCAGAAGCAGGGCGGCTTCATACCTGGCATTCGTCCGGGCAGAAACACCGCCGAATATATCCAGAAAATCATAAGCCGTATTGTTTTTACCGGCGCCCTATTTTTGGGCATCATCGCCGTTTTGCCTTTGGCCACTTCTCAAGTTACCGGCACCCAGTCGTTGGTGGTTGGCGGCACCTCCTTGTTAATCGTGGTTTCGGTAGTAATTGAGACGGTCAATCAAATCAACGCGCAACTCTCCATGCGCGATTACGAGGAAATCTAGCTTAAATAGTCAATGGCCTATGGCAAATAATAGTCCATAAGCCATACGCTATAAACTATAAGCCAATTCGTATGTTTCAAAACGAAAAACCATTTGAGATCATTGTCTTAGGTCCGCCAGTTTCCGGCAAAGGCACCCAGGCCGGTCTATTGGCCAAAACTTTTGATATCCCTCATGTTTCTTCTGGCCAAATCCTTTCGTCCATAAAAAATGATTCCAGTCACCCTTTGTCCGCCGAGGTCAAGGCTTATATCGAAAAGGGACAGTTGGTGCCAACAGAAGTGGTTGATCATTTGGTTGTCGAAAGAATAAAAAAAGACGACTGTAAATTCGGTTATGTCCTGGATGGCTGTCCGAGGACTTTGGATCAGGCGGATTTCTTAGACAAGAATGTGGATGTGGATTATGTTTTCTTGGTTAAGGTTTCCGATGAGACAATAGTCGAGAGAATGTCTGGTCGCCGGGTGTGCAAAAATGGCCATTCCTGGCACATCAAATATTCACCGCCAAAAACAGAGGGAATTTGTGATAATTGCGGCGAACCGCTGTTTCAGCGCGATGACGACAAAGAAGAGGTAGTGACGAACCGGCTGGAAATTTATCATCGAGAGATGGATGGTATTATAAAATTTTATCGAGACAAAGGGCTGCTGATAGAGATCGACGGCGAGAAGCATATTGAAGCTGTTTTTCAGCAGCTGGTCAGGCGGATGGTGGAGGATTTAAGAAGCAAAGTGGGGTGGAAATAGGCCCATTGCTACTTTTTGGCCGCAAAAAGTAGCGCAAAAACTCTGACCATTAAAAAATTTAGACAAAATCTAGCGCAATTATCGCTAATTTATAAAACTCAAACCCCGCCTTACAGGCGGGGTTTTCAAACAGTTATAAATTTCCGCCCGGAAGGCGGAACGCTCTAATTACTTGATTTTGTTTCTAAATTTTTTAGTGGTCATTTTTATCTAAAGTAACTTTTAAAACTAATAAAATTAAATATTCTAAAAAAGAAAAAGAAAGATAGTAAAAAATATTATTTATAAAAAAATTACCCCGGGGTCGCGCAAGTGCGCAACCCCAGGGGATCGAATGTACGGTTAGGACTCGGGTTCGGGCGGAACCGAGGGCGGCCGCTCTGGCTCCACGTTGAAGACAGGGAAGTCGAGACACGGGGAGTCTTCAAGCGTTATGGCGCTATTGACGCCAACTTCGACCGCCACAAAACTTCGCACTTGTTGGGCCCACTTGCCTGGCGGCTGCACCCAGAGGTGGCCAATTGCTTCCACTACCGCGTTAGCGGCCAGTCGCTTTCTTCCTGGCTCGGTCATTTTCTGAGTGGCCAGGAAAGCCACCAAGGCGTCATAGTGGGCCAGCTTCTTAGCCGCCAGGATGGCATCCCGCAGCGTCGGCGGCTCTTTCACACCGTCATCAACTTTCAGTACGAATTGCATGGCGCGTCTCCTTTCAGGCGTAAACCGTCTCGCCAGACTTGTCACCAAAGATCGGCCACCGGCCATCTGCCAATTGTCCGCCAACACAGCGATGGCGGCCGGTGTAGTGTTGGCCGCCGTTCTCTCCGACTTCAATCTCGTACTCATATCGTCCCAATTCTTGCCACCATGTCGTGGTCATGGCTTGTCCTCCTTTGTTTCGGCCGTTGTCGCTGGCGTGGCCGGCGGCTCTGGCACGAAGGAAATCACACAGCCATATACCGTATGGGACTGCAGTCCCAGCCTATCATCCACTCGCACCCACCGGTACGAGCCATAGTTTACGGAAGACCAGCCCCCCTTGCTTTCCCTTTGGTTAAACCACTTGCTCAGCGGAGTGATGGCTAGCTCCTTCATCGGCCACTTGTCGGCGGTTGTTTCACCGCTTTCTTGGGCGGCCGCTGCGTTCCGTTGTCTGGCCAGCGCCGTCTCTTCGTCGCGGGTCAGTGCGGTCACAGCGGTCCTTTGCTCTGCTCCGGCGCTACACCCTGTAGCTCCTTGTGCCTGCTTCGCCGATGCGTCGAACGCGTCGGTGGCTTGTTTCTGGTCGTAGGGCATCATCGCGCCCGGCGTGGTGGCTCCCCATGACGTCTTGGGGATTTGGTGATCGGACACTGACAAGTACAGGCCGACAG
The DNA here is from genome assembly GCA_041649575.1 of Patescibacteria group bacterium. GTDB lineage: Bacteria > Patescibacteriota > Patescibacteriia > 2-01-FULL-39-33 > 2-01-FULL-39-33 > JBAZMW01. Next base: position 91,659 of record JBAZMW010000003.1, on the reverse strand, counting down.
CCAGCACCACCAGTGTCACGCAACTGAAGAATTCCAGACTCTTCCTTGAGATTAGACTCCACCCAACCCCAAGGACCAAGATCACTATACCGCACAATATAACACCAACAGGTTCTATCATGGTTGCAACTCCTTCTTTGTCTTAAGCGGTTTTCAAAGGCACCGCTCATAGGCCTTTTCAGTCCGTTGGCATGTCCTTGATGCCGGCGGCGCAGCGAGCCATCACAAACGCCGTGATGAATATCACCCAGCAGATCGCTCCCTGCACGATACTCACCGGCCCGACCATCGGGAAGACGATGTAGTAGCCGAAAGCCATGATCATCGGCCCCCAGATTACCAGCAAGGCGATTTTGATCGGCCAGCGGATCACTCTTATCCCTGCGGTGAAGATGCCGGCCAGGAAGCTGGCAATCCAGCCGTACCAGGGCAGCGATAGACAGATGCCGGCCACAAACATCAGGCCGAGCAGTAGAGCTATCGCACTCAGGCCGGCGAACAGCCGCTCCAAAAAGCTGAAAAATCGTTTCATTTCTCTTTCTCCTTGGTTGAAAATGTCCAAAATCTCGAGTCAGCGCGATGCCGACCCAATATATAATTATATCATATCCAAAATTAAATGTCAATAAATAATGTTATTTTTTGTTTAAATTTAGGCAAAAATAAGTTTATCTTTTTGTGATTTTATTCTTTTTTTGTTAATATTAAGTCATGGTTAAATTAAAAAATAAACAACAAATAGCCACCATGCGTCAGGGCGGGAAAATTCTCGCCCAGGTTTTGGCTTTGGTAATAAAAAAAATAAAACCCGGCGTTGGCACCGAAGAATTGAGTGTTTATGCCGAAGAATTAATAAAAAAAGCCGGCGGCAAGCCAAGTTTTAAGGGTTATCGGGCTTCTTGGGCCGAGCATGCCTATCCCTCGGCTCTTTGCCTTTCGTTAAATAACGAAGTGGTGCATGGCCTGCCGGTTCCCAATAGGATTATTAAAAGCGGCGACATCGTTGGTATTGATTGCGGCCTGGAGTATCGCGGGCTTTTTACCGACATGGCCAAGACAGTCGCCGTTGGTAGTGTTGGCCGGCAAATCCGAAAACTTATTTCCGTCACGGAAGAATCTTTGTCTAAAGGCATTAGGCAGGCCAAAGCTGGCAATAAATTGACGGACATTTCCCGCGCCATTCAAGATTACGTTGAAAAAAATGGTTTTAGTGTTGTGCGGCAATTGTGCGGCCATGGAGTCGGTTTTTCTCCCCACGAAGATCCGCAAATTCCCAATTATGTGGACAAGAGGTTTGCCGACATCAAGCTGGCGGTTGGTATGACTTTGGCTCTAGAGCCAATGGTTAATTTTGGCGACTGGCCGGTAGAAACTTTGGACGACGGCTGGACGGTGGCCACTAGAGACAATTCGCTCTCGGCGCATTTTGAGCATACGATCGCGGTGACAGAAAGGGGAGGAGAGATTATAACTACTATTTAATTGTCATCCCGAGGAGTCCGGCCATTCGGCCGGGCGACGTGGGGATCCCACGGGATTGCCACATCGCTTCGCTCCTCGCAATGACACTGTAAACAGACATGAAACTACTTGGCATCGACTATGGTGAAGTAAAAATCGGTTTGGCTATTGCCGACACAGAGAGCGGCCTGGCTTTGCCGTACGGAATTTTGAAAAATTCTGGTTTTAATGGGTTGGCCTTGGAAGTTAGAGAAATAATTAACAAGGAAAAAATACAGCTAGTGGTTGTCGGTCTGCCGCTTAATAAAAAATCCCAAAAATCCCCGCAAACCTTTAAGACAAAAGACTTCGGCGAGCGCTTGGCCCAAGAATTAAAAATAAAATTAGTTTTTTATGATGAGAGGTTTACCAGCAAGGAGGCACAAAGGCTAAAGCCCGGCCGCCATGACGATGATGTGGCCGCTATGCTCACCTTACAGGGTTATTTGGATAGCAAGTAAGCCGCTTTGTTTTTTCTTGTACCTTTTTAGTTTTAAATCTTTAGTTCAAAGATGACTTATCTCACTCAAGCCATTGTCCTCAAAAAATGCGCTCTCGGCGACTATGATTGCCAGTACACGCTCTACACCCGCTTATTTGGCAAGGTGACGGCCATTGCCAAGGGCGCCAAAAAAATCACTTCCAAGCTCAATTCGCATTTGGAGCCGTTTTTGATTTGCGATTTAATGCTGGCCGAGGGCCAGCTGTCAAAGCGTCTGGCCGCCGCCGGCATTGCCAAAAATTACTCGGCCATTAAAGCCGATCTGGATAAGATAGTTATCGCCAATTATTTTTTGGCGGCGATTGATAGTTTGATAATTCATGAGGCGGCTGACGGTTTTTTGTTTGAAATTATTGAGAAATTCTTATTTTCTCTAAGCGAAGAAAAAGAAAAAACCAAGAATTTATTATCTTTAAACAAATATCTTTTCGAATTATTGAGGCACTTGGGTTACCGGCCGAAAATTCAGGCCCAAACCCAAAAACAACTTTTTTTTGAGCTCAAGCGGCTGATAGAGGTGGTGTCAGAAAAGCCGGCTCGCGGTTGCGGTTTTGTAGAAAGATTGTTTTAGAAATTTTGTTATAAAAAAATCACCCCGGGGTCGCGCGCGTGCGCAACCTCGGGTGTGTTATGTGCATGTTTCCTCCTGGCGGCAATGGCAGAGCATCAACGGTTGTGGCGTCGCCTCCAGCGTTGTCACCAGAAGAAGCGGACAATAGCAACGACGCGATTCGCCAGCACTTTCATCTGGAAGCTCTCGGCTTCTTCGGGCGTAGTGATTCTCGCTGGTCCGTAGAGCTCTTGGAGCCGGGAGAGCGTCGCTGCTCTGCCGCCGTCATGGCAATCACGGTGGTCCGGCCAGATCTGGCTTTCTTCGTCCATCAGTTCCAGGTCGATGTAGTCCAGCTTACGGTCGCCTTTGGGGCTTATCTCTTTGACACGCCCCATTACCATGACCTTTTTCCCGGAAGCGATTCTTCGGGAAAAAAGCAAGAACTGGCCCGCTTTCAGTGCTACCGCGTTTCTTGATCTCATTGGTCGCGCCCTTTCTATGGTTTGGCCGGTACGGACGGGGCCGTGGCTGGCGGTTCGGGGACGAAAGCTATGACGCGTCCAGGATCGGCGCCGCTCACAAGCCTTCTCTTCCTGCACTAGAAACTGCACAATTCTACCGGCTGGCTCCAGCAACTAACAGAATCCACTATCTCAAAATCAGTCGTGTAGCCGTCATCTTCGGAGACGTCCAGCGTCACAGTGCTCTCTCTCACGTCAACGCTGTCAACGCGATGTCTCTTGCCATTACGCGCATCGTGCGGGTCTTCTTGGGAGAAGAACTAAACAAACTGTCCGGGAACTATGTTCCTTATATACACGGATTTGTCCTCCGCTCTTGTTTGTAATGTTCGAGGTTTTGAGTCAGCACTGTGCCGCTCAATAAAAAATTCTATCATTTTTGAAAATTAGTGTCAATGGTTAGTTATTTATTTTGGCTAAATTTAAATAAAAAACAAATTAAAAAATTAAAAATTAAAATATTAAACAAATTTAAAGTCATAATAACTAAGAATTTTTATGTTTTTGGGGTAAGAATTTTTAAAGTCGCGATTCATTGGTAATTTGTGGCTTTTTTTCATTGAACAAAAAATCGATTTTTGTTATAATTAATTTAACAAATTTTAACAAATTTTCTTTTTTAGTCTATGCAAAGAACTCCGATTTTGGAGGTGACAAACAAGATAGGTCAGGAGGTGAAAATCATGGGTTGGGTACACACTCGTCGCGATCATGGCAAATTGATTTTTATTGATGTCCGTGATCGTAGCGGCATTTTGCAGGTGGTGTTTATTCCCTCGAACAAGGAAACGCACGCTTTGGCCGAGAAACTGCGCAGTGAGTATGTGGTGGCCATTGTCGGCACTGTCAATGAGCGTCCGGCCAATATGATTAATGATAAAATTGCCACCGGCTCGGTGGAGCTATTGGTGACCAAACTTGAAATTTTAAACGAAGCCAAGACGCCGCCTTTTGCCATCGACCAGAACACGGCCGAGGTAAACGAAGAAACCCGTCTCAAATACCGTTATCTTGATTTACGCACCCAGCGGATGACCAAAAACATGGTTATGCGCTCCAAAGTGGTGAAGTTTATCAGGGATTATTTGACGGATTTGGGATTTCTGGATATCGAAACGCCGGTTCTTACCAAAGGCACGCCGGAAGGGGCCAGAGAATTTATAGTGCCTTCTAGGCTTTGGCCGGGCAAATTTTATGTCTTGCCACAGTCGCCCCAGCAGTTCAAGCAACTCTTAATGGTGGCCGGTGCGGAAAAATATTTTCAAATCGCCAGGTGTTTTAGGGACGAAGATACCAGAGGCGACCGGCAAGCCGAATTCACTCAACTGGACGTGGAAATGAGCTTTATCGAACAGGAAGACGTTTTTAATCTGATTGAGCCCATGATGATTAAGTTAGTAGAAACGCTTTATCCGGAAAAGAATATCTCAGCGCAGCCATTTCCGCGCCTGACTTACGAAGAATGTATGGAAAAATACGGCACCGATAAGCCGGATCTAAGAGTTGACAAACACGATCCTAGTGAACTGGCTTTTATGTGGCTGATAGACCCTCTGATGTTCAAATATTCCAAAACTGAAAAAAAATTAGTGGCCAGTCACCATCCTTTTACCATGCCAAATCTGGAAGATATGAAAAAATATCCAGAGGAGCCGCAAAAATGGAGGGCCTATGGTTATGATTTGGTGTTAAACGGGTTTGAAATTTATGGCGGCTCTATCAGAATTCATCGGCGCGATATTCAGAAAAAAGTTTTTGAACTATTGGGTGTGGGTGAACAAGAAATTAAGGCGCGTTTTGGTCATATGCTGGAAGCATTTGAGTATGGCGCGCCGCCTCATGGAGGCATTGCCGCCGGCATTGATAGGATTGTGGCTATTTTGCAGAACGAACCAAATATCCGTGAAGTGATTGTTTTTCCCAAAACCGGTGATAGCCGCGACCTGATGATGGACGCGCCCAATTTTACCAGCCAGAAGGCTCTGCGCGATGCTAATATCCAAATCGCCGATAGCGTGATTGCCAAAGCTAAAAAAGAAAAAATTGATTTGTTTGGCGAGCAAACCGAAATGGCGGATTAACGGTAGTTAAAAGTTTAATAGTTGTCATCGCTCTTAAGGCTATCCAGCCGGTACAACCGGCTGGACGACCGTGGCGATCCCGTGGGATTGCTTCGCTGCGCCCTTTGGGCTTCGCTCGCAATGACATCAAAATAATAACTTTATGAAAAAATTTTTACTTTTACTGTCGTTAGTAGCAGTTGTTGCTTTGGCCGGCTGCACTATGGTTCCTTCTTTTATTAAAACGAGCAACGAAGCAGGCGTTTGCACCAAGGAAGCCAAAAGTTGTCCCGATGGTTCGGCTGTTGGTCGCGAAGGTCCCAATTGCGAATTTACGCCTTGCCCGAAAGCAGAGCAGGTCGATACTGTTGCCGCTATCAAACAGTTGTTTATTCATAAGTATAACAAACAGCCGGATGAAGTAACTGTGCACATCAAACAAGAAGATGCTACTCATGCTCGTGGTGAAGTAAAATTTGGCGTTGGTGGTGTTGGCGAAGGCGGTATATTTTTGGCTGCCAAGGTTGATGGTGTTTGGCAGTTGGTTTTCGACGGCAACGGCCAAATAGATTGTGCTTTGGTTAAACAGTATAGTTTTCCGGCAGAGATGATTGGTGATTGTTACAATACAGAAACTGCCGACCGGAAGATTTATAAGAATGATAAATATAAGTTTGAATTTAATTATCCTAATGATTATACAGATCCGATTATAACAATTGATGAAAATAACAATACGCCACAACAGGATCAGATAAATAATTATTTGTTTCCTTGGATAAAAAGTGCGATTTCTTTTCATCAAATTAACGCCCCGACTTTATGTGAATGCGATTGTAAGGCTATTGAGATTAATGAGATTCAAGACTTCGATTTTAATTCAGCTTATCAGATTTTATCAAGAAATAATACTTTGGCAGAAGGTGATCTTAATAAAGTTAGTAATATAAAAGTAACCAAGATAAATAATCAAAATGCCATATCATTTAATATTATAAGCGAAGAATGTGGTGGAGAGCATCTTATTGTTGATATATTTGGAAGCACCAGGACAATTAGAATTTTCGGAGATGATTTAAATATAGTACAACAAGTTGCAAATACTTTTAAATTCACAAAATAAATTTTTACTATTTAGCCCGTCTTTGATAAAGTTACGGCGGGTAAAGAAGGCGACAAATATGCAATTAACCTTTAAACAAGTTAAAACTAATTTGTTTGTCAATGATTTTATCAAACAAACAGAGAAGTATCTCAAGGCCCTGGGCTACACCGATCACGGCTTTCGTCACACCAACATTGTGGCCGACCGCGCCATGTCGCTGGCCAAGAAAGTCGGCTTGTCCAAAAGGGAGCAGGAGCTTTCGGCAATTAGCGGCTATTGTCACGATATGGGCAATTTTTTGGGCCGCAGCTGGCATCATTATTGGGCGGCTATGCTGTTTTCGCAAGTTTTCATGAGTTTAGCTGCGCCTGAAGATCTGTCGACGGTAATGCAGGCCATAGTCAGTCATGACAAGGACGATTTAAAGTTAGTTAGTAAAGTCTCGGCCATTTTGATCTTGGCCGACAAATCCGACGTGCACCGCACCCGCGTGCAAAGCAAGGGCAGTATCAAAACCGACATCCACGATCGGGTCAACTGGGCCGCTACCGACAATCAGCTGTCGGTCGACAGCAAGAGAAAAGAAATAATTCTAAAAATTAACATCGACACCAAGTTGGCCGATCCGATAGAATATTTCGAAATTTTTATCAACCGCATGACTTTCTGCCGTTTGGCCGCCAAGTATCTCGGGTATAAGTTTGTGCTGATGATCAATAATTACAAATTGTCTTAAAGATTATGGCGCTCTCTTCGTTGCAAAAATATGTTTTGCGTCAAGGGCTGGAGAGCAAGAAGCGCGCTGTTTCTAAAACGGTTTTGAATAATTTTTATTTGTCGCAAAAGCAACCGCCCAAAAAAATTGATCAAGAAAACGTCATTACCAAAAGTGTAGAGCGGCTTATTGGCCGAGGGCTGATAAAAGGAGTGGGCATTAAGACGGCCCAAAAATGGTTTATCAAAGAAGTGATTCTTACTCCTGCCGGTTTAAGGACAGCCAAGAAACTGCTGGGTGAGCAGCAAGCATTACCTCTCAAAAACAAATTAAAAAATAATAAATAATCAAAAATATGGAAGGCAACAATCAAAATTTATACAAAGAAAAAGGCGCTTTAGACGCTTTTCTTAATTTGCTAAGTCTGGTTACCTTGGGCTGGATGTCGCTTTCTCTTGGCGGGGTTTTATTTCAGATCATCAATAAGTTTTTTTCGCCCAACCTGCTCTTTTCCAGCGTCAGCAACTTTTCCCAAACCGCCCTCAAGTTCAATGTCGCCTCAACCTTGATTATTACTCCGGTTTTTTTGGCGGTCATCAGCTTGCTTCATAAAAAATATCGCAAAGAAGAGCTCAACCATACCAGCGGCATCTATCGCTGGCTGACTTATTTGATGCTTTTTGTTTCCGCGCTCGTGCTCATCGGTGATTTGATTGCCGTGGTTTTCCGGCTACTGGACGGAGATTACACCTTGAGTGTTTTTTTGAAGATTATTGTTATTCTGCTGATCGCCGGCGGTATTTTCGGTTATTATTTTTATGACCTGAAAAGAAAAAGTTATAATTATAAAAGTGCCGTCTCGGTTGCTTTTCTGGTGGCGATCATTATCGTCGCCTTAGCCTCGGTTTTGGGCAGCTTTTTTATAATCGATTCTCCCCAAAAGAGCAGAGAGAGGAGCCTTGATTTACAAAGAGCCAGTGATTTGACTTCTGTCAGTTCTCAACTAGCCTCTTATTATATCAAAGACAAAAAATTGCCCAGTGATTTGGCCGCCGCCAATATAACCTTGGCCGACCCCGAAACCAAGAAGCCCTACGACTATCAAGTTTTTGGCGATGGCGAATATGCCCTGTGCGCCACTTTTTCTCTAGCTTCAAACAATCCCAACGAACCGGTTCCCGGCAAAGAATGGTACAGCCACGGCGCCGGTTATCAGTGTTTTAATGTCAAATTAAGCGGTGGTAACTTGCAAGTTGGGGAGCCAGGCGCGATTGTGCCCAGATAAAAAATAATTAACCAAAAAATCATATGTCTATCCCTCAAAAAATCAAAAGTTATTTAGACAAAACCGGTATCGACTACGAGGAGGTGGCTCATAAGACGGTTTTTACCGCCTATGATGCCGCTCAAACGCTCAAAAAAGAGCTTAAAGAAATTGCCAAAAATTTATTAATTCAGGCCGATAAAACTTTTGTCTTGGTGATTGTTCCGGCGGACAAAAAGATCGATCTTAATAAATTAAAGAAGGCTCTAAGAGTAAAAAAGGTTTCTATTCCCAAAGAGCAAATCATGGTCAAAATTCTGAAAATCAAGCCGGGTGCGATTTCTTCTTTCGGTAAATTGCACCAACTTGAGACTCTGGTTGACAAAGCCATGCTCAAAACCAAAAAAGCCGTTTTTTCTACCGGTAGTTTCACCGACAGCGTCTTAATGAAAGTCAGAGATTTTGTCCAGCTGGAAGAAGCCAAGTTGGCCGACATCGCCATGAAGGGCGGTTATAAAATTCCCAAGAAAGTTGAAAAGCAAATGAAGAAAATAAAAGCCAAGATAGCCAAGAAAAAACCAGTCAGAAAGGCAGCCAAAAAAATTGCCAAGAAAAAATCGACCAAGAGAAGAAATAAATAATTTTTAATTCTAAAACCGGAACTTTAAGAATTACTTGAAAATTTTATTTAATGTATCAAATCGAGCTTGAACAATTCAGCGGCCCTTTGGATTTATTGTTGGGGCTTATCGAGGACCAAAAACTGGATATCTCCCAGGTCGCTTTGGCCGAAGTCACCGATCAGTATCTTTACTATTTAGATAATAATGACATTAGCGCCCTGGAACTGGCGGATTTTTTGGTGGTAGCCACCAAGCTGCTAGTGATCAAATCAAAAACGCTTTTGCCGGAGGTGGCGGATGACGAAGAAGATAGCGCCGAGCAGCTTGAAGCCCAATTAAAAATTTATAAGGATTATTTGGCGGCTTCGAAAAACATCGAAGCCATCTTGAGTCGGCAGCGTTTTTCTTTTTTTAGAGAGAAGATTGCCGAGTCGCCGGAGCCGACTTTTAGCCCGCCGGCGCGGCTTAAGCTGGCGGATTTGACCACTGTTTTTAACGAGATTTTGAATCGTATCAGCTACGTGGTCAATCTGCCGCAAAAAGTATTGGAACGAACGGTGACCCTTAGAGAAATGGTAGCCAACATCAAAAATTCCTTGGCGCGGATCAAAAAAATTAATTTCCAGGAAATTTTGACCAAAGTCAGTTCTCGCGCCGAGGCGGTTATTTGTTTTATTGCGCTTCTAGAGTTGATAAAAAACGGCGAAGTGGCTGTGAAACAAAAAGGCGTTTTTGATGAGATAATTATAGAAGGAATTAATTTATGAAAATAAAAAACCAACTCGAAAGCCTGCTGTTTATCGCCGCCAAGTCCCTAAGCGTCAAGGAGCTGGCCAAGCTCGTGGCGACTGACCCGGAAGAAACCAGGTCGGCTTTAAACGAACTGAACCAGGAATATGAAAAGCGGCAAGGGGGCATAAAAATATCGGTTTTAGGTGATAAATATCAGATGGTGACTGCCGGCGATTCCAGTGAGGTGGTCAAAAAATTTGTCAAAAGCGAGCTGACTGGCGAATTGACCAGGCCGTCTTTGGAAACCCTGACTATCGTCGCTTACCGCGGCCCGATTTCTAAAGCAGAACTGGAAATGATTCGTGGCATTAATTGCAGCTTGATTTTAAGGAATTTATTGATGCGAGGATTGGTAGAGAGCCAGGAAGACAGCCGTCGCGGCACGCTCTATAGCATCACTTTTAATTTTTTGAGCTATCTGGGTTTGAATAAAGTGGAGGAGTTGCCCGATTATGAGCAGCTAAATCGTAATAATAACTTAGGAAAATTGCTAACCGGCCTAGAAAATAACGGTTAAGCTTTGAGATAAATAAATTTTTAAAACAATGTGGGAGTTGGTTGTTAATTTACTTTTAGCCAGTTTGTTTTTTCAGGCGCAAGTAGCCGCGCCACTACCTACCGGCGACAATCGTTTGCCTGCTGCCGACAACAAACCTCTGGCCAGTGTTTTGCCGCAACGTGACTTTTCCAGCCAAAGTCTGGGGGTCAAAATCAGCGCGCGAAATTTTGTGGTGGTGGAGCCCACTACCGGCAAAATTCTTTTTGAATCTGGTTCGCAAACCGCTCGTTCCATCGCCAGTATTACCAAGTTGATGACGGCTTTGGTTTTTCTTGAGCATAATCCCGGCTGGGAAAAAGAGGTGACGATTTCGGAAACCGATTATCGTGACGGCGGTATTAACTATTTTTTTGCCGGCGAAAAGATTAAAGTCAAAGATCTGTTTTACTCCACCTTAGTGGCTTCTTCCAACGAGGGAGCTTTGGCCCTGGCTCGTTCTACCGGCTTGTCGGCGGAAGAATTTACTAGGGCGATGAATTTAAAAGCCAAAGAACTAAAGATGACCGAGGCAAATTTTACAGACCCCAGCGGCCTCGACAATAAGAATAAGGCCAGCGCCCTGGATGTAATCAAACTGGCCCGAGCCGCCTTTATCCAGCCGGAAATTAAGCGCGCCACCGCCCTAAAGGAATACAGTTTTGCCGTTGGCGATAAAGGCGTTATCAGGAAAGTGCAAAACACTGATAAAATATTGGGCCAAGATTTTGGCTTGGGCGACGGTCGTTATAAAATCGAAGCTGGTAAAACCGGTTACTTGGAACAAGCGGGTTATTGTTTTGTCAGTCAGGTGGCCGATGAAAGAAATCGTCAAGTTTTGGTCGCTGTTTTGGGCAGCCCCACTATTACCAGCCGCTTTACCGACACCAAAAGTTTGGCTTATTGGGCTTTTAATAATTATCAATGGTAAAATCTGCCAATGTTTTTTAATCAACAACCAAAAGAAACCTCGATTCCGGTTTTGCCGAAAAAGCCGATTTTTATCGCCAACTGGAAAATGAATTTAGCTTCCAGCGAGTCGCTGGAATTGGCTCAAAATTTAAAACAACGACTGAAAGACATGCCGACCGAAAAAGAAGTGGTCATTTGCCCGGCTTTTACCAGCTTGTTTCCGGTAGGAGAAATACTGAAAGGCACTAATTTAGTTTTGGGCGCCCAAGATGTTTTTTGGGAGACGGCCGGGTCTTTTACGGGAGAAATTTCGCCAGTGTATTTAAAAGATTTGGGTTGCCAATACGTGATTGTTGGTCATTCCGAGAGAAGACAAAATTTGGGCGAAACGGACGAGATGATTAATAAAAAAGTTTTAGCTTGTCTGGATAATGGCCTCACACCCGTTCTTTGCGTCGGCGAGAATCTTAGTGAACGGCAAGAGGGATCAACTGGCAACAAAATTTTGCGGCAGCTGACCAGAGCGCTGGCGGGAGTTGATTTAGTCGAGCAGGAAAAACTGGTGATCGCTTATGAGCCGGTTTGGGCTATCAGCCCGGGACCGCACGCTACCGCCGAAGAAACTGGGGAGGTTTTGAGCATAATCAAGCAGTCCCTAAGAGATTTATTCCCGTTGACAATAATCAACAATAATATTAGGCTGATCTATGGCGGCAGTATGGAGGCCGATTTGCTTGGCGATTTTTCCAGCCAAGAATTAGTAGAGGGCTTTTTGGTCGGCCAGGCCAGTTTAAGCGCCGAAGAATTTATTAAATTAGTGGAAAATTATAGAATTTAATTTTAATTTATGCTTATTCACATTAAGGAGATAGTAAAAAAGGCCATAGCCGGAGAGTTTGCTTTGGGCGCTTTTAACACTTCCAATCTGGAGATGACTTTGGGAATTTTTCGTGGCGCTTTGGCCAAAAAATCGCCAATGATTGTTCAAGTTTCCGAGTCCACCATTAATTATGCCGGCTTAAAGACCATAGTCAGCCTAATCGAATCGGTTGCCAACAATGAAGGCCGGGAGATTCCGGTGGCTTTGCATTTGGATCACGGTAAAAGTTTTCGTTCGGTGGTAGAATGCATCAGGGCCGGGTTTTCTTCCATTCACATCGATGCCTCCGACCTGCCCTTTGAAGAAAATATTACCATTACCAAGCAGTCGGTCGATTATGCTCATCGTTTCGGCGCTTGGGCGCAGGGAGAGCTGGGGACTATTTTTGGCAAAGAAGGCATGACTGAAGTGGAGCTGCCCAAAGACCCCAATAAATTTATGACCGATCCCAGTCGGGTGAAAGAATTTGTGGCCAGGACAGGGATTGACACTTTGGCGGTTTCTGTCGGCACCATGCACGGCGCTTTTGAGGGCAAGGAAATAATTGATTTAAAGAGGTTGGTAAAAATTAATAAAGAAGTCGAATTACCACTGGTACTGCACGGCGCTTCGGGCACCAACCCCGACGACATCAGGCAGGCAATAAAAAATGGCGTAAGGATTATTAACATCGATACTACTTTACGCCTAGCTTTCACGCAAACCCTGAAAAAAACCATTGCCGCCAAGGAATTTGAAAAGTTTTATGACCCGCGCAGAATCTTAGCTCCTTCCATCGAGGCGGTAAGAGACGACGTTATAGCCAAGATTGAAATTTTTGGTAGCGGCAATTAATCACTCAAGAAATGTTATTGGTAATTATTTTAATCGTTATTATCGTCGCCAGTTTGGCCGGCTTGTTTTATTTATTATTTAAACATCTGCCCGACTTGAGAAATATCAATATTAACTCCCTGAAAGAAGAAAAACAAGCTTCGGCCAAGGCCAAGATTCTACAGGCCAAATTTTTTAGAAATAGCAGCAAGGCGGCGATCAGGATCAGAAGTGTTTTTTCCGGGCGCGGACAGAGGGCTGCCGAGCAATTCAAAAAGTTAAAAGCCTGGGTTTCCAATTTGGAGCATAAATACCAGGCTAAAGAAAGCAGTGAGCCGATCAAGATTCCTACAACCGATGAGTTGATTGCCGAAGCCAAAGAATTGGTCGCCGAGGAGGATTTTTCTTTGGCCGAAAAGAGGCTGATAGAAGTCATTGCCAAGGACAAAAAGAACAAAGAGGCCTATGAGCTGTTGGGCAAGTTATATTTTTACCGTAAAGATTATAATCAAGCCGAAGAAATTTACCAGTATCTTTTGAAATTAAGCTTGGCCAACAAAAAATTCAATCAGGCGGTGGCGGTCAAGGGAGAGCGTCTCGAAGAATTAGAAACGGATTTTTTGAGTTCTTTAGACATTGAACCGCAACTGGCTGTTTATTATGATGACTTGGGGCAAATTTATGAAATAATGGATAAAGCAGACAAGGCATTGGATTGTTATCTGAAAGCGGCTTCCATTGTGCCCAACAACCCCAAATATCTCGATAAATTAATAGAGTTAAGTATCAAGTTGGGGGAGAAGAGCTTGGCCAAGAAGACTTTCAACCGGCTTAGCGAGATTAATTCGGAAAACGGCAAATTAGATGATTTTAGAGAAGCTATTGAAAAAATGTGAATTATTTGTTAGAATAAAAAAACTTAAATCAAAAACAATCTATAAGCCGTTGCCCGTCTCGCCTTGGCGAGCAAGGCGAGCCGAGGCGGATAGCTCAGTTGGATCCAGTCTGATTGTAAGCTGTAATTAATCAAAACAATCTATATGCCGTTGTAGCTCAGTTGGTAGAGCAACTCCATGGTAAGGAGTAGGTCATCGGTTCAAATCCGATCAACGGCTCAAGTATAACAGTTAGTATGGGTCGGTACCAAAGCGGTCAAATGGGGGAGACTGTAAATCTCTTGGCTTTGCCTTCGGGGGTTCGAATCCCTCCCGGCCCAAATATTTATTAAGGATAGTTATTTGATTGACAAATTTTGTCATATGCCGTATAATATATTATTAGTTCATTAATATATTGATAAGTTTTAGGTTCCAGCTTTCTTTTTGTTTAATTTAAGATAAACCCTGTGGAATTTGAGTGCCTATTCCTACAGGGTAAATTATGCAGAAAGAAAGTTGGGACCACTGAATGCCCCATCTTTTTCTCGGCCATGGTGGTTGGGAATACTGCCTCAGGTAGGCAGAAAGGCAAGTTATGAAGACGACAGACCGTAAGGCAAGTGCAGTATCGGTATTGGCCACACTTAATGGCCTCAGCGATGAAGAGATGTCGGTTTTTGCCGATAAGCCAGGAAAGGTGAAAGAGTTCCTCGCCGCACTCGTGCAAGAAGAAATCGCGAATACTTTCGCCATTCCCTTATCCGATAGTAAGATGCTGGAGCAGTTCCCACAGTTCACAGACCGTCTCGCCCCCTGGCGTAAACTGGCGGCTCTGATGGGCTACACGGGGCCTGTTGTATGGCTTATCAAGCAGGGCTTCACGTTGAAGAAGCACGCCCCGATTGTCGGTCCTTGCTACGAGAATCTCGGCTACCTCCAGAGCTGGAATTTCAACGACAACCCCACCGACGATTGCTTGGTGTTCTGGATTCCTCGCCTGGCAGAAAACAGCACGGGTAAGAACATCAAAGCGATGGAAAAGCACCGCGCCGAACTCAAACAGCGCTACGAATTGCCCGGTAATCACGCCACAACATTCGGCTCGATTCAGCTTCAGTTCGCTCTTATCCTCGCGCATTTCAAGCGTACGGGCGAACGTGTACCGCTGAATCGTCTCTACATGGCGTCTGACACCTTGCGCGACGGCAGTCGTCTCATTGCTGGCGGCTTCGGCGGCGTCGGGCTCCGCTGCCGCGACTGGGGCGAGGGTGGCGACGGCATGATCGGCTTCGTGCTCCTGGGGGTGGAGAAGCTCGGTAAGTAGGATCCTTGGCGCTCTCGCCTCGGATTGTTGGACACTTGGACACTTGAGACCTTGGTCATCGCACCGAGGCCTCTCTTTTTTATAAGCGACGTAGAGCGAGAGAAATGTAAAAGTAATCTTTTAAATTTTCGAGCCGAGGAGCTAATGCAGATATCTATCTTCATAAAAATTTTCGATTGTGATATAATTACCATTACTGCGAAGTTAAACTTAGCTGGTCTCCACGGACGCCAGCCCGCAGAACAAGGTAATTTATTCTTCCGAATGGCGTTGTCTAAGGATCGCGCCAGAGCAAGGAAATTATCCCAAGGACATTTTTCACACCCCGTGTTTATTGTTGGTGGGCTCATGACCCCAAATACGGTTCAGCCCAGAGAGAACTCAATGGGCGGTGTTTTGGAAGACAATATTCACAACTATTGATTGACCTTGAACGACGGCAATCGTCTCATTGCTGGCAACTTCGACGACAACGGGCTCAACTGCAACAACTGGGACGAGAATGGCAACGACAATATCGGCTTCGTGCTCCTGATGATGTGAAAATAAAAAGGAAAAGAAGGTTTTTGAGACCTTCTTTTCCTTTTTATGAAATTGACTTGAGTAATCCGCCGACCATTTTTCCGACGGCAGCCAGACGACTGCCCAAAGCGGAGAGTTTGCCACTGTCTATCCCTTTTATTTCCCACAGTATCGTCAGAAAGTATTTGAGATGATCAAGACCCTCGCTGATTTGTTTTAGCCTGATAATTTTTTCATCTTGTCTGGCAAACTTGGCGGTTAAGGCGGTGGCAATTAAATCCGTAAAGATATTATCGATTTTTGTCCCCAGAGTATAGCGCGTAGTGCGAGGCAGGCGATTTAAGAAGCCGTGCCACAATTTATACCCTTCCTTTAATTGCGTCAAAATTGGAAAATTATCAAAACCCGTTGGGGGGGGGGACTTAAAGGAATTATTATGAAAATCCAACTGAGCCATAACTATAATTCGATTATTGATTTAGAAAATTTATTTTCCGCGTGGCGAGAATTTATCGTTGGCAAAAAAATGAAGCTGGACGTCCAAATATTTTCTCGTAACCTGCTCGACAATATTTTATCATTAAACGAGGATTTGGCCAATCGAACATACTGTCATGGCGGCTATGTTGATTTCTATATAACCGATCCTAAGCGTCGGCATATCCACAAAGCCAGCGTCCGCGACCGCTTGATTCATCATACTATCTATCGAATTCTTTATCCCTTTTTTGACAGGACTTTTATCGCCGATTCTTTCTCTTGCCGCAATGATAAGGGAATGCATAAAGCGATGAACAGATTCCGTGCTTTGGCCTACAAAACAAGCAAAAATCACTCTCGCACCTGCTGGGTTTTGAAATGTGACATCAGGAAATTTTTTGACAGTATCGATCATAAAATCCTTATGGATAGCTTATCCCGCTATATTCCCGACCGAGATATTATGAGTCTGCTCGACGAGGTAA
This sequence comes from Patescibacteria group bacterium, assembly GCA_041649575.1. GTDB lineage: Bacteria > Patescibacteriota > Patescibacteriia > 2-01-FULL-39-33 > 2-01-FULL-39-33 > JBAZMW01. The sequence continues at coordinate 75,195 of JBAZMW010000003.1, read as the reverse complement.
TTGAGAGTTATGATAGTAAGATTTACGGCCAGGATATCGGGCTGCCACTTGGCAATCTCACTTCGCAACTACTGGCCAATGTCTACATGAATGATTTTGATCAATGGGTAAAACATAAATTAAAAGTGAAATATTACTTGCGCTATGCCGATGATTTTATGGTTCTCAATGACGACAAAGAGTATCTAGAAAAAATATTACCAGAAATAGGTCAATTTTTGTCTAAGGAATTAAAGCTCACTCTTCATCCCAATAAAATATCCATAAGAACAATGGCCTCGGGAGTTGATTATCTTGGTTGGGTTCATTTTACTGACCATCGGGTATTGCGGAATACCACCAAGAGAAAGTCCATAAATAGAATTAAGATTAGTCCGACTAACGCGACTTTGCAATCATATTTAGGGCTGTTAAGCCACGGCAATGGTCATAAGGTGCGTGAGAGATTATTAAATTATTATTGGCTATATAAGTTAGAACGGGTTTTTTAATTCTCTCGAAAATGTTATAATATAACCATCTGTATGCTCAAAGGCATTGTTTTAGGCCCAATTAAATCAGTTTTTCTGGAGGTGTTTTTGGACGCGGTTTATTTCCCTTTTTGGTGGTACACCGTCGGCGCCAAAAAAACCGGTCTGTTTTTCTGGCAAAAATTTTTAAACGGTGAAAGAACTATCGGCGTCCGCGTTTGGCTTGTCAATCTTTTCCAGCCGATGTACAGCCAAACCGATTGGCAGGGTCGGCTAATCAGTTTTTTCATGCGTTTGGTCCAAATTGTTTTTCGCGCCCTGGCGCTGGCAATTTGGGCGCTTTTAATTTTTTGTTTATTTCTGGGCTGGCTAGCCCTGCCTCTGATGGTTGTCTATAAATTTATAACTTTATTATTTTAAGCTATTTTAAATGTCGGCTAAAACAAACGAAAAAAAATTGGATTATTTACTTTGCTCTTCTTGCCAAGGCAGGGGAGAAGTAAACGGAGCGCCGTGTCCTGTCTGCCAAGGACGCTCGCTTGGCCTGTGGCTGGGCGACGTTTTGTTGTTTTGGGGCAAAAGCATAAACTCTTCGGCGGTTTTAGAAAATCAGATCCGAAACATTTTTAAAATAATTATAAACAGTCTGCTTTGGGTTTTTGGAGCTGTTGGTATTATTTCTCTGATTTGGCAGCTGCGGCTGATTTGGGGAACTAGCCCGCTGTCGCCTCAGACCAATCTGTTGTTTTTGGAGGGTTTTTGGGCTTCTGTTTTTTGGCTAAGTCTGGTAACCGACCTCTATCTTTTTTATCGTTTGAGCCGCGAGGCCGACCGGCAGAAAAAGATCAAAGAAAAAAAATACCAATCGGCCGATGACAATTTATTGGCCAGTGAAAGGATTGGTAATTTTTCTTTTTTCAAACAATTAGACAAAAAAAGAAAAATCGACGTCTCTTTTTCCTATGTCCACGATGCTTGGCTGGCCGTGAACCGTTCTTATTTATTGGCCAGGAAATTAAAACATCATGAGATCGAGCCGGTTCACCTATTGGCCTCGCTCTTGTCATTTTCTAAAGTCGCCTTGATTATTGGTCGTCTGGGCATCAGCCGGGAACTACTGGAAGAAAAACTAGCTAAAGCTTTAGCCAAGTTACCAGTCGGTCAAAAGACCGGTATTTCTTTAAAGATTAGAAAAATTCTACTCGGGGCTTATCAAAATGCCTATTTACAAAATCGTCATCGAGTGGAGGTAATAGATTTGTTTTATGTCGCTTGCCAGCTCGATGAAACCGTCTCTAATATCATGTATGATTTTGAAGCCGATTTGAATAAAATCAATAATGTCGTCATGTGGCAGGGTTTCCAGCAGATTTTAATGGAAAACTGGTTGCATTTCAGGTCGGCCTCGCGTTTTAAGCCCAGGGGCGATATCGATCGAGCCATGACGGCTTTGGCCACGCCATTTTTGGATCATTTCAGCCAGAATTTGACCACTTTGGCCAAATACGGCTATTTTGTCCCTTGCATTGGCCGCGATAAGGAACTAGAAGAAATTTTTCGCGCGATTGAGAGCGGCGGCCAGCGTAATGTCATTTTAGTTGGCGAGCCCGGGGTGGGTAAATCGGCGATTATAGAGGGCATCGCCCAAAAAATGGTGACCGAGGAGGTGCCCCAAAGCATGCAGGACAAGCGCTTAATGAGTTTGAATATCGCCAGTTTGATTGGCGGCACCACGCCCGACAAGGCTCAAGAACGGTTAATCAGAGTGATGGAGGAAATTATTCGCGCTAAAAATATCATTTTGGTGGTGGAGAATATCAGAGAATTGATTGGCATCACCACCGGCGAAGAAGAGAGTCTGGATCTTTCGGAAATTTTCGCCAAATATCTGCTAAATGGCAACTTTTTGTGCTTTACCACCGCCACGGTCGGAGACTATGGCAGATACATTGAAGGCAACAATGTTTTAAACGATGTTTTCAAGCTGGTTAAGGTGCCGGAAGTCAGCCGCGACGGCGCGATTCAAGTTTTGGAACTAAAATCAGGAATAATCGAATACAGCAATCGGGTTTTTCTGACCTACGAAGCTATAGAAAAAGCCGTTGATTTGTCCAGCCGCTTTATTCATGACAAATTTCTGCCCAGCAAAGCGATTAGCGTTTTGGAGGAAGCGGCTACCATGGCCAGCAAAACCAGAGGCAAGAGGACGGTGGTCACCGGCGAGGATGTGGCCGAAATAATTTCCCAGCTTACCAACATACCGGCCACCGAAGTCACCCAGGAAGAAAGCGAAAAACTATTAAATCTGGAAGCGCGTATTCACGAGCGTATTGTTGGCCAGAACGAAGCGGTTAAAATGGTCTCCACCGCTTTGCGCCGTGCTCGTACCGAACTTAGAAGCACCAAGCGCCCAATTACCAATCTGATGTTTTTGGGTCCGACTGGTGTCGGCAAGACCGAGCTGGCCAAAGCCGTGGCCGAAGTTTATTTCGGCAATGAGAAAAACATGATTCGCCTGGATATGTCAGAATACCAGGAGACGGCCAGTCTTAATCGGTTGATCGGCACCGAGGATTCTCCGGGCCATTTGACCGAAGCGGTTAGAAAAAATCCCTTTTCCCTGGTTTTGTTGGACGAGATAGAAAAAGCCGATCTTAACATCTTAAATATTTTTTTGCAGGTGATGGATGACGGCCGTTTGACCGATGGCCGCGGCCGGCTGATTGATTTTACCAACACCATTATTATCGCCACTTCCAATGCTTGCACTCCTTTTATTCAAGAGCAGGTTCGCGCCGGCAAGGAGGTGGAATCGGTTAAAGACGATTTGGTCAATGATAAATTATTGGCTTATTTTCGTCCGGAATTTCTTAACCGTTTTGACGGTATTATTATCTTCAAACCTTTAACCAGGGAGGAAGTAAAGAGCATTGCCCGGCTGATGCTGCTTAGGGTGGCCAAGACTTTGGAGGAGCGCGGTTTGGGTCTGGAGGCCACGGATTCTTTTATTGAAGAGCTGTCCGTCGCCGGCTTCGACCCGGTTTTTGGCGCCCGACCATTGCGCCGGGTGATTCAGGAGAAAGTCGATGATGTTTTAGCCAACTATATTTTACAAAAACGTTTGTCCCGCCGGGACGTGATTGTTTTTGACGAAAAAGGCAAGGTTGATGTTAGAAGGGGGGAGAAGGAATAAGTTAGTTTTTGACAAATTTGTTTTTCTAAAAATTAAGAAGCCCTGTCCATTACTGCCGGACAGGGCTTTGTGTGTTGTGTACGCCCGCAACTAGGTGCGGGGTTCGGATTTCGGTTTGTCGCCGTCGCTGGCGTGGGCCTGTACCTTCCGGACAGTCTTGGCAACCGGGTGGCCAATCGCCGGAGTTGTCGTTGTTTCCGCAATGGCCATGCCCACCTCCCGGACCCAGGAAACATATTGGGAGAGTCCTGAAACGAGCTCGGGGTGTTCGGCAATTACCGTGGAGATGTCCGTACCAGTGGGTTCCCCGCTGTGTTCACTTACAGGGCACAGGCGCATCAATTCCTTGGCTTCTCGCGAAAAGCTCCTTGTGTCTATCATATCTGTCTGCACCTCCTCTCGTCTCTCGTTGTTTTTCCGCCGTTAGATTCCAAATCTGGTGCGCATATTCTCATGCACAAACGGCAGAGTTTTGACGACCTCCGCCGCCGCGACCGCCGCTTCCTTTCGCCGGATCATCGTGTTATAAAGAGTGAGCTGGTCGAAACCGTAATCAATGAAGAACGATTCCGACTCTTCATCTTCTCGCACGATGATGCTGTTGGTCGCCGACAGTGCCAAATAGTATTCCGGGCTGGCGTTGAACTCGCAAACCAGATGGACCAACTCGCCATTGTCACCCAGTTGGTTCGCTAAGTGATTGGCCGCCACGCAGTGGTAGAATGATAGCCACAACTTTATTTGTTGCTCTAGGTACTTTGGGTCTATCATGGCCCGAAAGTCATGGAGCTTGTCCATTCCACCGGCTACCACAGAAGCGACGCCGAGAAACCTTATCTTCGGATCGGTCCATGGGACAAAAGTCGTTCTTTCATGTTCGGCGTTGAGGCGCATCAGCAAATCGAAATCTTCTGAGTCCTTAACGATGTCGATGAAGTCTGACATGGAGTGAACCTGTTCGCGAAGCAAAATCTCGAGCTTTCGCGACCGCTCGATCAAGTCGTAAGACACTTCGGCCCTAGCCTTGATTTTGTCCGTGACCTCTCCGCCATCATCGCGGGTTAACGTCAGTCCGGGCAAAACTTCAGCGTATTTTCGGAGCAGTCGGTGAGTTTCGTTCATCTGCCAGCGCGGAGAGAAAACTCCCCAGGCAAGAGCGTGCGGGTCGATTAGGATCCAGCGCCCGTCGCCTAGCCTCAAAGCCGTACCGACATGGAAGTCCCGAATCTTTTCCCTGAAAATCTCGGCGAAATGATGACCAGCCAGGCTGTCATCAAATTCCGAGCTGACTCCGCCTAGGCCGCGCCGTCTGATGTCTTGAGAGATGGCGTCGGCCAACTCACCCCTTAACCGCCACAGCTCATGTACTCCGTCGCTTAGAGCGTTGACAACCATTGCCTTGGTTCCGGCGAGGTGCGCGAAGGCGACTAGCAATTGCGTCTTACCCTGACAGTTAGCCGGACAATTACTGTCCCACTTGCCATAGAGTCTTGGTAAAACATCTCGCGCGTCAGACCCTCGATTCCACTTTTCCATGGCCTTACGGATAAGATCTTGCTCAGCGTGAGCGAGGGTCATGATCTCTTGGTCATCGCCTTGTTTCTTCGACCGAAAGATGAAGAATAGTTCTCGGACTATTTCAATCTGTCTCTCCGCCGTGGCCGCTCTCCACTCCTTGGCCAATTCAAGCACTTCGTCTGGCAGGCACTTGCCAGCTTCGACAATTAGCGCTTCGCCAAAGAATTGGATCAGCGCGCGCAGCTCAATACCGCAGCCGAACTTCGGTGTTTTGATCCGTCGAGCTTGGGCTAAAGCTTTCGATTCCGGCATGGTGTTGAGTAACTGGCCCATGACCAGATGTCCGGCTCTTAGGGCGATTCCTCGGTGAGTGTCCTTAGGGTAACGCTCAAAGAGGGTCTTTTGCCTCGCCAGCAGCTTTACGAATCGTGGCGAACTCATCGCCTCGGTCAGGGATATTCCACAGCCCCTTACTAGGCCGGTTTCGATCGCTTCCAGTATTGCTTGCATCTAACTTATCCTCCCCCAGGCTTTTTGAAGCCTGAATTATTGTCCTCGGATTAGACTATCAAAATCCAAATTATAAAGAGCATATATTATTATATAATTTAATTTTTATTTTGTCAAGGTTTAAAAACATTCTTATTTTAGATAAAAATTGTAAATAGCTAAGATTATTGTAAAATCGAGTTTTTTATGTTAGAATAAAATCGCATTTTGATTTATAAACCAGTTAAATTAACGGGTCAGCCAGGGTTGGTCTAGAGCCAACGTAGTTCAACTGACAGAGCAACGATTTCGCCCGCCCGCCTGACGCGCCGGCTTGGCTCAGTGGTAGAGCAACGGTTTTGTAAACCGTAGGTCCTCGGTTCGAATCCGAGAGCCGGCTAAATAAATTAGTTAAAAAATAATAAGATATTTTTATGTCCCAAGACAACATGATTAAAATGGAGTGCACTGTCTGCAAACGCGTCAATTATTTTTCTAGAAAAAACAAAAAGCTGCTCAAAAATCGATTGGAGATGAAAAAATACTGCCGGCATTGTCAGAAACACACTCCACACAAGGAAACTAAATAATCTTTTAACAGTTAATTATTAAGTATTGATAGTTAACTGTTAATTTGGGGGATTCGTATAGTGGTAGTACGGCGGTCTCCAAAACCGCATGCGTGGGTTCGATTCCTACATCCCCTGCCAAATCGTGCTAGCACGACTTCGTTACTTTCGAAGCTATCGAAGCGTGCTTCAAATACGACAATGCTTCGATCCATGAAACCGTCCAAAGGGGCGGTTTTGTGTTTTTTAGGCTATTGTACTAAAATACAATTAATGTGATATAATAGTAAGGCAGTATTATGACAAATTCATCAAGAAAATTAGGCATTAATGTCCGTAGAATCAGAGAGGAAAAGGGTATGACACAAGGCGACTTATGCAGAAAGTTGGGACTTGATCGTGCCTATCTTAGTAATGTTGAAAGCGGTAAGAAGAATCCAACCTTAGCGACCATGGAACGAATTGCTGAAGCCTTAGACGTATCAGTTGACGAATTATTAAAATAATCTTATGGCTAACATCAAAGATAAAAATTTGAACACAACTAAAGAACAGGAGCGTTCAGAATTGCACCGTGCTATTTGGCAGATTGCAAATGACTTACGTGGAAGTGTTGATGGCTGGGATTTCAAGCAGTATGTGCTTGGGATACTTTTTTATCGCTTTATTAGCGAAAACCTTACCAACTATATCAATGCTGATGAACGCCGTGCTGGTAATAAGGATTTTGACTACGCTACACTTTCCAATAAAGAAGCCGAATTCGGTCGAGCTGATACAGTCAAAGAAAAAGGTTTTTACATCTTACCAAGTGAGCTTTTTATAAATGTTAGAAAAAATGCTCGAAATGACGCTAACCTTAATGAAACTCTTACTGCCGTTTTTCGTAATATTGAAAATTCTGCGAAAGGCGCAAACAGTGAGGATGACATTAAGGGTTTGTTTGATGATCTTGATGTAAACTCCAATAAACTTGGAAACACGGTAGAAAAAAGAAACCATAAACTCACAAAACTTTTTGAATCAATCGGTGATCTTAAGCTCGGAAATTACTCCGATAACACTATAGATGCCTTCGGTGACGCATATGAATTTTTGATGACTATGTATGCCGCAAATGCAGGAAAATCAGGTGGTGAATTTTTTACACCACAGGAAGTCAGTGAGCTTCTCGCTGAAATTACAACCGTTGGCAAAAAGGAAGTTAATAAGGTTTACGATCCTGCTTGCGGTTCTGGATCTTTGCTTCTTAAATTTGTTAAGGTTTTAGGGAAAGAAAATGTTAGGCAAGGGTTTTTTGGGCAAGAAATCAACCTTACTATCTACAACCTTTGTCGCATTAACATGTTCCTGCATGATATTAATTATAATCATTTTGATATTGCACACGGTGATACTCTCGTCGACCCGAAGCATTGGGATGATGAGCCATTTGATGCTATTGTTTCTAATCCACCGTATTCAATTCACTGGGATGGCGACGCAAACCCTATCCTAATAAATGATCCGCGCTTTTCTCCGGCAGGAGTATTGGCGCCAAAGAGTTATGCTGATCTTGCCTTCACTATGCACATGCTTTCATGGTTATCGACGAATGGAACTGCGGCGATTGTTGAATTTCCTGGTGTTCTTTATCGTAGTGGTGCAGAACAGAAGATTAGAAAATATCTTGTAGATAATAATTATGTTGATGCTGTTATACAATTACCGCCCAATCTTTTTTTCGGTACATCTATTGCCACTTGCATCATCGTGCTTAAAAAGAGCAAGAAAGATAATAAAACACTTTTTATAGATGCCTCTGCCGAGTTTGTTCATGGTGGCAATAAAAATAAATTAAGCGAGACAAATCGTTTAAAGATTTTAGAAGCATTCAGCGCTCGTAGAGATACGAAGTATTTTGCAAAACTCATTGATAATAAAGTCATTGCAGAGAATGATTATAATATTGCTGTATCAGGCTATGTTGTAGGAGAAGATACTCGCGAAGTAGTGGACATTGTGGAACTTAATAAAAAGATTACCAAAATAGTCGCAAGACAGAATGAGCTCCGTGCCTCTATTGATGAAATAGTTGCCGATATTGAAAGAAAAAAATAGCATGACTAAACCTATAAATAAAATTGAACAGCTAATTGCCAAGTTATGCCCGAACGGAGTGGAGTTTAGGGACTTAGTAGAAATTTTTGATATTAAAAACGGCTACACACCATCAAAGGCAAAACCAGAATATTGGGCGGGTGGCAACATTCCTTGGTTCCGCATGGAAGATATTAGAGAGAATGGGCACATACTAGATGATTCAGTTCAGCACATTCCTGAAATTGCTGTGAAAGGCGGTAGACTATTTCCCGCAAATTCTATTATTATCACGACGTCTGCTACTATTGGTGAACACGCACTAATTACAGTTCCACATCTTGCAAATCAGAGGTTTAATTCGCTTGTCCTAAAGCCAGAATATGCAGATAAATTCGACATGCGATTTGTCTACTATTACTGTTACTTATTGGATGAGTGGTGTCGAAATAATACAACAACGTCAAGTTTTTCTTCTGTAGATATGAGTGGATTTAAAAAGTTTAAAATTCCTCTTCCGCCACTTGAAATACAAAAAGAAATTGCTAAAATTCTTAATAGATTTACGGAGCTGGAGGCGGAGCTGGAGGCGGAGCTGGAGGCGAGAGAGATGCAATATGGGTATTATCGTAATCAGCTTTTAGGATTTGAAGGCAATGAGGTGCAATGGAAAACGTTGGGTGAAATAGCAGATTATCGTCGCGGTTCTTTTCCACAGCCTTATGGTGAAAGTAGATGGTATGGCGGAGAAGGCGCAATGCCATTTGTTCAAGTCGCAGATGTTGGTAAAAATATGCAACTTGTTGAAAATACAAAACAAAAAATTTCAAGATTAGCTCAACCCAAAAGTGTTTTTGTGCCTGCTGGAACAGTTATAGTAACTTTGCAGGGAAGTATCGGTCGAGTCGCTATCACTCAATATGACAGTTATGTTGATCGCACCCTTGCAATTTTTGAGAGGTTTAAGGTAAATATCAATAAGAAGTATTTCGCATATCAGCTTGAAAGAAAATTTTCTGTTGAAAAAGAAACGGCTCGTGGAAGCACGATAAAAACAATTACAAAAGAGGAATTCACAAAATTCAAAATCCCAACCCCGCCGATTGAGGAACAAAATCGCATCGTGGAAATTTTAGATAAGTTTGACGCACTTTTGAACGATATATCAATCGGTTTGCCTGCAGAGCTTTCTGCACGCAGGTGTCAATATGAATACTACCGAAATAAACTTTTAACTTTTAATCAATATGTTAGTTAAGAAAAAATACAACTTAGTTGCGGAGAGTACCCAAAGCACGGTTGTCGCGGAGTATATTCCTGATGCTAAAAGAGTCGCGCACTATCAAAGCGAGGCAGAACTTGAAAAGGCCTTTATTAAACAATTAGAAACTCAGGCTTATGAATACATTGCGATTACTTCAGAAAATGATCTCATTCTCAACTTACGCAAACAATTAGAAAAACTTAATGGATTTATTTTTACTGACAATGAATGGGAACATTTTTTTGCGAGTGAACTTGCTAATCCAAATCAAAGTATTGAAGAAAAGACGGCTACAGTTCAAGAAGATCATGTAAAGAATTTGACTCGTGACGATGGGTCAACAAAGAATATTTATCTTATAAAAAAAGATAATATTCATGACAATTATCTTCAAGTTATAAATCAATATGCGACTGAGAATGGTAAGCGTGCTAACCGGTACGACGTAACGGTGCTTGTAAATGGTTTGCCAATTGTTCACATAGAACTTAAACGTCGCGGTGTCGCGATTCAAGAGGCTTTTAATCAGATTAATCGTTACCAGAAAGAAAGTTTTTGGGCTTCTTCTGGTCTTTTTGAATATGTACAGCTGTTTGTTATTTCAAATGGAACACATACTAAATACTACAGCAATACAACTCGCTCTGAACATATTAAAGAAGCAAACGAGGGCGGATTAAAAAAAGGTAAAAGAACAAGCAACAGTTTTGAATTTACCAGCTGGTGGGCAGATGCAACAAATCGTCCCATTACTGATCTTATGGATTTTGCGAAGACCTTTTTCGCAAAGCATACGCTTTTGAATATTCTGACTAAGTATTGTGTATTTACGACCGACCGCTTACTCCTTGTGATGCGGCCATATCAAATAGTAGCTACGGAAAGAATTTTGAGTCGAATCGAAGTAAGTACAAACTATAAAAAGCTTGGCACGGTTGAAGCGGGTGGATATATTTGGCACACAACAGGATCGGGGAAAACCCTGACGAGTTTTAAAACGGCGCAGCTCATAAGCAAAGTATCTTATATAGACAAAGTTTTGTTCGTTGTTGATCGTAAAGATTTGGATTATCAGACTATGCGTGAATATGACAAGTTTGAGAAAGGTGCCGCAAACAGTAACACGAGTACCTCTGTTCTTAAAAAACAACTTGAAAACCCAAATACACGTATCATTATTACTACTATTCAAAAATTGGATCGATTTATTAGTCGTAATGGAGAACATACTATTTTTGACGGCCACGTTGTATTGATTTTTGATGAATGTCACCGTTCCCAATTTGGCGACATGCATGCGGCGATTATAAAAGCATTTAATAATTACCACATTTTTGGGTTCACTGGCACTCCAATTTTTGCCGTAAATGCTTCTTCTGGTGGTCGCCCTGATTTGAAAACAACCGAACAGGCTTTTGGTGATAAATTACATACTTACACGATTGTTGACGCAATCGCAGATAGGAATGTTTTGCCTTTCAAAGTGGACTATGTATCTACTGTCCGTGAAGCCGAAAATATTGAAGATAAAAAAGTGAGCGATATCGATCGTGAGGCAGTTCTTGCCGCACCGGAACGTATAGGGAATATTGTTCGATATATTTGTGATCATTTTGATCAAAAAACAAAACGTAATAGTTTCTATAAACTTAAAGACCGGAGGCTAGCAGGATTTAACTCAATCTTTGCCGTTTCCTCTATTGATGTGGCAAAGAAATATTATGCTGAATTTAAAAAACAGTTAGCCGAGGTACCCAGTGATAAGCGTCTCAAGATAGCCACTATCTATAGTTTTGGAGTGAACGATGAAGATGCAGATGGAATGATTGATGAAAACTCTGAGGATACAAGCGAGCTTGACGCTAGCTCAAGAGATTTTTTAGATAGTGCAATTATAGATTATAACGCAATGTTTGGAACCTCTTATGATACATCTTCTGACAAGTTCCAAAATTACTATAAAGATGTAAGTGAGCGAGTTAAAAATCGAGAAATTGATATTCTTATTGTAGTCAATATGTTTTTAACTGGATTTGATGCGACTACTCTTAATACTCTTTGGGTTGATAAAAATTTACGTTTGCATGGTTTATTGCAAGCATATTCAAGAACGAACCGAATTCTAAATAGCGTAAAAACATTTGGAAATATTATTTGTTTCCGTAATCTAGAAAAAGCAACAAATGAATCCATCTCACTCTTTGGTGATAAAGAGGCGAGTGGAATAGTCCTTCTTAAAGCCTATAAGGATTATTACTATGGCTATAAATATGAAAATAAGGATATACGTGGATACGAAAGTCTGGTAAAAGAATTGACGGAAAAGTTTACCGTTGGAGAAAGAATTGTAGGCGAACAAAATCAAAAAGAATTCATTAAATTATATGGAGCGATTTTGCGTGTACGTAATATTCTTGTCACGTTTGACGAGTTTGCGGGTAATGAGATTTTGACTGAGCGAGACGTGCAAGATTATCATAGTATGTACATTGATCTTTATAACGAGTTTAGGAAGATTGCCGATGAAGAAAAAGAGAACATTAACGACGACGTAGTTTTTGAAATGGAGCTTATCAAACAGGTAGAAATAAATATCGATTATGTGTTAGGACTTATTAAGAAATATCATGAAGACCATATAAAAAATCGTGAGCTTTTGATTGATATTAATAAGGCGATTGATTCTAGTATTGAGCTGCGTAATAAAAAAGACCTAATTAATCAATTTATTACGTCGCTTGATGTTCACTCGATTGTAGATGAAGATTGGCAACGATTCGTCGAAGAAAAAAAGATTGATGAGCTTGAAAAAATTATTAAAACTGAAAATCTTGATCACGACGCTACGTACGCATTTGTAAGGAACGCTTTTAGGGACGGTGGCGTCTCAACAACGGGAACGGCAATTTCAAAAGTACTGCCACCCGTGTCTCGATTTTCTCCAACTGGCGAAAGAACACAGAAGCGTGATAATGTGTTAGATAAACTAACCAGATTTTTTGAAAGATTTTTTGATATTTCAGGTGGTAAATTTTATGTTAAGGATCTAGAAAAATAATTTATTCAAAAATTAAACATGATAATTAATACCTGAAAAAATTATTTCGAGTAACTCTATATGGAAAATTTAATATTTGAACCAAAAATATTGAAGTGGGCAAGAGAAATAAGTTTTGGTGCTAATTTAGAAAATTTGACCACCCAACTTAGAAAATCTTGGAAAGAAGTCTCAGTAGATACAATAAAAAGGTGGGAATCTGGTGAGACTCAGCCCACTTTTAGAGATATTAAAAAACTCGCTGAAATATACAAACGCCCATTGGCGGTTTTTTTTCTTGCTCATTCACCTGAAGAGAAGATTAGTTTGCCGGATTTCAGAACTATTGGTTCGAAAGATAATTTTGACATTTCTCCAAAAGGCTTACTAGCTATAAGAAAAGCAAGGAAGATACAGGAGACAGCAGTAAGCCTCTATGAAGAATTGGGAGAAAAACCAATATTTAAATATCCGAAATACACACTTGATCAGAATCCCGAGCACTTAGCCAATAAAATTAGATCCGAATTGTCAATTTCCGCAAATGATCAATTTAAGTTTAAAAAATATGAAGATTTTTTTGAGTACCTTAGGTCAAAGATTGAAGCAACGGGAGTGATCACTTTAAAGGCGGTTCTGCACGATACTTTCCCCACGGAGGACTATAGGGCTTTTTCTTTCGCTGATTTAAAGCCATATGTGATTTTAATAAATAATAAAGACTATGAGGGTGCTAAAAATTTTTCTTTAGCTCATGAGTTTGCACATATTTTATTACGTGAGACTGGATTATGTAATAATTTTAAAATATTTGATGATGTTGACGGTCACGTTAATAAAGTCGAAATATTTTGTAATAAATTCGCAGCAAATTTTTTAGTTCCCGAGGATGATTTTTTAAATCATTATTTGTTACGAAATATTAATAAGATTAGTTCGGACGATCTTGATTCGATTGTCAGAAAATTAGCCATAGATTTTAAGGTTAGTAGAGTGGTTATATTGAGGAGAATGTTATTTTTTAAGTTGATTGAAAAATCAATATATTTAGATAAAGTTGAAACTTGGGATAAATCATTAATGCCAAAACGAAAAGCGGGTGGCAGTTTTTCATTAAAAACAATTGTTCAAAAAAATGGAAAATCTTTTAGCTCTTTAGTGATTGAGGCCTATAGTCACAATAAAATTTCTTACTCAACAGTCTCTGATTATCTTGGTTTAAAAAGAAGGTATATTTCTGGATTTAGAGATGTTTTAAATTCCTATGATTAATGACCTTTTTTCAAAGCCTGCTGAATACACCATCGATAGTAGTTCATTGATGGATATTTTTAATGGCACAGGATGGTCATCAAAAGAAGTTACTCCGGGACTTTGGGCAAATGTTTTAGATTTAATTAAACAGGGAATAATTATTTCTCATGTTGAAGTTCTATTAGAGATAAAAACTGACGGTAAGAAAGGTATAGAATTGTATGATTGGGCACAAAAAAATAAAAGTATTTTTCAGGATTATAATTTAATTGCGGAAGGTAAAATTTTACGTACCATGTCACCAAAATTTTCATCTTTTGTTAACGCAAAGATCGGTTCAGTGCATGCAGATCCTTGGCTAATCGCTCAGGCAAAACATGAAGGATTAAAAATTATTACCGAAGAACGCTATACGGTCAGTCTTAAACCCTCAAAATGGACCATTCCTAATATTTGTAAGGACTCATCTTATAATGTTGGATGTTTGGATCTATTAGGATTATCAAAAGAACGTGGGTGGACATTTCGATAATTTGTGGGAAATATTATATTTTAAATATGAATTAATTTAGCGAAGGGAAATTTGTTTATTTTGTAAAGTAATTTTGCTTTTAAAACAACTCAGTAATTCTCGTTTCTCTTCAACAGATCCATCCTTTAAAATAAATTTGGCGTAGTCTCGGATGTCTACGTCTTTTATTTTAATATCTTGCTTTACGCCAAGTATGGATTGTTGAAATTTTTTAATTCTTTCAACTTCATATTTAATTTTTTCTTTCATGCCCATTTCATTTATGCTGACTTTGTTGATTAATTTTTCAAACTGTTTTAACAATTCAATCTCATTTATAAATCCGCACTTACAATCTTTATCTCTTGATTTTGTGCACTTATAATAAACATGACGGTGGACGCTGCCATCTTTTTGCTTTTTAAATTTTTCATCGGCCGTTATCCCTGATCCGCATAAACCACAGGTTATAAGTTTGGTAAACGCAAACTCCTTAGTCTCTGATCTCATAATTTGGCTTTTGACTTGTCCTTGAACCAAGTCATATAACTCCTTGGTGATAATTGGAGTGTGTTTGCCATTGTACCAATTGCCACTTTTTTTCGGGTACTCAAATACGCCGTAGTAAAAATGATTTTGTAGTAATACGTATATGTTGCCCAACGATAAATGCTTTCCGCCTGCCGCTGTTCTGAAATTTAAATCAAATCTCAGCCAATGGTATAATTTTCTGCCAGTCCATTTTTCGTAGGCGACTTTTTCAAACATTTGTTTAATAATCGGCGCTCGGTCAGGATCAACGAGAACATAACCTTTTCGGTCAATTCTTTTCTCATTGAGATATCCGGTCGGTGCTGTCGCTGGCCATAACCCCATTTCAACCCGTGTCCTTAGGCCACGCTTTACGTTTATGCTTTTATTATCGTTTTCCAGTTTTGCCTGACTACATAAAATCATTAGTAAAAATTTCTCGCTTGGCGTATTGGTGAAAGTTTGCCCGTAGGTACGTATTTGGACTAGTAGCCTTTGATCCATTAAATCTACCAACGACCCTAAATCACCGGCGTTTCTGCTTAGGCGATCAGGGTGCCAGACTAAAATGCCGTTAAATCGCTCTCGTCGCAGATCTTCCAAAATTTCTTTAAATACCGGGCGCTGACCCGAATCTTTGGCCGAATGGGCTTCACGCCGTATATCGATAACATCAAGATTTTCACGCTCCGCTATGGCAAGCATTTCTTTGACCTGAGATTCAATTGATAAGGCTTGTCTTTCGTCCTGTTCGGTCGATTTTCGAGCGTACAGGACGTATTTAGCCTTAATTATGGGCACTATGGCAGGCTTGCCTATAAGTGCTGAGATTTGGTTGGTATCCATGTATACATTGATGCCAGAGATTAGCGGTTTTGCTAAGCTATACCTGTTGGCAACTTGTTGGCATCTTTTTACATAGCATTTGCTATTTTTCGCTAGTCCACGTCAACGTAATCAGGATAATAATAGGTTTTACCACCCAGGAAAGCCATATACCACGTTGATTCATGGGCGTGCTTGTCTAAAGTAGAATTAATTAATAATGAAAAAGCATCGGCCAGATCGTCATGCTTTTCAACGCCGAAGCCCACTAACTGCTCAATTAGCCGCTCACAACCATGTCGTGGAAATTTAATGATGCCGGATTTAATTGATGTCGATGTTAAGGCAAGCCGTGTCCGTTTATCGCCCTTTGGTTTGATTGATTCCGCATCAACGCCGTTTAACTCTAACATTTGCGGCAAAGCTTCTTGATATGAGACACTTTCGACAAATAGGGTATCACTATAATTTGGCATTTGCGTGGCTTTAAAATTTTTCATTAATTCCACTTGAGCTGGGAAATTCAATTTTTCCATAATGGGATTTGGAAGAATATATATTTTTAATTTTTCCGCCCGGCCATATATTCTCGCTGAAACGATTGTGGTAAAATCAGCTGAATCTTCAGTTGAAATGGCTAAATCCACGCCAGCGTAGGTGCCCCGATAAGCAATATGTTTTTGACTTGGTAAATTGTCATAATAATTTAACCATTCGTGGTATATAACCTGATCGTCGCTGGGAATAATGCGAAGCAGGTATTCACGTTGCCATGATATTTCGCTAGCAATTTTTAGCTTTTCTTCTTCAATGTCTTTTTTTTCGGGATATTTCCCGGGCCATAGACAAACATCATTAGTGTCGAGCAGGGGATACTGTTTAAAGACACCTTTTGATCGGTTATTTTTGATATCGTCTTTAATCCGCATTAGCAGGGAATCTTCATGTAAAAGATTACCGACAATTATTAAGCGAGTTTTGCGGTCTCCAGCGGGCATGACCTCGCCATAAAGCCATTGGTAGGTTTTATCCCGGCCCTCGCGAGTTTTGGTTGATTGGACGTCTTCAACGTCGTCACAGATTATTAAATCCGGCCGATGTTCGTTGTGCCTAATGCCTCGGATGCTTTGTTCAGTTGACGCCACAGTAATACGGGCGCCGCTTTTGTTAAACACAAGCGAATATGAACCCCATTCATCGCTTTGCTCCTGAAAAGGGCCCAAATCTTTCTTTAAGAGGTCGTTACCTTCAAGTTCACCCCGAATATTCATCATGTGCTGCTTCGCCTGCGTCCGTGTTTGGCAGAAAATCAAACAAAATTTCTTTTGCTGTTTTCCTAACATTGCCCAGATCGGGTAGGCGGTTGTCACCATGGTTGACTTGCCTGAACCCCGAAAGGCAACGACGTACATATTTTCAGTCGAACTTTTTTCAAGATTATTAATAATTTCCTTTTGGAAATCAGCGGTTTCGTATTTTACGTAGTGGGCATAGTAAAAATGAAAAAAGTAGAGAAAACTATCTTTGGTGATTGACGTTCTAATGAGTCTATCCTTCATCATTTTATTCACAAGGTTAGATCCGATGATTTTATTCATACTGTTTTGTCATTAATATTCTTTATTGATTTGGCTTCAGTAATGGCAGCCAATTTTAGAGCCTGTCTTACAATTTTGGCTTGCGATGGGGTCAGCGCCTCAGAATCTTCTTTGGTTGTTATCTCAATCTTATTTTTGTAATTGTCGTTTCGGTGTTTTAGCCAGAAGCTGATTGCCGACCAATTTTTTTCTTTGATCATTATTAACAACTGACTTTCACTCATGTCATTTACCAACGCTACGCCATCTGACAGTGCCTTGTCCATTTTTTTTGCGAAAGCGGGATCTTCCTTGCGCCAACGGTAGACGCTGTTTCGGGAAATGCCGGTCTTTTCGCAGGCTACCTGAACGATGGGTACTTTTGCCAACTCTTCAAAAAGTTGGTCTTGAAGTTTATTCTTTTTCATATTATTTAATTATTGCTTTAACGCCCGTAAACGCTTCATAGCGTTTAACTATCAGGTCACAAAACCTTGGCTCTAATTCGCAACCATACACACGCCTGCCCAATTGTTCGCCCGCAAGCAGGGTACTGCCCGAGCCCAGAAAGCTATCAAGGATAATATCGCCAATCTTGGTACATCGTTTTATCGCTTTTTCATGCAGGGTTATGGGTTTAGAGGTGGCATGTTCGTAATCTTTGGCTGATAAGCGTTTTGCCGTCCAAATTTCAAGAAAACTATCAACTTGGTCAATAAGTTCGTTTCCCGTGCCAAATTCTTTATTCATTACTTCGTTTAAGTCCGTTATTGATTCGGCCAGATATGGTTTTCCCCGGACGCCATACACGGCTGGCTCATAGGCTTTATTGCAAAATACTTTTGGCACGGGGTTTTGCGAATTTTTCAGCCACAGGCAAACCCGCTTATTATTTATCCCAAGCGATAGATAGACTTCCTGAATCAGTCCGATATATATTTGATCGCAGTAGTAAAAGACATGGGTGTCGGGATTTGACACGGCAAGGGCGGATTTCAGGCTGTCGGTAATAAACTGCTTGTATTCTTCAAATGTCCGTGAATCATTGACGTTACCGCCATAGTCTTTATCGCCGCCAATTCCGCCGTTATAATCAATTTGGATATTATAGACGGGGTCAGAATAAATCATTGAAACCTTTTCGTCGCCGAGCAGTTTGATTAGTGTTTTTTGATCGGTTGAATCTCCACAGATAATTTTGTTTTTTCCCAGGCAAATAATGTCGCCAAGTTTTGTTTTGGGTTTTATGATTTTTTTCAGTTCTTTTTCAACATCGAATGAATCGGTTTTAGTTTCGTTTTCTTTATCCCAAAATTTTGACAGCTCAATACTGTCAAATCCCGCAAATGACAGAGTCTCCAAATCAAATGATTTCAGCAGATCATAATCCCAGTCACCGCCGAGCTTATTGGAAGCGATCAAGTATTGTTTTGATTCGCTTTTAGTCAGCTTACGATTGGGAACTCGCACATCGATTAACTCATCGCCTCGACCAAGAAGCTGAAGCGCTTTGATTCGCTGATGACCCGCAAGAATGGTTCCGCCAGTGTCAACGGCTGGGATTTCTACCAGATTGTATTTTTTAAGACTGCTTTGAAGATCCGACATTTGCTTGTCGGTGATGACTCGTGGGTTGACCTCGTAGGGGATAAGGTCGTTGACCCGTTTTTGCGCTGTGTGCCATTGTAGTTTTTTCATACAATTTGTTAATTATTAATTTATAAAATATATATATAAACAAAAATGCCTATTCCACACACGAAACAGTCGAAGTTGAAAAACTTCAAACTATTTCTTGCGCGGAATAGGCATGGCTTTAAGGGCGATAGCTATTCTACTTTTTACTACGCAGAAAATTTTGTGATTAAATTTTATCGCTGATCATCATTTTTGGCAAATTTTCGGAGTATCCGCTGGCCGTTCTTGCTTTTTATAAATACCTGAGTATCTTTTCCCATAACAACCGGAATTCCGCCCTTTGACACTTCTAATAATATTTTGTATCCATTTGCTTCTTGATTTCTAACCATTTCTTGAAAATCAGGATCTTGTCGTAATACCTCAACTGTAAAAGAATTTTTATCAGTCTGATTCCCTTGCTTATTCAACTGAATAGGGGAGTAAATTCGTATGGGTTTTTTAAAGTCGAATAATTCCTTAATTTTTTTGCCAATCGAACGAGTGGCCTGCTTTTTGGCGGTATGCAGGGCGATATCAGTTAGTTGAATAATTTTATACTTTTGGCCGTCTTTTCTTATGAACGGCTTAAGCTGTAATTGGTACTCCATAATTACAGTATAGCAGGCCCTTGCTTTTTTGTATAGGGTCTTGTATACTTATTATACTATGACCAAAAACCTTAACGACAAAGACAAAAGGGCTTTTTCTCTTATCCGAAATAAAATAGCCCATTATGGGGTAAGTCCGTCTCTCAGGGAGATAAATGAGGTGACGGGTGGTAAATCGCCGAGATCGGCGAGTTTAGTTGTTGATCGTCTTGTGCGGGCAGGATTAATTAAAAAGACTGGCCAGGGACTTATACTTACCAATATTCAACAGGCAAACTCAGTCAGCACGGTTGAAGTTCCTTTGGTTGGTGCGGTAACATGCGGAGAACCGATGCTGGCAGAAGAAAATATTCAAACTCGGATACCGGTTTCAACGATGTTAGCAAAAAAAGGTTTCACATATTTTTTGCTTCGTGCGATTGGTGATTCAATGGATCAGGCGGGAATTAATAGCGGCGATTTGTTATTGATACGTCAGCAAGAATCGGCAGATACGGGGGAGAGGGTAGTTGCGCTTATAAATGACGAGGCGACGGTAAAGATTTTGGAGAATAAGGGTGATGTGGTTATCCTCAGACCAAAGTCAAGTAATAAAACGCACAAGCCGATTATTTTAACTTCCAATTGTCTGATCCAGGGAGTCGTTGATGCGGTGTTGCCAGGCGATTTAATTAATTAATAAAATAATTTATGTCGAACAAAAGAGTATTTATTAGTTTTGCAGCCGAAGATTCGAAATATCGGGACTTTCTTGTTGCACAAGCGAGAAATGAAAGATCACCTTTTGAATTTATTGATATGTCGGTAAAAGAACCGTGGAAGACTGATTGGAAAGACCGTTGCCGGACGAAAATTAAGGGTTGTGACGGCATGATCGGCTTAATTAGTAATAATACACCAGGTGCTTCAGGCGAAAAATTTGAGCTTGAGTGCGCTATTGATGAAAATATTCCTGTGATGTTAATGTATATCAATGATGATAGGCCAACATTGTCTTCATCGCTGTCGGGAAGAAGAGTCAACATATGGAGCTGGGAAAATATTAAATCATTTATCAGTAAACTTTGAAATGAGAAAAGCTTTAGTTATTGGTATAAATAATTATCCAACCTCACCACTTAAGGGCTGTATTAATGATGCTTCAGCGTTTGCGACTACCCTTGAAAAAAATGGCGACGGGTCGCCAAATTTTTCTGTAATTCTTAAAATGGACGTTCCTACAAAATCGTCTTTAAAGACAACGATTATAGAGCTGTTTGAGGGAGATAGTGACATAGCATTATTATATTTTTCTGGACACGGCTTTCTAAACGAATTCGGTGGCTATATTGTTACGCCGGATTATCAACCTAACGATGAGGGTGTATCGATGGATGAAATATTAGTATTGGCAAATAAATCAAAAGCGAAAGACAAAATTATTATTCTAGATTGCTGCCATTCAGGATCTTTTGGCTCTCCCGCCGTAGCGGGTGGCGTTTGCTCCCAAATTTCTGAAGGAGTGGTTGTATTGACAGCTAGTAAGACGGACGAAAGTTCAGTCGAAGTTAATGGTCATGGAATTTTTACGAATTTATTAATAGACGCTTTACAGGGTGGAGCGGCTGATGTTCGAGGTCATATAACTCCAGGAAGTGTGTACGCTTATATCGATCAAGCTTTGGGGCCATGGGATCAGAGACCAGTATTTAAAACTAATGTAACTCGTTTTACTTCTTTACGCACCATCACTCCTCAAGTACCAACCGAAGTGTTAAGAAAAATAACTGAATATTTTCTTACACCAGATCAAGAATATGCATTGGATCCAACTTACGAGTTTGATAATAAGGATATAGCCGTACCTGAAAAAGTTGTTATCATGAAAAACCTTCAAAAGTTTGTAGGTATTGGATTGGTTGTGCCGGTAGGTGAAGAACATATGTTTTATGCCGCGCAGAATTCAAGGTCCTGCAAGTTAACCGCGCTAGGCTATCATTATTGGCGTTTGGTTAAAGACGGTAAAATTTGAATAAGTATTTAAAAAATATTATATTAATCCCTATGATCATTATTTAAATATTAATTATAATAACGATTATGTCAGACAATAAGAAAAAAATTGGTAAGCCTGACCGAAACCTGATCAGCTTCAAACAAAATTATGAGTTTGATTATGCAGTAAGGCAGTTAAAGAAACAGTTTCCAGATGAAACTAAACAAGATGTAAAAGATGCTCTAATTAAAGCGGCAAAAAAGGTGGAACCCAGCGAGGGTAGAGAGAAGATTATGAAAGAAGCGCGTAAAAAGCTTCGGAATTAGAATTTTGGCTATTAATAGCAAGCGTGACACTTAGTTGTAATTTAATACGCCGATATTGTGTCACCTTTGTCACTTTTTTAGAAAATAGGCATGCTCGAGGTGGGTCGTGCCTGTATGTCTAAAAAGCGCTAAAATAATCTTACAGGGGTTGCTTCTGGACGGTTCTAGCTCGAAGTGGCCTGCAGAAAATAAAAGCACCTAAAAGGTGTTTTTATTTTTATAGATTTGAATGTCTAATTCTAAGAGTCCAGACCTGGCCCAGTCGCTACTAATGATAATTTTTGCTATAATCTAATCAGCTAAAACAGGAATAAAATTTTTTTATTGGCTATTTTAAAGATATGAAAAAATTTTTTATTTTGGGAGCCATTCTCCTAAGCTTTGTCTTGGGCGGCGCTGCCAGCGCTCATCAGCCGCGTTTGATTTATAATTTATCGCCCACTCTTGATAAGCCGTTGGATATTTTCAACCCCGAGGTTTCCCAGGCTTTTTATGCCCAGCTCAAAGGCGACCCGGAATATTTTAGAATAATTCTAGACCAGCCGCTGGAATTTTATTTTCAGATTTTGGTGCCGGCCGTCAAAGACGTCAAAAAAAATGTTTCCGCAGAGCTAAAGCGCACGGATTTGGAAAGTCAAAATTTTGTCTTGGACGGTTCCGGCTACGACTGGCAGATTTTTCATGAAGAATTCGCCGGTGACGATTATTGGCAGGGACCGGAGAAAAAAATTCAGTTGCCGGCCGGTGATTATCTGATTAAAACGTACAGCGCCGATAATTTTGGCAAATACGTTTTGGTGGTCGGCCAGGCAGAAGCCTTTCCTCCCGACGAGGCGGCTCGCACTCTGATTAATTTACCGGTTTTAAAATATTATTTTAACAAGCCGCTCTGGGCAATTTTCGAGGGCAAAGTCGGCCACTGGCTGGCCAGCGGTTTGATTGGCTTGATAATTATTGTGGTTCTGATGATGACACTAATTAGAAGATTGTGGCGGCGGTAAATTTTTGTTATAATTATAAAATGAATTCAAAAATTTCTAAAAATCTTTGGCAAAAAATTTTTTTGTTGAGTTTGTTTGGTTTTTTATTTTTGCCCTCAGTCGGCCAGGCCGCCAGTCAGAAAACTGCCGTCAAAAAAATGCCGGTGGCCAAGGTTTTTACCCAGGCGGATTTGTCGGGGCGGTTTTTGATTCAAAAAGAAGTGCTAAACAATCTGTGGTACGGCAATGAGGCCGACAAAAAAAGATACGCTCTAAGAAGCGAGGCGGATCTGGATTTTTTGAAGCAAAAATTGGCCGTTAAGGTCAGCGCCAAAGAATTGGCTGGTCTGGCCGCCAAAAAAGGCCAGCCGAGCCAGAAAACTTTGCTTAATAAGTATAAAGGAAAGATAATTTTTACCGAAAAAAAAGATTATTGGTATGTTAATCCCGGCGACAATATTCGTTATCCGGTGATGACCTTTAAAGATTTCTCTAGAATTATCAAGGTGATCGGCTGGCAAGTCAATGACGTCACTTTGAGAAAATTGGCGATGAATAATGAGCAATTCACTTTTGACTCGGCTTTTCCGGCCGTGGCTTATGTCAAATACAGCGATGAAGAATTTTCCAACGGCTCGAATTCCCAGACCATTTTGCCGCTGGCTTCTTTAAGCAAACTGATGACGGCCTTGGTTTTTCTCGACCAGGATCCGGATTGGGATAAGACCATAGAAATTACCGAAACCGAAATTAATTATCCCTACACCTTGGCCGCCAAGGGCACCACCAGCGAAGTGGATTTGCGAGCGGGCGACAAAATAAGAATAGGGGATTTGTGGAATTCGCTACTAACCGCTTCCTCCAACCAGTCGGCGGTGGTTTTAGCCGATAACAGCGGGTTAAGCCGCAGTGAATTTGTGGCGGCAATGAATCAAAAGGCCAAGGATTTAGGGTTGGGAAAGACTAAATTTTTTGAGATGTCCGGCTTGGATGCCAATAACATCAGCACCGCCGAGGAGTTTGCCGTCATTGCCAGAGTAGCTTTTGACAAGAAGGAAATAGTCGAAGGCACGCGTTGTTCTGATTGTGTGTTTAGGGCTGAGGACGCTTCGGGCCAAGAGCGGGAGGTGGCGGTGAAAAATCGCAATTTGAGTTTGTTGGCCTTTGAGCCGGAAGCGGTCAAAACCGGTTTTTTGGTGGAGGCGCAAAGGAACGTGGCTTTAAAGAAAGACAACAGTATTGTGGTGGTGCTTCACGCTTTTAGTCTGAATCAGAGAAACGATATTATTAAAAAATTGCTGGGTGATAATCAAAAATTATCTTATAATAATTAGTCTCTACAAATAGAGAGAGCCGCCTGGCGCTGTGCGCGTCAGACGGCTCGTTTGTTGTGCGATAGCAGCCTTTCTATTTCTTTCCGAGGAGCTCTTCCAGCTCTTCCGGCATGTAAGAGGCGGCCAAGGCGGCTTCTTTGTCAACGTAGCCACCATTGACCAGGCGCAGAAGATCCTCGTTCAGTGTGAGCATTCCGTACTTATGCCCGGTACGCATGGATTCGAGGATTCGGAAGGTCTTGTCTTCGCGGATCAGGTTGTGAACCGCCGGCGTCTTCACCAGAATTTCGGTGGCCGGTGCCAGCGCGGAGCCGCCTTTGTTCGGCACCAAAACTTGGCCTATGATGCCCACCAGCACCCTGGCCAGCCGTCGGCGCAAACCTTCGTTGCGCGCGCGGTCCGGCTCCATTTCCAGCAGACATTCCAGCGTTTCCGTCACCGAGCGGGAGGGGCCGCAGGCGATGACCAGACGCGATTCGGCGGCACTGATTGCCTGATTCAGCGTGGCGACGTCCGGGATTTCCTCCAGGTAGATGACATCGAAGTTTCTCCGATCGAGCAGGTTCACGGCTTCAGGCCAGTTACCGTCAAACCCCAGCTCGACCCGTTCGATAAACCCAGCCGTTTCATTCAATGCGTGTTCGGCTGCCCGTTCGATCAGGCCCATGGCTATCTTTCGATTCTCTCTGAGCCTGTTGATGAGCGACATGGCCGTAATGGTGCGGCCGGAGCGGCGTTCGCCCGAGATGATGACCAGTCCGCGGCTTGTCTCAAATACCGTCGGCCAGTCTGGTACCAGAGGCGATTTGAGGGCGGGGAAGTGCAAGATTGGCTCATCTGAACAAGCCAATGCATTGCCGATCGGCCGCCAGATCGGGAAGAGGGTGAGCGCTCCGTTTAAGGAGATCGCCTTGAAGCGCAGGAACGTCTGCGTCGGCTGCCGGGGTTCTGCTCCGGCTTTCTCTGACTCCTCCATTGTCGGCCACGGCAGCTCCAGCATGAAGACGGCCGAGGGGTTCTCCGGCATCCGGTTGCCCAGAAGCGCTTGGGGCCAAGAGAAATCGAGCGCCAGCTCGAGGATCTCGGCCTGGCCGTTTGGCTTTCTCACGAACACCTGCCTTCCTTGCAGGTGAATGGCTGCCGGACGACTGTCCTTATACAGCATTGCTAGCATGCCCAGTGCCTGCTCACCCAACGTCTCAACTCTAATGGTCATGATTGGTTCTCCTTGTTACGTGCGTTGCGTCTAAGACCCATCCAAACCAAAAAGGACTAGCGACCTTAAATTATCACAAAAAAACCGGCTCGTCAATTGGTTTTGGAAGCGGTATATATCGGAGGTTTTTAGAAAACAATTTCCGTCGGCGAGAAATTATTATAGTTGAAATCTCCATGGATGATGTCGCGCTCTCCGCGACCATCATATTGGTGCGGGTCGGCCAAAAATTCTCCCATGGTCATCTTAATCGGCCCTTCGGCCGCGCCATAATAATTATTAGCGGCATTGAAATTTAAGCCGTCAAAAGCAAAAATTCCCCAGAAGTTGTTATTATAAATATTATTGTTGGTTAGATTAAGGCCGTCGGACTCGGCCAATACCAAGCCGCCAGATTCTTCTTCAAAAGTGCCAAGATTATTGTTTTTTATATTATTGAAAGAAACTTCAGTTGGCTTGCCGTTATCTAAGTAAATCCCCAACTTATTATTTATAATATTATTTTTGGTTACCAAAACATTATTAATATTTATCAGGCTCAAAGCCCGTCGCGACGAGTTGGAGATTTCGCTGTTGGCAATGTTTGTTTTATCCACGCCGCCAATACTTAAGGCGTCTTTGGCGTATTTGATTTTCACATAATCCAAGTCCACTTGAGCGGTTGGGGAATTTCTGATGATAACTCCCTGCCAATCGCCAAAGGCGGGCGAGGAGGCCGCGCCATCATTATTGCTGTCGCCGCCAAACTCATCATCGCCAAAAGCGGTGAAAATTATTGGCGCGCTGGCCGCGCCTTTCGCCTCTATCGATCCCAAAGCAAAAATACTGCCGCCGCTCTTGAATTTCAGAATTGTCCCCGGCTCAATGGTCAATTTTTTATGCCAGTAAAGATAAACTTGCCCGGTTATCAAATATGGCCCATTGGCGGTTTTTAACTCGTGATCGGAGATAAAAGCGCAGTTGGCGCCGCCGTTAATTTGCGAGTAGTTTTGCGTGGTGGTGATTTTTGCCGAATAAAAAATTTCCGACCAGTTCAGGCCATCCGAATATTTTAGAGCCAGATAATAATCCGTGCCAGATGAGAGGTTTGGCAAATAGGCCTCGGCCACCATGTTGGGCGTGGCCGGTAAAACATTTTCAATCTTGGTGGCTTGGGAAAAATTACTTTCATTAATCGGCTCTAATGAATAGCGGGCCTCTGTTTCGGCGGCGCTGTTTTTGACGGTAAAGTTGGGCAAGAGCCATTGGGCCAAAAGGGAGCTGGGCGTTATTTCAAAGCCGTTAACCTCACCGATGGCCGGTAAAACGGTTATCATGGCTTGGTTGGAAAGCCCGGACAGGTTGCCGGCGGCGTCTTGAGCGCGCAGATAAAACTTCAGCTTTGGCAGCTGGTCTAAGTTTTCCACTAGCAGAGAAATAGTGGAAGTGTCGCTGGCGCCTTCTATGATTTTGGCAGTGCCGCTGGCGCTGTCCCAGCCGTTTATATCTAAGTTGTCCAAAGAGTAACGCAAGTCAAAAGTCAGGTTGGCTTCGGGCGGAGTAAAAATTATTTGCGCCGTGGAACTGGTTATACGTCCAGCCTGCAAATCAGAAACGGCTGGCGGGGGAGTCGAATCGTAAATTATTTTTAATTTGTCTTCGTCGGAGATGTTGCCGGCGCTACTGGCGGCCGCCACGCGGAAAAAATTATCGCCTGCCGTTAAAGTGAAATCTGCTTGCCAACTGCCGGCTTCGGGAAAGCTGTTAATTTCTGTCAGTTGATCGTTGTGCCAAATAAAAATCGTGGCGCTATTTGGCGTTTTGGTGCCGGCCAGTTTGATGGTGGAGGTAGAGCCGATAAGCAGTTCTTCCTCGGTTGTCGGCAAGGTTATGACTGGGGCGGGCGGGGGATAAGCGCTAGACTGATTATTGTCGGCGCCACTTTCTCCACCGCTGCTGCCGCCAGTGCTCGGCGCGGTAATTGGTTCCTCTGGTTTTTCCTGTTTATTTTCCGGTTCCGTTATTTTTTCTTCCATTCCTTTTTCTTGGGCTGTCTCCGGCGCCGTTGTTTCTGGCAATTCCGCTATTGTGGCCGTCTCGGCCACGTTGATCAGCCAAAAAATTCCCAAATCCGACCCTAACCAATGGAAGCCGAGTTCATCCTGGTAGACCGGTCTGACAAACAGTTGGTAAACGCCCTTTTGTTTCGGAGCTTGAATGATAAAAGTGAAGCTGCCGGTTTGGCCGGGCTTAACCCGGGGCTGATCCAGTCTGGCCGGTCTTCTGGCGGTGAGCCACGAGTTGTGATGAAAAGGAGAACTTTCTCCGGAGTTGTTGAGGTTTAACGAAACTTGGCCCGGAGTCCAGTCGGTGTTGCCGGTATTTTTTAAATTTACAGAAAGAGTGGCGGTCTCTCCGGCGTTCAAGTTTAGATATGAGCTCTGGGAAACATAAGCGGCGTTAAAAATTTTGTCCGGCGGGACGAAATTTTCCTGGTTTTCTAATTTGGGGTCGGGTGCTGGAGCTTGGCTTTCCTGTTCGCTGGCTACCTCGCCGCTTTTTCTTTCGAATAATTTTTTAAACCAATCAAAAATTTTTTGCCACCAAGGTGTTTCTGGGGCTGGTTGTGTAATTGTAGGTTTATTATTCTTTTGATCGTCTTTTTCTTCCATGTCATTTAAAATAATAATATTTTTATTTTCATCTAAAAGCCACAGATTATTTTTGTATGGATCTAAAGCAATATTATTTTTTCTAATTTCAAAGTGTAGATGAGGGCCAGTAGAAGCCCCATTATTATCGGATTTAGCTATTATTTCTCCAACCCTAACTTTATCGCCTTCCTTTAACTGCATACTATTAATTTGCAGGTGCGAGTATATCGTTTGATAGCCATTAAGATGATCAATTATCGTGTAGTTTCCAAAACTACCCTTTTTTTTCTCGTTGTCTTGGAGTATATTAATTTGTTTTTTTATTACACCTCCGGCGGCCGCGACCACATCTGTACCCGTGTTTACACGGTAGTCGGTCCCTTTGTGCCCGCTATAGCATCCCCATGAGCATGAAATTTCATATTTTTTTAAAAAAGGAAAAACTAAAAAGGCCTCATCGGCATGAAGTGATGTAGGTAATACCATTATCAATAAAAAAAATATTATGAAGAGTAAACTGAGCCCCCTAAAAAACATGTTTATTTATAAAAAGAAATATTGTTTATAATTTTATTAAGATCCCTTTCGCAAATTTCTTTTTCATTTTGATTTACCACACCAATCAGCTGCGTAATTACTAATACATCCTCATTATTTATAATGTAAGTCTGGGTATACTCTGGACCCATTGGCGGGTTATATATTCTTTTTATACCTTTTTTACCGTCTATCTTTATATCCTCCTCCCTAACTATTTTCGTTTTTGATGGCTCGGATTCTTCCGTTCCGGTTCGATCTTGATCTATTGACTTTAACCAGTCATTTAAACTGTGTCCATTAAGATTGACACTATTAATGTCATTTTGACAACCATAATAAGCCTCCGAGTCGCTGGCCTCGTTATTAAAGCGATTGTAAATTTCTATAACAGAGCTAACATTTTTTACAAACCAGCCTTTTGGCACAGTCACCTCGTACCCGGCCGCCAGATTTTTTACCAGCTGGCCGTCTTTGGTTTGGACGATTTCCACTTGTTCGCTGGCGGCCTCGTTGATCATTATGTTAATATCAATCGGCTTCTGATACTCCCACCACACCCAAGAATAGCAAGCTATCCAAAAAATAAGCAAAATAACCAGGCGAACCCAGTCGCCCCTTTTCATCACCTGCCGCAACAGCGGTTTTTTGTCGGTCATATTTTTTTAAGTTAATATTTTTTCTATCATTTTTAATTATATCACAGTTGATTGTTCTTGTTTAATTAAATTTGCTATAATTATCAACATAGAAACAAATAAACTAAAAATATGATTTGTCCTAATTGTCATCGGCAAATTCCCAATTTTTCCGAATCTTGCCCCAATTGCGGCATTGCCATTGTGCCGCACGAGCAGGTTGGCCAGGAAATCAAAATCAGGCGCTATCAGCGCTGGGTTTTTTATGCCATTATCATCGTCGTTTTCGCCGGCATGGCGGCATACGCGGTGAAAATTTATCTGGACAACACCAAGCTGCTGGAAAAAATTACTGCGGTTGAACAGGAAAACAGCAAGAAAGCCAAAGATCTGGCCGACAAAGAAGGCCAGTTGACGCAAAAGCAGACTCAACTGACGCAGCTGCAACAGACGGCTTCCGAAAGTCAAAAACTGTTGGATCAAAAGACCGAGGAATTCAAAAAAACCCTGGAGGAAAAGACCGGCCAGCTGAGCCAATACGAAGAATTCAGGGTTCAGCTGGGCGCTGACAATGCCAATGTTTTTAAAATGCTTACCGATTTGTCTTTGCCTGTTTCCAATAATGATTTGTCAAAAATAGCTTTGGCTGATTATAATTTCAGCGGCCTGGACAGCGACCAAGACGGCCTGTCCGATGCCTTGGAAGAAGCTTTGGGCACCGATAAAGCCAAGGCCGATTCAGATGATGACGGTTTTCCCGACAAAGACGAAATTTTAGGCGGCTATAATCCGCTGGGAAACGGCAAGCTGCCGCTGGATCAAAAGTTTTCTAATGCTCGTAAGGGCCTGATCCTGTTGCAAATCGAGGGCCAGGGGCAGGCCTGGTATGTTGGCCCCAAAGACGGCAAGCGCTACTTTTTGGGCCGGCCGGCCGAAGCTCTAAAGGCCTTAGAAAAATTAGGTACGGCTAAGGAAGCGGCAGCCGAAACCAGCGCCGGCAATAACGAAAATAACATAGAAATAAATGTTGAATAATTTAAAAAAAATTGTTTTTATCATTTTTGTCATAGTGGTCGTGGTGGCCGGAGCGATTTTTTCTTTGATGTTATTAAGAGGCGAGGAAGATACCTGGATTTGCGACGATGGGCAATGGGTCAGACATGGCAGTCCCAGCGCGCCCATGCCGACCAAGCCTTGCTTGACCAACGACAGTGGTTCTATAAACAATAACGCCGGTTTGGCCAATCCCGCTTCGGTTCGTTGCCAAGAGCAGGGCGGCCAGCTGGAAATAAAAGACACGGAAACCATGGGTCAAGTTGGCATTTGCGTCTTTACTGACGGCTCCAAATGCGAAGAATGGGCTTATTATCGCGGCGAGTGTCAAAAGGGTAATGAAATTGTGGTTTATGGACCAAATGGGAACCAAGAAGTTTCTTTGCCTTTTATTATCTCCGGCGAAGCCAGGGGCAATTGGTTCTTTGAGGCTTCTCTCCCGGTTAAGATTGTTGATGCCCAGGGTAAGATTATCAGTCAGGCCTCGGCTCAAGCTTTGTCCGACTGGATGACCGAGGGCTTTGTGCCTTTTCGTGCCGAGCTCACCGGCACGGTTAGCCAAAGGATTGACGGATTTTTAGTTTTGGAAAAAGATAATCCTTCGGGACTGCCGGAAAACGCCGCAGAAATTAGAATTCCCATAATAGTTCTGCCATCTAATCCCTAACCATTCTCTCTTAAATATTTTTTAAAAAGAAAACGGGAGACCGGTACTGCTGGTCTCCTGTTGATTGTGCGTGTTTCTCCTTGTGTTTCAGGCGTTCGAGTCGGCGTTGAAGCTCTTGCCGCAGTGCGTGCAATCCACCAGCCCATCCTCCACGGCCACCGTTATTCTGTTGCAGTGAGGGCAAAGCGCGTCGTTATAAGAAAGGTTGCGGTGCACGGTCTGTAGTTGTTCGCTCGGCTGGATCTTGGGAGGAATGGCAATAAACTCCTTCCCGCAATACCAACAGGTGATGATCCGCTCTCTGGAACCGCCGATGTTGTTGGCCTTGTAGCACTTCGGGCACTCCGCATTCCCGCTCCGGTCGGCCTCCACGGTTGGCGGCGGTCGGCGATCGACCACATTGAATTTCTTATAGCAGCCGGCACCCAAGCACTGAACCGTGCCCCCACCAGAGACATATTTCGACCGACCACAGCTTGGGCAGTACACCGCGTTGCCCTCTGTCCACTCGACGGTTGGTATGCTGCTCGAGGACGAGGAGCGGTTCGAGGTCGTCGAGGAGTGCGCCGAAGTGTTTGTTGATGTTTCAGTGTTCGGCGGTGGCTTGCAAATGGCCCCGCCACAGATCCGCGCCCGGAAAGTATTGGTCTGCGTTCCTTTGACGATGTGCCCCGTCTGGTTGCACCGGAAGGAGCCGCCCTCCACCCCCTTGCTACTGAAAGTCGGCCCGCCCGCCCGCACGACTAGCGCGCATGTCGGCTGATCCAGAGCGAGTTGTCCCACCCATTGTCGCCTGCCTCTCGCCATGGTGACTTGCCCGCCCTGGCGCAGTTTTTCCTCTAGTTCGTGTCTCGCATGGCGGATTTCGCTAGTTGCCAAAGTGGTCTTCATGGCTTCTCGCCTCCATATCCCAGTTGAATGTACATAGTCAAAGCCGTTTTTGGCCTTAAATCATCTTATAAAAATTTTATCCTTTTGTCAATTAGCGGCAGTTGAATTTTTTCCACTATTTTGCTAAGATGGATTCGTGTTCATTCAACTAGCGGGAGGGCAGGCCATGAAGAAGGCTATCTGTGCTGTTTGGAATTTTGTGTCGGTCGTGGTCGTCGGCGTGGCATTTCTGGCGATTTTCTTTGTCCCCGTGTTTTGTGTGTGGGTGGCCGACGTTCTCTTCGGCCCGGATCAACTGCCAATGAGGTTCCGGCGGTGGCTCTACCGGCGACAGTGTGTTGAGGGTACGCGCCTGGGCGGTCTGGTAGCCGATTCCTTGGCCACCCTATTCGCCGCGGCATTGTGGTTCTCTCTGCCTGTATGGGCGACCTTCGCCACCGTCTGTTCGGAGTTGAGCTTCTTCTTCTGGGATTACGATGACCGTTACGCCGACTGAAGAGACTAGGAGGGATCGCACATGAGAATGCTAAGCACACCGGAGGTTTACTTGATCTTTGCGTTTATCCTGGTGGTCTGGGCCGTGTTCGTCGCGCTGTTCGTGCCCGTGATCTACATCCGCAGCCTGGCGGTCGGTTTCTTCCGCGCCTTGTGCTACGAGAAGTCGTGGCCCAACCGCGTCGAAGCCATTCTACGACGTAGTAATTGGATTAATCAGACCTGGTGTGGCACTATATTGCTGCATACAATACTACTGTCGGCCTGGCTCGTCCTGGTAGCCAAGCTGCCGTTTTGGCTGCCGCTCTATGCCCTCTATCTGACCTGGCAGTGGTTCCGTCAGGACGATGAAGAGGCAATCGTCAGCTAGTCTGACGCCGGTTCCTTGTCTTCCATCTCGTCTTCGCCAAAGCAATGCGGCGGGGACTTTTGTTTTTATTTTATTTTTTAGTTATGATTATTAAGTTATGAAAGAATATACTCTTAAAACTTTCAGCTCGGCGGAAAAATTCCAAATTGATTATCAAAGCGAGCTCAATCAGGAACAATTGAAAGTGGTGGTTGGTGGCGACGGGCCGTGTTTGGTTTTGGCTGGAGCCGGCAGTGGCAAGACGCGCACCCTAGTGTATCGCGTGGCCTACTTACTCGAGAAAGGTGTTAAGCCAAACCGGATTTTGCTCGTCACCTTTACCAACAAGGCCGCTCGGGAAATGCTTGGCCGCATCGAATCGCTTTTGCACAGTGAGGCGCATGGTTTGTGGGGCGGCACTTTTCATCATCTGGGCAATCGGATTTTGAGGATTTATGGCCCGGCCATCGGCATCAATCCTAATTTCAACATCTTAGACAGTGAGGATTCCAGGGTTTTGGTCAAAGCCTGTTTTAGCGGCGTGCAAATTCCGCAAGATAAATATTTTCCCAAAGCCGACCTAATTCATAAAACTATTAGCCTGGCCGCCAATCTTGATCAGCCGTTGGGGGAAGTTTTACGGCAGCGCTTTTCTCATTTGTCGGACAGTTATTTCTCCAGCATCGAGGCCATTGCCAAAATGTATGATCAAAAAAAACGAGCTGCCAACGCTTTGGATTTCGACGATCTGTTGCTCAAATGGAAACAGCTTTTGATTGAAAGCCAAGCCGTCCGGGAAAAGCTGACTGCGCAATTCCAATATGTTTTAGTCGATGAGTACCAAGACACCAATTCCATTCAAGGAGAAATTGTGACGAGTTTGGCCGGCCAAAAGGGAAATATCTTGGTGGTCGGCGACGACAGTCAGAGCATTTATTCTTTTCGCGGCGCCGATGTCAATAACATTTTGAGTTTTCCCAAGGTTTTTCCGGCTTGCCAAACTTTCAAGCTGGAGACCAATTATCGCTCCACTCCGGAGATTCTAGCCCTGTCCAACGAGTCAATCAAAAATAATCACAAACAGTTTAAGAAAAATTTGCGCACTCATAAATCTTCCGGCTCCAAGCCGGCTCTCGTGCCGCTGGAAGACAATTATCTGCAGGCCGAATTTGTCTGCCAGCGTATTTTGGATTTAGAACGCGAAGAGGGGATGGGGCTGGAAAATATCGCTGTGCTCTTTAGAGCTCATTATCAATCCTTGGAACTGGAAATGGAGCTTAATAAGCGCGGCATTCCCTACATTATGCGCGGGGGACTGCGGTTTTTCGAGCAGGCGCATATCAAAGATATCACGGCCCATTTGAAAATTTTGGCCAACTTTAAAGACGAGTTGTCTTGGCAGCGGCTCTTGCAATTGCAAACTGGTATTGGTGCGGCTAACAGCCAAAAAATTTGGCAGAAAGTTTCAACACTCGGCTCGCTGGATGATGTAAAAAATTATCCTTGGCCCGAAGAGCTGTCAGGCCGTCCCTATGCTGGCTGGCAAAAAGCGCAGTCGGTTTTGGATAAGTTAATTAAAATCGGCCAGCAAAACGTTTCCCAACTTATCGAAGCAGTCATTGACTCTGGTTATAAAGATTATTTAGAAAATTCTTTTGAAAACGCCGAGGAGCGTTTGGCCGATTTGGAACAGCTGATTTTATTTGCCGCCAGTTATGATTCTTTGGAAAAACTTTTGGCCGATGTGGCGCTCTCCGAGGGTTTTAAGGGCGATAGAAACATTGGCACTCGCGAGCAACCCGAGGAAGTAGTGACGCTAAGCACTATTCATCAGGCCAAGGGTTTGGAGTGGAAAGCGGTTTTTATCGTTGGCCTAGTTGATGGTCAATTTCCCAATCAGAGGATTTCTGCCAGCTGCGAAGATATTGAGGAAGAAAGACGGCTTTTTTATGTGGCCGCCACCCGCGCCCAGGATCAGCTGTATCTGACCTATCCCATGTTTGGCTCGGAGGCGGGAGTGATTAATCAGCCCTCACAATTTGTCCGGGAGTTGCCCAAAAACGTTTACGAAGATTGGCGCGTCAAAGAGGATATAGACGAGGAGGAAGTGATTTATGTTGATGAAGATGAAGAGGAAGATGTGGGTGCTAATTTTTGGAAACGGGTGCGCGCCCGGGTGGACGGACAGGGTAAAAAGTAGACCCCTTGGTTGATTTTGACTTTTTTGGTCAAAAGGTAGAAAATTAAGGTGATAATTAAACAAAAACATATGAGAAAAATTTTCGTTCTACTGGGCCTCTTATTGCTGCCTGGGCTTTGTTTGGCTCAAGTCAGCTCTTTCAACAGAGTGCAAAGCCCCAGCACCTTAACCAACCTTAATTTGAATTCAAATCTGAATTCGAATTTAAACGTGACTCAGCCCAGCAGTAATTCATTGCAAGTGCCAACCAACCTTAACGTTAATATTGGGGTTGATGATGTCACTGATGATGCAACGCAGGACAACAACGCTAATAGTGAGACAAATAATAATATTTCAAATTTAAACACCAGGAATTTAACCAATACTAATATCAATTCCGAAGATAGCGCTCCGAGTCAGCTGGCCGCCCCCCAATCAATCGACACCAAAATAGATGATGCCGCTAAACTGGACCCAGCAGCCATTAAAACCATTTTAATTACCGATCCCAAGGGCGGCGAAACCTATGAGCTTAATGGTCAAACCAGGACCATTTATTTTAAATATTTTGGTTATTCTTCGGCCAAAGACGGCAAACTGCAGTTTCAAGTTTTTCTCTTACAAAACGGCAAAGAGCTCGGCCCGGTCGCTGGTATATATCCTTATGACGCCTCGGTTGATCGTGGTTATGACTCCTTGGGTTACAAGGTCGGCTGGTATACCGATTTGGCGCAAAAGAAAGAGGTTGAGATCGTTGCCGGCAGCGGTTTTACCCTCAAGGTTAAGCTATTAAGAGGTGGTAGCGTGATTGCTTCGGCCGAGTCAAGTGAGTTTTCTTTTGCGGCTGGCCAAGATACTTTGCCGCCACTAAGTCTGAAAGTCATGAGTCCCAATGGCGGAGAAACTTTTATCAAAGACGCCAAAGTGCTTTCCGGTTATTACACTTATGCCGGGCTCGATCCCGATACTCTGGGTGGCGCTTATACTTCACGCATCGAGCTTTGGCGCAACGGCAAACTGCTGGGCAATTTATACAACACCGACTTTTCACAAAACCCCAGTCAAGGTGAATCAAATTTTGGCTGGACCTCTGGCATTTATTGGGATGAGGTGGCCAAGACCAACAAGCTGGCTGACTCAGGTTCCGGTTATCGGATTAAAGTGACAATTTTTAAGGATGGCAAGTCATTAATTAGCGATCAGAGCGACGGCGCTTTTGCTTATGTTGACGGACCGGCCTATACTGGCACGCCGGCAGCCAAGATTGTGACTCCCAATGGCGGCGAAAAATTTTATCTAGGCAAGTCAGCGGCCTTGGAATTTTCTTTTACCGGTTTTGACCACTATGATGGCGGTAAAATCACCTATGTGACTACTGTCTATAAAGGTGGCGAAAAAATCGGCACGCTTTTTCCGGACTGGATGCATACCACGGTTAATCTCTGGCAGGACAGCGAAACCGTTTATACGACCATCGACGACTATTATGATTTGACTGGCAAAAAAATGTCGCTAGTGCCAGGCACTGATTATCAATTGGGCATCGAAGTTTCCAAATTAGATAAAGTGATTTTGACCGATTTGAGCGACGGTAAGTTTACCATTGCCAAAGAAGGCAAGGTGGTCAGCTTACTTAATGGTATGCGGGGCACAGAAGTAAAGGTGGTGGCGCCAGTCGAGTTGGAGTCGGCTTTGTACGGCATCGCCAAGACTGACCCCAACGTCAAAAGCATTAAAGTCGATAATAATAGAGTCGAAGTCAAATACCAGCAAGAGGCCAAGCTGTTTGGTTTTATTCTTATTAAATACAAAATGCGAATCAATGCTGACTTGGAAAAAAAACAGGTGTCGGCCCAAAAGCCTTGGTGGTTGTTTTTGACTTCCAATAAGGCCAAAGAAGCGTTACAGTCGTCTCAAGCGGCCCTTAATTCTTGGCAAAATGAATTGGATCAGCTTGGCGAAATGAGCGAGGAGAGAATGCAGAAACTGAATCAACTAATGGGCCAAAAGCAGAAGATCGAACAGACACTTAGCAATATCATCAAAAAAGTCGCCACCACCACCGAAGCAATTACTCAAAACATAAAATAAAATTTAATAATACTTTTAAATTTGACAAAAAATTATTTGTATACTATAATACAAACAGCAAGTAAAATTAATATTATGAAACTAGAATTTAAACACCAGACTATTATGAAGAACTCCGGCTTGGATTATGTCCCTGCTGACATTTTTTCTCGTGGTTTGGCCCAGGCGGTGTTTAAATTATTTATTTCTTAAATAAGTTAAAACTAATCTAAATAATAAGACCTCCTCGGCCAGACAGCCGAGGTTTTTGTTTGTCTGTTTGGAAAAAATCGCACTTTAACACATCGCCTGGCGATAGAAGAGGAGGTCTGCCATGACTCGAGAGCAAGCCGAAAGAAACATCAAGTTGTACTTCTGGTTTCAGGTGTTCAAGGAGCCGCTGTTTTGGGGCCCGATACTCATCACCTTCATCAATCGGGTGTCGGGCATGACGCTCTCGGATATCTACTTAATGGAGGCGGTCTGCGTGGTTGGCATTGTTCTGCTGGATTGTCCCTGTGGCGCTTTGGCCGATTTGCTCGGCCGGCGCCTTACCATCTTGATTGGCATTTGCGTCTGGTCCGTCAAGCTGGCCGTCTTTGCCAGCGCCACTAGTCCCTTGACGATTTGGCTGGCCAATTTTCTGTGGGTTATAGGCGCGTCGCTAATCTCTGGCGCCGACACCTCAATGCTGGCCGACACCTTGAAATTCTTGGGACGGGAAAGTGAGTTCCAGAAAATCGAGGGTCGCTCCAGCGCCTACCGGCTGGCTTTGGTCGCGGCTTGTTCTGCCACAGTGGGCTATTTGGCGGAGGTCAACTTGCGTTTGCCGGTCTGGCTGGGCGTGCCGTTTATGATTATCGCTTGCGTGGCCGCTTATCGTATGATCGACCCGCCAGTAATTATCAAGCGAGAGAAAAGCTGGCAAGAGTATTTCCGTTTGCTCAAGCTGAGCGCTCTTTTCGTTTACAACCACCGGCAGGTGAAGTGGGTTATTGGCTTCTCGGTGCTTATTGGCGCCGTTTCCAAGATCTGGTTTTTCACCTACAACCCCTACTTCGAGCTGGTAGAATTGCCGCTCAAGTATTTCGGCTGGATGTTCTGTCTGCTCAATGTGGTGGCCGCCATTAGCAGTCATGAGGCCGAGCGAATCACTCGGCGCTGTGGCGAGTTCGGCGGCATCGTTCTAATGGTGCTACTGATCGCTTTGCCTATTTGGCTGATGGGCGCGTGGGTGACCAAGTGGGCGGTTCTTCTGATCTTGATGCAGAATTTGGTCAGGGGATATATGACGCCTTTCCTAGGCTTTTTCCTGCACCGGCACCTCGACAGCGAGAACCGAGCCACGGTCGCCTCCATCAAATCCACCGCCAACAGCGTGGCCGGCGTTGTGTCGCTGGGCCTGTTCGGTCTGGCGGTCAAATACTGGTCGCTAGCTTTCTGCTTGGAGCTTTTGGGCGTCAGCGCGCTTTTGGCCGGCTTGGTTATGATCGCCACCTATCACCGGACATTTAATTCTCGCTGATGACGGCGAGGGTTTCCACCCGACTCGATTTGTTTCGAGTCGGGCTTTATTTTTTAAAAAATCTTTGCTTTTCCCTTGTTTTTTCTATAGAATTGAAATATAATAAAACCTGTGGATAAGTGCAGCAAGTAGAATCGTTTAATTAACAATTAATCATAATTAATAATTAACTTGAAAGTTTATGGCTAAAATGACCAAGTCACAGTTAATGAGTTCTCTGGCCGATGCCACTGGCCTGGCCAAGAAAGACGTAGTGGCTTTGTTGGATAAGCTGACCGATATGGCTTATTCCGAAGTCAAGAAAAATGGCGAGTTTGTGGTTCCGGGACTAGGCAAGCTGGTCAAAGTCCAGCGCAAAGCCCGCGAAGGCCGCAACCCAGCTACCGGCGAAAGCATCAGGATCCCGGCTAAAACCGTGGTTAAATTCCGAGTCGCCAAAGCCGCCAAAGAAGCGGTTCTCTAGTAATAGCTACTGCTTTAAAGCGCCAAGAGCCCCGTTGGATTTCAACGGGGTTTTTGGTATAATAATAATAATTTATAATTGCTGATTTTAATTTTTTATTATGTCCGAAAGTTTGCCGCATAAAGCCTGGGTGGTGACTGTCGATATGGGTTATGGCCATCAGCGGGCTGCCTACCCTCTGAAATCGATCGCTCAAGGCAAAATTATCACCGCCAACAATTACCCCGGCATTCCCGAGAAAGACCGCAGTATCTGGCAAAATAGCCGGGCTTTTTATGAGTTTATTTCTCGTTTCAAGATGGTGCCGCTCATTGGCAATAAGGCCTTTGAGCTCTACGATAAAATCCAGTCCATCCCCCAATTCTATCCCCGCCGCGATCTGTCCAAGAGCAACATCCAACTCAGGGAAATCTACAAGTTTTTCAAAAAAGATAATTGGGGCAAACACTTGATTGACAAATTGTCCAGAAAACCCCTGCCTTTTGTCACTACTTTTTTTGCCACCGCCATGATGGCCGAGTATTTCAATTATCCTGGTGAGATTTATTGCGTTTTATGCGATACCGATATCAGCCGCGCCTGGGTGCCGCCCGATCCCCATAACAGCCGGATCATTTATTTTGCCACCAATAAGCGGGTAGAGGAAAGACTAAAGCTTTATGGCGTCAACCCCGGCCGGATATTTTTTACCGGCTTTCCCTTGCCTCAAGAAAACGTGGGAGATAATCTGAAAATTTTGAAAGCCGATTTGGGCCGGCGGCTGATTCAGCTCGATCCGCATCAAGTTTATATTTCCCAATATAAAAAAACTTTAATTCAGCAACTAGGCAGAAATAATCTCAGAACCAAATTAATTCGCCCCCTGACTATTACTTTTGCCGTCGGCGGCGCTGGCGCTCAAAGGGAGCTGGGAATGCAAATCGTTGCTAGCTTGAAGAAAGAAGTCATCGCCAAAAAAATGAGAATTAATCTGGTGGCTGGCGTCAATAATGAGGTTAACAACTATTTTAAAAAAGAAATCAAAAGGCTGCGCCTGGCCAAGGCGCTTGGCTGGGGCGTAAAGATTTTATTTGAGCCGACCAAAGATAAATATTTCAGAAAGTTTAATTTATTGCTAAGAAACACCGACGTCCTATGGACCAAGCCCAGTGAACTATCTTTTTATTGCGCTTTGGGTTTGCCAATAATTATGGCGCCGCCTATTGGCTCGCAAGAAATTTTCAATCAGAAATGGCTGCGGCTCTTGGGCACGGGCATCGATCAGGAAAACCCGCTTTATGCCAATGAATGGCTCGGTGATTGGCTAAAATCCGGCTGGTTGGCCGAGGCGGCTATCCAGGGTTTTGTCGAGGCGCCTAAATATGGCACTTACAATATAGACAAGATAATTTTTCATAAATTCAAAGAAGCGAAAAGAGTAAAAACAATTTTAAATTATTAATTAGTTAATGATAAAAAAATATCGATTGCTACTCACGGCTTTGGTTATTTTTGGTGGAGCGATTTTGGCTTCGCCGGTTTTTGCTTTTGGCAGTTTGGTCAAATCGGCTGATGGTCCGGCCGTTTATTATCTGGATGGCAACAATTTCCGTCACACTTTTCCCACCGAGAGCACCTACAAGTCCTGGTACGATGATTTTTCCGAGGTTAACACTTTGACTGCAAAACAGTTGGCGCAATACCCTTTGAACAAAAATGTCACCGTCCGGCCGGGTATAAGAATTGTCACTTTTCAGACTGATAATAATTTTTATGCTGTCGAGCCCGGCGGTGTTCTGCGGCTTTTCAAGGATGAGGGAATAATAAAAGAAATTTATGGTTCGCGTTGGGAAAAGCGTTTGGTCAGATTGCCCGATGCTTTCTTTCCGGATTATTCTCTGGGCGAGCCAATAAGCAGCCCCGATCAATTGCCGGCCGGCCTGGTTTATAAATCAACCAGCTCCCAGGGGTATTATTACATAGAAAAGGGTTTATTTAGGCCCTTTAAGGATTTGCAAAGCATTTTTGCCAATAAATTCAAAACTTCTGATATTGTCAGCGGCGATGCTTCTTTCGATCAGCGCCGGCGGGAAATCAATGGTTTTACCAAGACTGTTTTTAATCCCGTGGCCGCGCCTGTTAAAAATACGGCTGATTGTGAAAACAAAAAATTCAAAGTAGCCTTTATTTTGGTAGCCAAAGAAAATTATTCTCCGGAGCAGGTAGATAAAATTAATCTAATCAAAGATCGACTAGCCAAAAATTTCAAACTGGCCTCTTCGGATTTGGCCGAGGTGGATGTCTCTTACCCCCTGACCATTCTTAGCGACGATCCTTGGCTGCTATTCACCGATTTTGATGGTCAGAAAAAACCGGACAACGAAGTCATTAATACTTTTTATGACAAAAACCAGGACGATCTTGATTTTATAATTTTGTATAACAATTTTGTCCTCAATGAGCCAGTGACTGCCAAATACCTGATGCTTACTAACGATTTTTTGGGTACGGGCCAGCCACGGATGCACTCGGCTTATAATTTTGGCAGCCAAGGCAAGCTCAAGGGTATTGCCAATATGGGTAATGTCGAAAAATATAGCGTCGACAGTAATGACGATCTAGATCGAGCCGTTGGTTATATTTCGCATGAGTTGTTGCATCATTTTAGCGGCAAAGCTAAATTTTTAGATGACTCGGGTCAAGAAAATAAAATTTTGCTTACTAGCCCCAATTATGATCATTGGAGCCGTTATCTTGATGCTGTTTCTCCTTTGGGCGGTAGCGGCTGGCGTGATAATAGTAATGGCACCTTCACCAGCAAAGTCTATTTAAGCGGCGGTAGCGGGCTGACTAAATTTTCTAATTTGGATTTGTATTTCATGGGTCTTTTACCTAAATTTTTGGTTGGTCCGATTCGTTATTTTGTGCCGGATAATTATAACGATGTCGACAATACCATGCGTGGCAAAATGCAGGAAGTCAGTCTTGATAAAATCGTCGATAATATGGGACAGTGGCGTTGTCAGCTTAAATAATTTTTATGGCCAAAGACCTTTATGTCGTCTGCGATAATTTGCGCAGCCTGTATAATGTGGGGTCGATTTTTCGCACCAGCGACGCCCTGGGTGTCAAGAAAATTTATTTAGGCGGCATCACTGCCGCCACCAGAGGCGTCAAGGCGACCAGCTTGCCAAAGGGAGTTCTAAAAGTTTCTTTGGGAGCGGAAAAGTCGGTGCTCTGGGAGCAGGTCTGGTCAAGTTGGCGTTTAGTTGATAGACTAAAGAAACAGGGCTTTAAAATTGTTGCCCTAGAATTGACATCAAACAGTATTGATGTTAGCATATTTAAGCCAAAGTTTCCCTTAGTTTTGATTATCGGCAATGAGG
The DNA here is from genome assembly GCA_041649575.1 of Patescibacteria group bacterium. Lineage (GTDB taxonomy): Bacteria > Patescibacteriota > Patescibacteriia > 2-01-FULL-39-33 > 2-01-FULL-39-33 > JBAZMW01. The sequence continues at coordinate 32,891 of JBAZMW010000003.1, read as the reverse complement.
TTAGCGGCGTTTCAGAGGCATTGCTCAAGCGGGCCGACGCCGTGGTGCACATACCAATGCAGGGGATTAAGGAGAGCTTAAATGTCTCGGTCGCTTTCGGCATCGCCGCTTATCAGATTATGAACAAATAAAATTATGGAGATTAAAATTTTAGACGGCGCTAATCTGGATATTGATTTAGTCTCAGAAAAAGAAACCTCCTGGAAACAGATGAAGTGTCCTTGGAATGAGGCCGAAGATACTGATATTCACAAATGTGCTGTTAAAAATGTTTCTATTTGTGATTATTTCTGTGGCCTTCAATATCTGGATAATGTGATGTGTTGTTATCCAGATAAGAACGAGTCTGTTGATAATGAAATCAATTCTTAATTCATAATTTTTAATCGGCAAGACGGGCTGTGGTATAACGGTATTACGCACGCTTCGGGTGCGTGTAATCGCGGTTCAATTCCGCGCAGCCCGATAAAAATTAAAAAATTATATTTTATGTCAGGACTCAATCATTTAGCTATTATCATGGACGGCAATCGCCGCTGGGCCAAAGAGCACGGCCTGCCGACTCTTGAGGGTCATCGTCGGGGCTATAATAAACTGAAAGAAGTGGGGGAGTGGTGTATTGACCGCGGCATTAAGACTCTGACTATTTATGCTTTTTCCACCGAAAATTGGAATCGGAGCGAGGAAGAAGTTGGCTACCTGATGGATCTGCTTCATAGAGCTTTAACCAAAGAAGTTGCCGAGTTTAACCGTCGCGGCATTAAGCTAAAGATTATTGGCAGCCGAGAACGCCTGTCAGAAAAATTAAAAACAGCCATTATTGAAGCCGAAGAAGCAACCAAAAACAATGAACGGGGATTATTGAATATTTGCCTTAATTATGGCGGCCGTTTGGAAATTGTGGAAGCGGTAAAAAAAATAGTTCAGTCCGGTCGGCCGGCTCAAGAGATAGATGAAAATTTGATTTCTCAAAATATTTGGCTCGCTGGCCAAACCGATCCGGATTTGATTATTCGCACCTCCGGTGAACAGCGTTTGTCCGGCTTCCTGACTTGGGAGTCGGTTTACAGCGAGTTGCTTTTTGTGAAGTGCCATTGGCCGGAGTTTTCCCAAACAGATTTAGATACGGCCATCGAGGAATTCAACAAGAGAAACAGAAGATTTGGGGGCAATTAAATTATCTTTCAAAAAGAATACGTCCGACACCTAAAGTCACCGGTGTCGGACGTTTTTGCTCTGCCAAGACTGTTGTCAGTGGGCCTCCTTCTCATCCCACTCCCTATTTCTGCGCTTCAGCCAGACTCCTCCCCGCGTCTTCTTTCGCTGTTGGATCTTCTGGGCGGCGTACTCCAAGACGATCACTATGGCGCTTAGAACCATATTACTCCAGAACACGATGGTGATGCTGTTCTCCGCCCACCAGTTGCCAGCAAAGCGCGAGTCTGGCGGCAGGGAGAATTCCATCAGCCAGCTACATAATGCCCCGATTGCTGAAAGTACAAGGATGATAGTTGCCATGACTACTCCTCCGTTGTGGTCAACCGCTCTTGACATCTTATATTAGAGCATTGCTTCTGGGTTGTCAAGAGTTAAAAATAATTCACCGCCCCGCAGAGTTTTCACTCTGGGGGCGGTTGACTGCGAGCTACTCGTCCGTCTGTGACAGGCGAATAGATAGCATATTGCTGGTGCCGGCGCCGACGGCCACTCCGACGCTGCCGAGCAGCGTCGCCAGGAGGATGAGTAGTACGTTGTCTCTCATCGTCCTTAGCTCGAAGAACTCGAGCCAGTCGACCTGGTAGGCCACCAGGTAGATGGCCACCAGCAGTATTGCTGCCCCGGCCGCTATGTTGGCGTACCAGATCACCGACACCTTGGCCGTACGGGCAGCCCAGGCTTTCTCCAGCCGTCCCAACAACTGCCGGCAGCAGTCGTAGCACGCGGTGGCGCAGGTGGCGGCCAAACAGAAGTAGGTCAGCCCTGCGAAGAGGAAGGAAGCATACAACAACGCCTCCAGTTCTTCGGTGTACCCCCTTTTGATCGCGAATACCAACGTCCAGCCCAGCGCCATCATGGGCAAGGCGAACAGTGCGGCTCTGGTCCCAAACAGCTTGTTGCTCATGGTCTTCTCCTTTCGCGGTTAGAGCCCGGCCGTGTTTACGGCGCGGCTCAGTTCTACTACGCTCACCATCTTCCAATGCTGCGCTCGTCGCTCTCCTATGGCGACGAGCTCGTCCTCCTTGACGCCGACGCGGCGGCATTGCTGTTCCGCGGACGCCACCTTGGGGAGTTGGGCCGCCGCCTCACGGAGTACCATTCTATTGTTGATATCCTTCCCTTCTCGGGAAGTCCAGTTCTCCAACGAGTGGTACATCTCCATTCTGCGGAGTATACCTTCGAGGCAGTTGGTCTCCCGCTTCAACTGCTTCCACGCTTTGCTGCGCCGCCGGCGGCTTGCCCACTTGCGGCGGCCTACCAGCCAGCCGGTTTTGAAAAGAACTTTCATCTTGCAGTCCTCCTATGTCTCACGGTTTTTGGCTGTTTTCCTCTATTTCTCTAAAACACTCACATTTACTATTATATCATACTTCAATATTTTTGTCAATAGTTGGCAGAAAAACAGAACCAGAGTAAAATGTTCTCATGGATTTATTTGATCAAAATTTAAGGCAAAAATTAGGCCTGGAAGCGCCTTTGGCCGATAGAATGAGGCCTGATACCTTGGCCGATTTTGTGGGCCAAAACGAAATCATTGGTGAAACCAAGCTGTTGCGGCAGTTGATAGAAAAAGACCAGATTCCCTCGATGATTTTTTGGGGTCCGCCTGGATCGGGCAAAACCACTTTGGCTAGAATTATTGCTAATCTGACCAATTCTGATTTTATTTCTTTCTCAGCCGTCACTTGTGGCGTTAAGGATTTAAAAGAAATTATTACTAAAGCCCAGGATCGGCGTAAGTTTAACGGCCAGCGCACCCTGCTTTTTATCGACGAAATTCATCGCTGGAATAAATCACAGCAAGACGCGCTTTTGCCGCACGTCGAGACCGGAGTCATCACGCTTATCGGTGCCACCACCGAGAACCCCAGTTTTGAAGTCAATTCCGCCTTGCTGTCTCGCGCCAGGGTTTTTGTGCTCGAGCAGCTATCAGAAGAAAATCTGGCCAATATTTTGAAGCGGGCGATTATTGATCAGCGAAAAGGTTTTGGCAATTTGAAAATTAATATCGAGGAAGCCGCGCTGAAATACTTGTCCAGAATTGCCAGTGGCGACGCGCGCATCGCCTTGAACACTTTGGAGTTCGCGGTCAAGGCCACAAAAACCGACAAAGATGGTATAATAAGAATAGATCAAAAAATTATCAGGGATTCTTTGCAGAAGTCGCACTGTTTGTATGACAAAGACGGCGAACAGCACTACAACCTGATTTCCGCTCTGCATAAATCTCTGCGCGGTTCCGATGCCGACGCCGCCCTCTATTGGCTGGCGCGTATGCTCGAGGCCGGCGAAGACCCACTGTATGTAGCTCGCCGTTTGGTAAGATTTGCTTCGGAAGATGTCGGTCTGGCCAATTCTCGCGCCTTGGAGCAGGCAGTGGCCGGCTACCAGGCCGTCCATTATATCGGCACGCCGGAATGCAATGTGATTCTGGCACAGGTGGTCGTTTATCTGGCTAAGTGCAAAAAGAGCAACGAGCTCTACCGCGCCTATCTCTCCGTTCAAAAAGACGTCAAAGAAACCATGGATGAGCCGGTGCCGCTGCATTTGCGTAATGCGCCGACCAAGCTGATGAAAGATTTGAATTACGGCAAGGATTATAAATACAGCCCGGATTATGATTATCAGGAGGAACAAGAGTATTTACCCCCTAAAATCAAAGGCCACAAGTATCTCGGAGATAATTAATAATATAAATTGGTTTATCGAAACTATTTTAAATATTTTAAAACCTCCCCTAGCCCCTCCTTTGAAAGGAGGGGAATAACAATATGATTCGTGAAAAATCAGCCGGCGTAATTGTTTTTCGCCTACATCCCAAGGAAGGTTTGCAATACCTGGTACTTTACCACCGAGGCAGTTATTGGAATTTTCCCAAAGGCAAATTAGATGCCGGCGAAAGCGAAGAGCAGGGAGCTAAAAGGGAACTAGTAGAGGAAACCGGCATTAAAGATATCAAGTTGATTGATGGCTGGCGGGCGCAGACTGATTTTTTCTTCAAGGAAGCGCGTAGTGGCAAAGCGCAATTAATCAAAAAAGATTTTATTTTATTTCTGGCTAAATTGCCGCTGCAGGCCGAATTAAAGATTTCTGGCGAACACAACGGTTATGCCTGGCTAAACCTTAAAACCGCCAATAAATATTTGCGTTTCAAAAATTTGAAAGGCATTCTGGCCGAAGCAGACTCCTTTGTTAACGCCAGGATAAATGAGTATAGGCAGAGTTTAAAAAAATAAAAATAAAATTAACCAATAAATCTATGGCAGAACAAAAAATCGGACGCATTACCCACTATTTCGGCAAAATCGGCGTCGGTGTCATCGAGCTGACCGACGGTGACCTAAGCGTCGGCGAGACCATTAAGGTCAAAACGCACGCCGGTGAATTCGAACAGACGGTCACCTCGATGCAGATTGATCACCAGGAAGTTGCCAACGCTTCCAAGGGTCAATCATTTGGGCTTAAGGTTGATCAGTTGGTCAAGGAGGGTGACGAGGTTTTAAAGGTTGCTTAATGAACAAACCGCGACTATTGCTTCATACTTGCTGCGCGCCTTGCAGCGGCTTTTTGGCGCGGGAGCTGTCTCGCGATTTTGCGGTCAGTATTTATTTTGACAATCCCAATATTTTTCCCGAAGCAGAGTATCAACATCGCTTGGAGGAAGTGAAAAATTTTTTTCGGCAAGGGAGCACTCCTTTTATGACCGCGTCCTACGACCATCTGGCTTGGCTGAAAGTAGTCTCGGGGCTGGAAAACGAACCGGAGCGAGGCAAGCGTTGTCTGGTTTGCTATCGGGAGCGATTAAAAAACACGGCCAAGTTTGCCAAGGATAACGATTTTGATTATTTTGCCTCCACTCTGGCCATCTCGCCGTATAAAGATGCCAGCGCTATAAATGCCATCGGCCAAGAGCTGGAGAGGGAATTGGCAATTAAATTTTTGGCTGGCGATTGGAAGAAACAAGACAGATTCAAACAAGCCATGACTTTTAGCCGAGAGAGAGGATTTTATCATCAGCACTATTGCGGTTGCGAGTTTTCTTTAAATTGAATTTTTATTTTATTTTGTGTTATAATAATTATTAATAACCAAAACCTAGTCGTTAATCATTGAATTTATGTCGCCGGAAAAGTGGCAACAAATCAAAGGCCAGGTGCAAGACTTATTTAAAGACGCGGAAATTCTGGAAGCCAAGTTGGCCGAACCGGAAATGGGCAACAAAGAAACTCTTTTATTTACCGGCCCACTGGGCAAAATGAAGATCGAGTATATTACGCGGCCTGTTATTTTAGATAAAAAAACTATCGGTTCGCGCCGCATTGGCTCTGATACCACTGTGGAATATATCTATTCCAACGACGAATTCAGCCACACCCTCAAGGCTTACAAATGGGACGAAGCGCAGGACGACTGGCTGGAAATAGATTTAAAAGAATCTTTTTCATTATAGTTAATAATTTAATCTTAAAAAAATGTTCAAACACAAAAAGAATGAAGAAGGGGAGGTTATTAGAAGAAGCGTTGTTTGTGGTTTTTTGGAGACTTTGTTTATCATTGTGATTTCGTTGTTTCTGCTGGCGGCCGGAACCTTGTTTCCGGTTGGTGCAGGCGGAGTCCTGGCCGGGTTCATGGCTTTTTTAATTCTTTTGGTTTTGGGAGTGGCAGTTTCTGGGATCCTAATTTTTGGCTATCCCGCTTATTTGGCCCACAATCATCAGTATCGAGAAGCTCTGATTTCTCTGGGGGTTATTTTAGGAGTTTTGGTCTTTATTTTTGCTTTATTAATTTTGTCCGCTATTATAGTTTTGGTTTTTAAGGGTTTGTAATCTAAATTTTATGGTTTCTAATGAGCCAAAATCGCCAACCAGAGTGGCCAGTAGGGTTATAATCGGCGTCTTGGTCGCCGGAATTATTGGTGCTGGTTTGTTGCTGGTTTTCTCCCAGCGCTCGGCAAACTATCGTCTGGCGGCCGGAAATGGAAATCAATCAAAGACCACAGCCGACGCGGTTAAGCTTAGCGATAATTACCGCGCCAGTTTTAAAGGAGTGCTTAATGATTATCTTTCTCAAGTCCGTTCGGCTGACGGTTTGAAGCTGGTTGATTTTGCCGGCCAGACCAAAAAGGCCAAGGCGCGGCTTTTAGCGTTAGCGGTGCCGCCGGAATCCAAAGACTTACACCTTTCAGCCGTTATCATTCTCTCCGATTTGGAAAAGATGCCTGCCGCTCAGTCAGAGTTAATCGGTAGTGGTTTGGATAAATTAGCCAAACTGATTACCGATTTTTAAATTTTATAATTATTATTTATGCTTTTTCTGTTGCTAAGGGTTTTTTCTTGGTTGATTCCCTTGGTTTATTTTTTTGCTATCAGAGGACTGATTTATTATTTTGACAAGTGGTACTTATTTTTGGCCCTAGCTCTAGTCTTAGATCTGGTTTATTTTATCCTGATAAAAATCAAGACGACAGCCAAAGGCAGTTGGCTGGCTTTTTTACATTCCTTGGTTTTTGTAAGCGTTGGTTTTATTTATTTTTTGTTTTTAAGCGGTAGCTTGCCGGTTGCCATTTTCTCTTTTGGTTGGCCGATTTTGTATCTGATCTATTTAGAATCTGTTTTCCATTTCTTTTATCAGACTAAAAAAGTTTTTTTGTTGGATTTTAAAAATATCGTTTCCTATCTTAACTTAATAATTTTATTTTTTGGCTCCGTCGTTCTTATTAATTTTTATACTTTTATTAACTTTAATCTATTTGGCCTCTCAGTGGTTTTTTTATTGGGCTGCTTGATTTTACTTTCCAGCCGCTTTTTTGCCGAGGGCTACAATCCTAGAACCAACGTTTTTCAGTCTTTGGTGCTGGCGCTTTTGCTTTGGGAATTGTTTTTGGTTCTGACTTTTCTGCCGCTTAGTATTTATGCGCTGGCTTTAATTCTGTCGTTGGCTTACTATTTATTAACTTCTTTTGCGTTGAGGCGTTTTAATAAAAATTTGACAACTTTGGTTGTTTTGCAATATAGTCTCTTTGCCGGGCTGGTACTTATAATAGTTTTGGTAACAGCGGCCTGGCTCTAATTTTTTATAATATAATTTCACAAAGATGTTAAAAATAATGAAAAATAGCCTTTTTTTGACGGTCGTTATCTCGCTGGTGGTCGGCTTCTTATCGGGCATTATTGGCTATTCCCTTTTTGGCTTAAATAATGTTGGCTGGCCGCTGTTTGGCCGTCTTAATTTTTCTGATCTTAACAGTAATCAGAGAATCGTCATTGATCAGCCGCGCAACGTGGTGGTGGAGCAGGACTTACAGCTGAAGCAAGTGGAGAACGATTTTTTGCCGACTCTGATTAATATTTATCCGATTAAATCAGGTAGCGGGGTGCTGGCTAAGGCCTACTTGCCGACGGAAATTTTGGGTCAGGGCTTTGTCCTGACAGCCGATGGCTGGGTGGTCACCACCAAAGAAACCATCGCCAACCTCAAAGGTAAATACCTGGCTATTGGCTATCAGTCAAAGAAGTACCAGTTGGAAAGTTTCATCATCGACGAAGCCACCGGATTGGTTTTTGGCAAAATGTCTGCCAGCGGTTTGACCGTAGCTAAAATCGGCAGATCTCAAGAGCTTATTTCTGGCCAAACACTAGTCCTGGCTTCGCAGAGAAGTAAAATTTCTTTGGTTCATGTCAGAAGTATTGGCTATAACTTTAAATCTGTTCCGGAAGCGGTTCAGTCGTCGGAGGATTTCGGCAAAGAGCTTTTTTTGGATGAAGACTTAACCGAAAAAGAAAACAATGGCGCCGTGGTGGTTAATCTAAAGGGGGAGATTGTCGGCTTGGTGGCCGGCCAGCGAGTGGTTTTGGCTGATTATTTCAAAAATATTATCAGTCAGGTTTTAGACAAACAAAAAATTTCTCGTCCCACTCTGGGGCTTAAATATTTTGATCTGTCGCAAACAGAAGGCTTGGTGGAATTTGGGGAAAAAGGCGCCCTGGTCTATGGCAGCCCCGCCAAGGACAGTGCGGCTTTTGGTAAAATCCAGGACGGTGATTTGATTAAAAAAGTCAACGACACAGAACTAAACGCTTCACAAAGTTTGTCGGAAATCATTAATGGTTACCAGCCGGGAAATAAGGTGGAATTGCTGGTTAAACGAGGCGAAAAAGAAGAAAGCGTGGAAGTAGTTTTGAAATAGTAAGCAGTTAATAAAATATGAATTTATAAAAATCACCACCAGTGGTGGTTTTTTAATTTCATTTGTTTTTAAACTGATTTTATTCTATAATTAACCTAGAAAATTACTAATTAAAACCTCATCTGTTAAGAGGTTTTTTCGCTTTTTGTGGCTCTATTTTAAGCCTTAAACCCTAATTTTTTACCTTTCTATGTCTTTTGTCCACCTTCATACTCATTCTCATTATTCCATCCTTGATGGCTTGGGAAAAATAGAAGATTTAGTCAAGAAAGCCGTAGAATATGAGATGCCAGCTCTGGCTTTAACCGATCACGGTAACATGTATGGTGTGGTGGAATTCTATCAAAAGTGTAAAAAAGCGGGTATCAAGCCGATTATCGGTGTTGAGGCCTACGTGGCTAGAAACGGTCACCTAAACAAGCGTTCACAGATAGACACTAAGCCTTATCATTTAATACTCCTGGCTCGAGACGAGCAGGGTTATCGCAATCTGGTCAAGCTGACAACCATCGCCCACTTGGACGGCTATTATTATAAGCCGCGGATTGACTGGGAGCTTTTGGAAAAGTATCATCAAGGATTAATCTGCTCCACCGCCTGCCTCTATGGCGAGCTGGCCTCGCATCTTGTCAATGGCGATTTGTCGTCGGCGCGGGAGATGATTGGGGGTTACCAGAAACTTTTTGGCCAGGATAATTTTTATTTGGAAGTTCAGCATCATCCCAGTCTGCCTCATCAGCAACGGGTCAATGAGAAAATTTTTGAATTGGGCCGCGAAACCGGCGTGCCGATAATCGCCACCGGTGATGTCCATTATCCTAATCGCGAAGACGATTATGCCCAGGATGTCTTGCTCTGCATTCAAACCAAAAAAGTTTTGTCCGACAAGGATCGGATGTCTTACGTGGGGATTGATTTGTCTTTTAAGTCTCCCCAAGAAATGAAAGCCGCTTTTGCCGATCATCCGGAGGTAATCGAAAATACGCTGAAGGTAGCCCGGCTTTGTAGCTTTGAATTAAAATTGGGCAGTACGATTTTGCCGCATTTTCCCTTGCCCCAAGGCGAAACCACAGACGAATATTTAAAAGACCTGTGCGAAAGAGGCTTGGCCAAGCATTTTGGTGACAATATTTCTCTCGAAATCAGAGAGCGCTTGAATTATGAGCTGGGAGTGATCGCCAAAACTGGTTACGCCGGCTATTTTTTGATCGTTCAGGATTTTATTAACTGGGCCAAAAGTAATGGTATCGTTGTCGGGCCGGGTCGCGGTTCGGCCGCCGGCAGTCTGGTCGCTTACTTGACCAATATCACCAACATCGACCCCCTTAAGTACAACCTGGTTTTTGAAAGATTTCTAAATCCCGAACGCATTTCCATGCCCGATATTGATACCGATTTTGCCGATGCCCGCCGTGATGATGTTTTGCATTATGTTTCCGGTAAATACGGCAAGGATAAAGTGGCCCAAATAATCACTTTTGGCACCATGGCGGCGCGAGCCGCTATTCGCGATGTTGGGCGCGTGATGGGCCTGCCTTATAATTATTGCGATCGGGTCGCCAAGCTTGTCCCGATGTTCACTAAATTAGACCAGGCTACCGAAGTCATTCCTGAATTCAAAGAGATTCTAGCCGAAGAGCAGGGGCAAAAATTAATCACTACCGCCAAACGTTTGGAAGGAGTGGTGCGCCACGCTTCCACCCACGCTTGTGGCGTGGTGATTACTCCGGAATCTCTGGATAACTACTCCCCGCGTCAATACGGCAGCCAGGGTGACCAGTCCATTGTTATTCAATATGAGATGCACGCGGTAGAGGCGCTGGGTTTGTTGAAAATGGATTTTCTTGGCCTAAGCAATCTGACCATCATCGAGCAGGCGCTGGAAATTATCGAAAAAATCCACGGCCAAAAAATTGACATCGAAAAAATTCCTCTGGATGATCAAAAGACCTTCAGACTGTTTCAGCAGGGGAAGACCACCGGTGTTTTTCAATTAGAATCATCTGGCATGAAACGTTATTTAAGGCAGCTGTTGCCCACTGATTTAGAGGATATTATTGTTATGGTGGCCCTGTATCGTCCCGGACCGATGGAATATATTCCCGATTATATTGCCGGCAAGCATGGCCGCAAAAAACCGCAATATCTTCATCCTAAACTCAAGCCGATTTTGGAAAAAACCCATGGAGTGGCGGTTTATCAGGAGCAGCTACTGCAAATCGCCCGCGATTTGGCCGGCTTTAGCTATGGCGAAGCTGATATTTTGAGAAAGGCTGTCGGTAAAAAAATCAAGGAACTGCTCCATGAACAGGAAGTCAAGATGATCAAAGGCATGGTTAATAACGGCATCGAGGAAAAGATTGCCATAAAGATTTGGGAATTTATTTTACCTTTTGCTTCCTATGGTTTCAATCGTTCGCATGCAGCTTGTTATGCCATGATCGCCTATCAGACCGCTTATCTCAAAGCCAATTATCCGGCGGAATTTATGGCTGCGCTTCTGACTTCGGACCAGGCCAATTCCGACCGCATTGCCATCGAAGTGGAAGAATGTCGGCAGATGGGCATTGAGGTTTTGCCTCCAGACATTAATGAAAGTTTTTCTACCTTTACCGTGGTGGCCCAAAGTTTGGAGGAGGCTAGACCGCGTATTCGTTTTGGCTTGTTGGCCGTTAAAGGCCTGGGGGAGAATATAGTAAAAACCATTGTCAAAGAGCGCAAGTCAAATGGTAATTTTAAAAATTTGGAAGATTTTTTGACCCGGGTTAGAACCAAAGACCTGAACAAAAAATCATTGGAATCAATGATTAAATCAGGCTGCCTCGACAGCTTGGGTGAACGCAACCAGCTGTTGTCTAATTTAGAAAAAATATTAACTTTCGTTCAGGAGGTTAATAACAACGGACATAACGGCCAGGATAGTCTCTTCAATGTCATGCCTCAAGTCAATTTATTTTCTTTAAGACTGGATTTGTCCGAGCAATTAGACAAGCGCCAGAAATTGACCTGGGAAAAAGAATATCTAGGCCTCTATGTTTCCGAACATCCCATGAGTGAATTTAGAGAAGAACTCCAGGGATTAGTGGTCGATTGCGCGGCTTTGAAAAATTGTCTTGCTGGCACCGAGATACGGGTCTCGGGAGTCATTACCGGCGTAAAAAGGATTCAAACCAAAAAAGGCGATTTAATGTTATTCGCCAAAATCGAAGACCATGGCGGAGAAGTGGAAATTTTGGTTTTTCCCAAGGTGTTGGAGCAAAATGTTCACATCTGGCAACCGGATAATATCATTATTTGCGCCGGCAAAATTTCTGACAAGGATGATGAGGTAAAAGTGCTTTGCAATCGGGCGGCAGTCTTAAACAAAGAAAATATCAAGGAGACCATAGATGACATAGCTAGGGGCAATTTATCTGGGGAGGGCGAGAAGGTAAAAAAATTTTTTCAGAAAATTAATCCCCACAAAAACGTGGCTCTGCACCTAGATGAACCACTGGATTATCGGTTGTCTCAAAAAGTCATAGGGCTGCTCTATCAAAATTCCGGTCTCCATGGCCTGGAATTGGTTGTCAATCGGTTAGACGGCAGTAAACAAAAAATAAAAACCAGCTTCCGCGTTGGTTATAATGATCATTTTTTCAAAGAGCTGGAAGAGCTAGTTGGTAGTGGCCGGGTTGTTGTTGACTGAAAAAATTTGTTATAATATAAGTGGTTGTAATTAAACTGTTTCTTTATGCCCGAGCTACTCATTCTAGTGGTTTTACTGCTGGTGCTGATTGTCGGCTGGTTTTTCTATCGTCAGATTAATGGCGGCAGTCAAGCCTTTGGTTCGATGACCGCTACTTTAGAAAGATATTCCCGTGATTTGACCAAATTGGCTTCAGAAAAAAAGCTGGATCCGGTTGTTGGCCGCCAAGCAGAAATCACCAGAGTGATTCAGATACTTTCTCGGCGCACCAAGAACAACCCGGTTTTAATTGGCAAGGCGGGTATTGGCAAAACTGCCATTGTCGAGGGCTTGGCTTGGTCGATATTCCAAAAAAGAGTGCCGGCGGCCTTGTTGGGTAAACGGGTTCTTGCCTTGGACCTGACTAGTATTCTGGCAGGAACCAAATATCGCGGAGAATTTGAACAGCGTTTAAAAAGAATTATTGAAGAAATCGTTAGGGCCCAGCGTTCGATTATCTTGTTTATCGATGAGATTCACATTTTAGCCGAAGCCGGTGAAGCTGAAGGGGCGATTAATGCCGCCGACATCCTTAAGCCGCTTTTGGCTCGTGGCGAGCTGCAGGTAGTTGGCGCTACCACCAGGGAGGAGTATGAACAGTTTATCAAGAAAGACAAGACGCTAGATCGCCGTTTGCAGCCGATTTTTGTTTCCGAGCCGACAGCTCGGCAGACGGAGGAGATAGTCAATGGCATTAAAGGGGTTTATGAAAAATATCATAATGTTTTGATTCTGCCCCAGGCCGTCACCGAAGCGATTCAGGCAACTAAACCTATTACCAATCGCGCTTATCCCGATAAAGCCATTGATGCCATCGATGAGGCTTGCAGCAAGGTAAGACTAAGGGTTTCTTTGGGCGCGAGAAAGAGTCAAAAGTCAGAAGTCAAAGCCAAGGATGTCAGGGAAGTAGTGGCAGAATGGCACAGTCAAAAATAGTTTCAATTTAAATTTTACTATGTCGGCCTACAAAATACCATTGCCTCACATCAGTCTGTATCGAAAAATAGCTTGGGTTTTTGTTATCTTCACAATTTTATTGGTCATTGCTGTTTTTTTCAGTTTTTATAACAAAGCCACAATTATTGTTACTTCTGAAAAGAAAGAAATCAGTTTAAGTTTTAATCTCGAAGCCAAGACCAGTCCCACCGCCGAAGAGTTAGAGGAAAAAGATGTAATCAGCGGCCAGTTGGCGGTTGTTAAGGGCGAAGAAAAAGGCAATTTTTCTGTTTTGAGCACCAGCACCGTAGATTCTTTATTGGTTGGCAGGGTAAAAATACTTAACGAATCCAGCCGCAATCAGCCGCTACTTAAAACCACCCAACTGCAGGATTCCCAGGGCACCATTGTCAGAACAAACCAGGCCGTAGTGGTGCCAGCTGGCAAAAGCGTTGTCGTCGATGTTTATCCAGCCGATCCCAAAAATTTTGTCGCCGTCGAACCGGGCCGGTTAACCATTATCAAACTAAACAAGAACTCTCAAGATAAAATCTACGGTTTGGCCGAAACCAGATTGATCGGCGGCGCTAGAGTAGTAAAGGTTTTTAAAGAAGCCGATTTTAAGAGAGCCCAGGATGAGCTGAGCAAAAAAATAGCCGATGAGTTGAGAAAAAATTTAAATCTTCGTGATACCGACCAGGTTGAAATTCAGATTACCGGCACTGAAGTCGACAAAAAAATTGGCGTCGAAACCAGTGATTTCAACCTGAGTTTAAAGGTTAAAGCTAAGGCTTTAGATTTGGATTATCAACAACTGGCCAATCTGATTGGCCGTAAAATCGGAGCAATGGATTTATCCGGCTTGACTCCTGATAATCTGGATTTTTCTGATTTAAAGTACACGATTTTGGACGATAATCCAGACGGCAGCGTTTTAGTAAAGGTAGAATACACCTTGGGTGTAATTTTGGACAGTAGCAATCAGATTCTGGCCAAAAGTAATTTTGTTGGCAAAAGCTTAGCCGAAGCTGAAGAGTACTTGAGGCAATCCGATTTGGTTAAAGAGGTAGAGGTTTATAACTCTCCATTTTGGAGCAAAAAATTGCCTCGACAAGAGAAAAAAATAAAGATAATTGTCAAATAATAAAATGGGCGCCAAAAAACTGGCAACAACTACTCAACTCAAGGTTGGTTTGCAGCTGAAGAAGGCCGTCGGTCTGGCCTTAATGGTTTGGGCCGCCGCGATCGCGATTGGTGGTATTTTGACTTTATTTTTATATTCGAGTTAAAACAAAAATAAACCGCTATCGGCAAAGAGACAATCAACTGATTTCTCTTTGTTTTTTTATTTGTTTTATGCTAAGCTAGCGTTGCTAAAAGATATCAAAGTTATGTCAGACAAAAAAAAATTAATAGTTATTCTTGGGCCGACAGCCACCGGCAAAACCAAGCTGGCTGTAAGTTTGGCCAAAAGGTTTAAAGGGGAAATTGTTTCGGCCGACAGCCGCCAAGTTTATCGCGGCCTCAATATCGGCACGGGCAAGGATTTAAAAGATTATCATCTCGGTCGGACAAAAATTCCCTATCATCTGATTGATGTGGTGGGACCCCATGGCGATTTTAACGTGGCTCGCTACCAAAAATTAGCTTATCAGGCTCTTAATAATATTTGGCAGCGGGAGAAAGTGCCTTTTCTGGTGGGCGGCACTGGTTTGTATTTGGACGCGGTCATTAAGGGCTACCAATTACCCACTAGCGACCCCCAAAAACAAAAACAGATAAGAAAAAAATTGGATAAATTATCTCTAAATCGGCTTTTGACGCAGCTTAAAAAAGTCGACCCCAAGACTTTTTCGGTTATTGATCAAAAAAATCGTCGTCGGGTTCAACGATCCTTGGAGATTTACTACGAAACCGGCCGGCCTAAATCACTGCAACCGAAACCACTCCGGCCGCCATACGATATTTTAATTTTAGGCACAGCCTTTCCTTTGCCTGAGATTTATGATCGCGTCAGCCGACGTCTGAAAGAACGTTTACGGCAGGGTATGATCCGAGAAGTCAGAGCTCTGAAAAAACGCGGGATCAGCTGGAAAAAGATGGAGAGTTGGGGCCTGGAATACCGCTATATTTCTCGTTATCTTCGCGGCTTAATTTCTTACAAAGAATTGTTAGAACAACTAAACAGAGAGATTCGTCATTTTGCCAAGCGTCAGCTCACTTGGTTTAGGCGCGATTCCCGAATTATTTGGTTAAACGATTTTTCAAAAGCTGAAAAATTGGTAGGTAATTTTTTAAGTCAGCGCTAGATAAAAGATGTTTTTGTCTAAAAAGGCAATTTGGGTCTGGATCCGGTGGAGTTGGAGCTAGGGGTTTTGGTTCCGGCGTTAAGACGTCGGCCGCTAGGGGAATCGTCCAGGTTTTCCTGTAAAGACTCGAGCATGTTTTTTTTTCTAACGTAAGCGATATTTCTTTGTTTGACGGCTTCTTTGCGAAAATAGCCGTGAACCGCTTTTTTTACATCGCCCTCAAAACCGCTTATTTTTTCTCTGTTTAAGAGGCTGGCAATGTTTTTGAGCTCGACAGCAGTTAGCGGCTGATCGTCATGAACGATACTACTGGCTCGGTTTTGGTCGAATCCGGCTTTTGACAAGACCTCATAGATTTTTTTTCTCATGGGAGACGAAAGGTCGCTTCTTTTGGTGACGCTTTTGTAAACTTCAGTGAATTTGACCTTTTTAGGAGCAAATTTTTGAATCGAGGTCTGTGCCAGAAAAGGCATATTATTATTGGTTGATTTTTTTCTCCAAAATTTCCTTAACCATTTGCGGGTTGGCTTTGCCCTTTGTCTCTTTCATAGCCTGGCCGATCAAAAATTGCAGGGCGTTGGCTTTGCCTTTTTTATAATCACTAATCACGGTTTGGTGTTGATCGATAATCTTCTCGATAACCGCGGCGATCTCACCTTGGTTGTTGATTTGCCCTAAATTTTTGTTTTCCAAAATACTAGCAGGGGATTCGCCGCTATTAAACATTTCTTCCAGGATCTGCTGGGCGGTCAAG
This sequence comes from Patescibacteria group bacterium, assembly GCA_041649575.1. Lineage (GTDB taxonomy): Bacteria > Patescibacteriota > Patescibacteriia > 2-01-FULL-39-33 > 2-01-FULL-39-33 > JBAZMW01. The sequence goes on along the minus strand of JBAZMW010000003.1, from coordinate 16,761 downwards.
TTATTTATTTTGCCGTGGTAAACTAAGGTGATGAATTCAGCAAAATTTTCCGCGGTTATGGGGCAATTTTTAATATTGATTTTTTGCTCATTTAAGTGTTTGAAAAGTCGGTTGATCAGCCAGTTACTGATAATTTTTACTAATTTTTTACCTTCTTGGCGCCAGATTTCCTCTTCCGTGCCTTCGGTTTCCGGCAGGGACACCAGCCAGCCGATTAATTCTGAAATAACCTTTTCGGCGTAAGCAGCCAAATTTTTTTCACCGATGATGATTTTAGCGTCTTCCAGCCCAAATTGGTATTGCTGTATAAATCTTTCCAGTTTGGCCGGCGGCAATTCCGGTAATGTTGCCCTCAGGCTACTAATTAGCTCCTCGGCTATTTCCAGTGGCGGCAAGTCCGGTTCCGGAAAATAGCGATAATCGGCTGCCGTTTCTTTGCTTCTTTGGGAGAAGGTAATTAATTTGTCTTCGTCCCAGCCGCGGGTCTCTTGAACAATCTTCTCGCCGGTTTCCAGGGCTTTGGTTTGGCGTTCAATTTCATACTCAATAGCTTTTTCGACGGCCTTAAAAGAGTTGATGTTTTTTAATTCAACTTTTGGATTTAATTTGTAATCCAGAAGCGGTTTGACTTCGCTATTTTCAATTACAAATTTGCTGGCTTCTTGCAGGGAAACATTTGCTTCGCAGCGCATTTGGCCTTTTTCCATATCCGCCTCGGAAACTTCCAGGTAGCGCAGAATTTGCTGATAGGCTTGGCAGAATTCACGCGCTTCTTTGGCCGATTCAATCACCGGATCGGTCACCAGTTCCATCAGTGGCGTGCCGGCCCGGCTCAAATCTACCAGTGCGCCACCAGCCACATGAATCAGCTTGCCGGTATCTTCTTCTAAATGAATACGGGTTATGGAAATATTTTTATCGCCGATTTTCAGGTGGCCGCCAAAAGTCAGTGGCCGGTCGTATTGAGAAATTTGATAGCCCTTGGGCAAGTCGGGATAAAAGTAGTTTTTGCGGTCGAATTTGGTCACTTTGGCAATTTGGCAATTTAGGGCTAGGCCGACTAAAATTGTCCAAGTTAGCGCTTGACGGTTAATCACCGGCAAGGTGCCGGGATGGCCAAGGCAGACCGGGCAAATGTTTTGATTGGGCCTTTCTTGCAGTTCGTAGCCGTTCAAACAGGAACAAAACATTTTACTCTTGGTTTTTAATTCGACATGGATTTCCATGCCGATCACTGGTACGTATTTGGGCATAAAAGATTAATTTAATTCTTTTTAATCTTATACTTTTTGCCAAAAAAAATCAACCCAAGCGGCGTGAGACGCTCGGGTTGACGTAAGGGTCATGACCAGACCCGACAATGGTCGATTTGGTAGTCGGCCGTTATCGAGAACCAGTCAGTCAGAGAGAATGATCTGCCGCAGCTCCTCTATTGGGTTGGTGCCCGGCAGCTCCTCTATTGGGTTGGTGCCCGGCAGACTGCGGCCGGACAGGTAACGTCGCTCCACGCCCCTGCAAGCGTACAGGACAGTGGTGTGGTCCCGCCCGAACTTCTGGCCGATGTTCGCTAGGGTGGCTGAAGGTATCAGCTGGTGGCAGAGATACATAGCCCATTGGCGCGGCGTTGCCACTCTTTGATCCCTCCTTCTGCTTCGGAGGTCGCCGACTGTCAAACCGGAATACCTGGCTACGGCCTCAATGACCAAGTCGATGGTCACCAGCTTACTACCTTTCAGGTTGACTAGCCCTCGTAGTGCCTGTCGGGCCAGTTCCAGCGTCACGACTCCGCCATCCAGACGTGCGCACAGAGCCAGTTTGTGCATTGCTCCCTGCACTCGTCGGACATCCGGAGAAACACAGTCGGCTACCAACTCCAGCGCTTCAGGATCAAAGCGGAAACCGGACTTACTCGCCAATTCACGGGCGATAGCTAGTAGTGTTTCTCTACTGGGTGGGTTGATATCAATGACCAGTCCCTGCATCAGGCGCGACCGGATTCGTTCCTCTAGGCCGCTTACCTTGTCCGGCGATTGGTCGCAGGTGATAGCCACGATACCTTTGTGACGTTCGATGGCATTAAGGGTGTGGAAGAACTCTTCTTGAGTCGCCTCCTTGCCCGCCAGGAACTGCACCTCATCCACCAGTAGCACGTCGACCCTGCGCCACCTGGCACGGAAAGCATCTGATTTCTTCTCCCTCAAGGAAATCATAAACTCATTAGTGAAGGCCTCGGCGCTGGTAAACAGGAATTGGCGGCAGTTACCAGTATTAGCCTGATTTTCCAGCCGGATGGCGTGAGCGATGGCTTCTAGCAGGTGGGTCTTACCGACTCCCGGATCGCCGCATAAAGCGACCATCGGATAGGGACAGGTCTGGGCAAAAGCCACCTCTCTGGCCGCGGCCAGCGCTAGTCGGTTACCGGCGCCCTCCACAAAATCCTCAAAGGTGGCCGGTTCCCGCTTGGCCTGCTTTTTTGGGTTTGGCCGAGCCGCTGATTCTTGGGTCTGTTCGTTGGCTGGCTGCTGCTCCGGTTGTTTTGCCAGCTTGCCATCTATCTCAAATACCACTTCTGTGCAGTGCTGGCCGGCTGCCTCGGCGGCCTTCTTGATCTCATCGAGGTAGTGGTCCGTTAGCCAGTCCTTAAAGAATTGGCTGGGCACTCGAATGGTCAGAACGCCGTTCTGAAGTGAAACGAATTCTGTCTGACCAAACCAGTTCTTGAAGGCGCTCTCGTCGTCGAGTAACTCTAGCAGTCGATCCATAATCGACTGCCAAATGCTTTTGTCAGTCGACATGGCCATTCTCCTTCCGCTTAGCGCGGTTGTTGATAATCTCTTTACTTCTCTCTCTGTTAACGTACCAAGGTACAACACATTATTTTATCAAAAAAGCTCAAACCTTGTCAAACAACAAAAACTCGCCTCCTTGGTTGGTATCCTCAGAGGCGAGAATGTGATTCTTGGCGGAATCAGGTTAGGCCAACAATGTGCCACTCTTGATTTCGTCGATGAGCGATTGGATGCCTTTGGCCGCGCTTTTCGGGAAACCCCACTCCTGCTGTTTCCCGGGAGTCAGCAGCTCTTGCAGTTGTGGCAATACCAGCATTTCCGTGGCCATCTCGCTGGTCAGCGACCTGGCGATGAACGCCTTTTCGTCGAAGGTATCGAAGAAGCTTTGGATGCCGCGTGTCTGGTCTCCGCCGACCGCGCCAAAGTCCTGGCCGTAGATGTGTAGCGACATGCTGAAGTCGGCATAGCTACCGAGTTTCACCCGGCGACCACTGCGCTGGGCGATTTCCTTGGCGACTGTCTGCAACAAGAAGGTAATGGCGATGACATTATCGCCCCAGGCCTTGTACAGGTCGCGACTGCGCCAGGTGGTGGTCGGGCAGAGCAGGAGCAAGCCGTCGTCTTGCTCCACGCAGCGTAGTTGCAGCTCGCGTAGACAAGGGACGTCTTCCTTCAAGAATGGATCGATGTTGGGTACGGACGTAGTGCACATGGCACGGCGCGTGTACGGCACTTTTGCCACGTCACCGATAGCAATATTCAGTTGATTGACGACTCGGCCGTCGCTTTCCGGGTGCGCTGTCAGGCGCTGGTGGTAGGTGTAAGGCCAGTGGTTGCGCAGTTCTTCCGGTACTGGCCGGCCGTCGATCATATCCAGCAGGACGGACATCGGCAGGACGCGGTGGTTCTTGACGCCCAGAATTTCGGCTATATAGACACCGATCTCACAGAAGGAGATGGGCGGAAATCGCGGCTGAGCGAACGGGTCTTTGATTTCGATCAGCATACGGGCGTCGCGGCTGGGCGGGTCAATGAATTCGCCAGCGTCGTTCTTGCGGTCGTACTGGGTTCTCATTGCCAGACCTTGTTCCCAAACCGCCTTGATGGCTCGGAAATAGGCCTGCGGGATGCTTTCACCGACTACATGCAGGGTGGGTAGCGCTTTGTGTTGATTCATCTGACATTTCTCCTATATTGCTCGTTCTACTTCGTTCCAGATCAGGTCACTCACTGCTTCCGGCGACAGAATGGTCTGTTCGTCCGGGCAGCACTCAATCAGTTTCCAGCCCAGGGCTTCACAGGCCCACAAGGCCACTCGTTCCACCTTCTTGGCATAGGCCACGTCTTTCTCGTGTCCGTCCTTGACTCGGCCCTGACTATCCATGAGTGTTTGCGCGACTGGTGGTGCCACGTGCAGATAGAGCACCAGATCCGGCTGGGGAATCCCGAGCAGCTCGAATTCCAGTCGCTGCAAGAAGGACACCAGGTCGTGAAGGGCTGGCTCATTGAGCTGGCCGTCTTCAGAGATGCCCATCTTGGCTCCCTGATGGATGAAGTTGGCTGTGTGGAAGCGGTCAACTACCACCAAGCCACCTTTGTTAAGCTGGGCGTGTAAGGCGGGCAGGCTCTCATAGCGGTCCATGGCGTAGGGAATAGACGCCAAGTAGGGATCAATGTTCTTGGGGTCACCGAATTGGCCATCGAGGTAAGCCCGAGCTATTTTCCCGCCGAAAGTCTCGTCGTAGCGTGGAAAATCAAGCGTGAAAACATCCCGCCCTTGCCGCCGCAGTCGTTCAACCAGCATCCTGGTCTGGGTGGCTTTGCCGCTGCCGTCGCCGCCCTCCAAGACTAGCAACTTGCCACCGTCTTTTTTCATCTTAAATTCCTCCATGTTAAGGTTCGAGATCGCACCTCAAATTTAGCAGTAGCTCCGCTCAAAGTCAAATTTTTGCCAAAATAAAAAATCCCTTAGCGGAGGAATTAAGGTTAGTCTTAAGCAGCTCTATTTTAATAGTAAATTTTCAAGAGTTTCTCTTATTTCTTTAAATACCGCATCCTCTTCCTGATCGCCGTCAATCACTTTTATGTTGGGATATTTTTTAGAAATCATTTCATAGGTTTGCCAAACTTTTTCTATGGTTTTTTCATCATCGAATAATTCTAATTTTAAATCAGATTCCCTCATTCTTTTAATGGCCGTTTTAATTGAAGTTTTTAAAATGACAGTCAAATCAGGAATCAAAAAAAGATCATTAACTCTCATTAGCCAGCTTTCATCTTTTATGTCTATGGAGCCATAAGCCAGTGAAGAAAGAAAATAACGGTCAGTAATGACATTAACCCCCTTCTCCAGTTGTGGCACAATCTCATATTCCAAATGGTTGGCTCGGTCGGCGGCAAACAGGAGCTGTAGCGATGTCGGGCTGACAGTCTGCCAATCGCCCGTAAGCCGGCCTCGGATGATGCCGCCAATAATACTACTGGTCGGCTCCTGGGTCAGATAGCAGGGGATATGCTGAATTTTGAAATATTCTTTTAACTTAAAGACTTGCGTGGACTTGCCACTGCCATCGGTGCCTTCAATAGCGATGAATTTGCCGGGATATTTGTTTTTAAACATATAAAGACAGACTTCTTGAAAACTCAGTTCTTAGTTTTAAGTTTTAAAGTTTTCAGCAGTTTCTCAATTTGTCGGTATAGGTTTTTAAAATCGCCGTTGTTATCTAATCGGTATTTGGCTTTCTTGGCCACTTTTCTAATAGCGAGTTCCGTCGGCAATTTTGAATCTTTCAGAAACTGTTGCCAGGTTTTAGTCTTATCGTCCGGATTTTGCCCTCTTTTTAACAGGCGTTGGTAGCGGATTTTTGTGTCGGCGTCTAGGCGAACCAGGTGGAAGCCAGGCAATTTTTTTAAGTATTTTATATCCGACTCCAGCCGCACATTGGGCAGAGTAATAATTCTTTTTTTGCTTTTTTGCACTTCGGCGGTAATCGCTTTAGCCAAAAGATCCTGGCCGAACTTCGCTCTTAGGTCGGTGCCCAGCCAAGCCATGTTTTCGCGTGTTTGCGGCAGCGCCAGCCGATCCAAAATATCTCTCAAGGGCCGGGAAAAGCTAATGGTGCCTCCCCGATGCGTTTTTTCCAAGTATTGGGCCACTGTGTCCTTGCCAGAGGCGATTTCTCCGGCCAGCCCCAAAACTATTTTATTGTTTTTCATATTGTTCTACCTCCTGATTCAAAATATCCAGTTTTATACCTGCTTGGCCGAAGATTTTTTTGGACAGGTCGGCGACGTGATAATCCTTATCGCAAACCACTCGTTTAATGCCCACATTAATAATCGTTTTAGCGCAGACATAGCAGGGAGTCATTTTGCAATAGAGAGTCGCTCCTTCCAGAGGAATGCCCAGTCGCGCCGCCCAACAAATGGCGTTTTGTTCGGCATGCACTGTTCGAATGCAATGTTGCGAGCTGGAGCCGTCTTCACTGACAACTGAATGCATCTGGTGGCCAACGTCATCGCAATGTTCCAGTCCCACCGGCGAGCCAACATAGCCGGTCGTCAAAATGTGGCGGTCTTTGACAATCACACAGCCGCTGCGGCCGCGGTCGCAGGTTGCCCTTAAGGCCACCTGTCTGGCGATTTCCATAAAATATTTGTCCCAAGAGGGTCGGGAATATTCTTTTATTTTTTCGTCCGGCGTATTGTTATTTCAAGTCTTTGGTTTTTTCTTTAATGAAATCTTGGCAAAAATTTTCATCACCTTTGGCTTTCAGGCAGCCTGCGGCATAGCCCACCCCATAACCCAAAAGAAAATCGGGATTCTTCAGTTTTTCCAGATCGATATCTTTTAGTATGCCGCCGTCGCTAAGACCCTGGTTCATCGCTTGCTTAAAGAGCTCTCGGTCTGTCACTTTTATGCCCCTAAGTTCGAAAATTTTTAGGAAAGCGTCGATATTTTCTTCCTGGCCGACATTATTGACATCACTGACGTTGGCCATGTTTTTTTGGAGTTCCAGTGTTTGGCGATTGAAATTTGCTATAAACACTACCAGTTCGGTAACTATCATCAGTACCAGAACGATAAGAGCCACGATATTAACAAGACGCTGTCTTTTTTTGAAAAGATTAAAGTTTTGAGCAGGCTCCCTCCGCCAGGCCCATTCGCGGCCTCTGGCAGTTAAGATAAGAGAGATGACCAGAGTGATTAATCCTAAGATCAGCATGATGACGGAAATCACCTGGTTGGAATAAAAAACGGAAACAATGCCGATCAGCCAAGAAATCACCGGAATTATCGACCAAAGACAGAGTTTATTGCCCAGAGTAAAAACCGGGCTAACCAGTAATGCCGCTAGACTGGGGCGGAGGATAAAGACGATCTGTTCTAGCGGCAGATTTTGATATTCAGTTTTTTCCAATATTCTAAATATTCTATATTTGAAAGTCAGATAACCGATTATTCCCGTGATAGCGAATACAATAATTAAAACAACGGCTAGAACGCCAACTAAACCCAAAATGGCGTTAATTACCACCGCCACCTGGCCCGGGTTGATTTTGGAAAACAGCAAGGCAAGGAGACTGTATAAAATAAAATCCAGAATCAGCAGAGCCAGCGGGGTCAAAAAAAACCAAAGATATTTTTTTCTTTCTCTGGCTATTAATTTCTGCTGATCCGGCAAAAGGGTTAAAGGCATGGTTTTTTAAATTTGGTTTTTTAAAACACTTCTATTATAGCGGAAAAGCTCATAAATAGCCAATCCGTTTTTGGGTTAAAGGGATTGATTTGTGCAAGATGTCTTTTTGTTAAGCAACACGGCCGGGTTGTTTGACAATTTAGTTGTGGATAACTATTTTATAGCTAAAGCGGTGCAAAAAGTGGTATAATTAAAACAATACTTAATTTTCATCAAAAAAATCTAAACTAAATTTATGGCCAAAGCTATCCCTGCCTCCAGGCAGATGCAAACTCTTACCAAATCCCAGGTCAAGGTCTACCCGGGCGTGTTAATGGGTCTACTAACAGTCAGTTCAGCGGCAGTTATTGCCGTTTTTATTTTTAAGATAATCACCGGTGGCATGCCGGGGGTGGTCACCCTGCCCGGTTCTACCTGGACCTGTTCAGAGAGTAATAGTAATGAAATGCATAATAATGTCACCATCTCTACCATTCCCTATCTCTCATCTTTTAATGCTAGTACCGGCGGCCTTGGTAACGTTAAATTTTTTGATATTTATAATAAGAGCACAGCCGACTGCGTCAGAGGCGGTAGTCGCACGGCCTATGAGGATAAATGTCTAATTGACGTTTGCAGTGGCACTTCCTGCAAGTCGACGCCAGTCGCTTCTTGCAGTAAAACTGACAGGAACTGCCGTCTGCAGGAAGGGTTTGTAAAAAATTCAGCTGGCGTCACCCCCACAGTTAGCAACTGGCTCTATAAATGTCCTGATGGGTGTAGCGATGGGGCGTGCATAAATTTGTCAGCGGGATCTGTTAATTTAGAAAAAAGTGAAATAGTACTAGCAGGAATCATTCAGGTGGGTACATCTAACGTAGGAATTGGTTCTTTTAATTTTATTGTTAGAAATGATAATGATATAGTTATAAACAAATTGCCTTTGTATGTTCAGGGGTCACCAATAAGCGGTATTAATAGCAATAATTTTAGCAACTTCAAGCTTTTCAGTGATGACGGTAGAATGCTTTCGAGACTCATCCTGGACACCACCACTACTCCCTTAACTCCAGCACTCAAACTCGACACACCACTTACGGCTAAGTTTGGGGTTAATAAGTATATTATAAAGGCAGATGTTTTAAATTCCGTTAGTGGTCAGACTATGCGTTTAGTCTTTTCAATGCCCATCTTGGCAACCGATGCTATTTCCGGGCGGGCAATAAGCTTTTTTCCAGCTTCTGGAATTGTTAATTTGAACACCCAAACATTTCTTAGTGGTTCTCTAAGCATTGAGAAGGATTCAGCTGATGTTCCTCAAACCATAAAGCCAGGCACCATTAATGCTAATATGGGTTCGTTTATTTTTGTAAAGAAAGGGCTGGATACAATTAAGGTTCAAAAAATACCGGTAAAATTTAATGGCACCAACGGCACCTCAACCATAAATCTTAAAAAAATTGTAGACAAAAATGGCAATCCCGTCGCTGGCTATTTTGAGAATGCTATTATTACGCCCGGTCAAACAACTTACTTTTTAGTGACAACTCCTGTTCAAATGGAGACCGGCACAAATAAGTATTCTATAATTTGTGATATACCCAGCAATGCGTCTGAGTCCGATGTTTATTTTTCCATTGATGGTAATTCTATTCAGGCCATAGATCAAAACATTGGCTATTTTATAGATGTGACTCCTAAAACACCAATATCTTTGAGCTATAGATATATTCGTTAAAAAATTAGAGAACAAAAACCCCCGCCAACTGGCGGGGGTTTTATAAAACTCAAATTTTTCTATAAGCCATTAGCCACCAGCTATACGCTGTATGCCACTTTAACTCCCGGGCCCATCGAGCTGCAAAGACTGACGCTTTTGATATAGCTGCCCTTGGCGCCGGCCGGTTTGGCTTTTCGGATGCTTTCTACCAGGGCGTTAAAATTTTCGGTCAGCTTATCGTTGTCAAAAGAGATTTTGCCTATTAGCACATGCAAGTTGCCGCTGTCGTCGTTTTTGAAGCTCACCTTGCCCTTTTTCAGGTTGGCGACCGCCTCACCCACATTTTGAGCGACAGTGCCGTCTTTAGGGTTGGGCATCAGCCCTTTCGGACCCAAAATTTTGGCCACCAGGCCCAGCATTTTCATGGCATCAGGCGTGGCCACCAAAATATCAAAATCAAGCTTACCTTTTTGGATGTCCTCGATCAAATCTTTTTCGCCGATTAAGTCGGCGCCGGCCTCTTTGGCGGCTTTTTGTTGGTCGCCGCTAGTGGCCACTACCGCCACCTTAACGACCTTGCCGTTGCCATGAGGCAAAATAACCGTGCTTCTTACTTGTTGGTCGCTTTTTTTAGTATTGATGCCCAGGTTGATGTGAGCCTCAATGCCCGCGTCAAATTTGACGGTAGAGGTCTTCTTGACCAAATCGATCGCCTCGGCCAGAGGATAAATTTTTTTGAAATCAATTAATTTTTCCACTTCCTTCAATCTTTTGGATTTTGGATGGTCAACTTTTTTCATAGCTGTTTATTTTTGTAGTGGTCGTAACGAGTCCCGGACTAGGGGATTCTGCCACTTGCTAGAAGGTTACCGCTTACCGATAACCGATAGTTTCTTAGTCAATTCACAATTAGCGGTAATCGATCAATAGTTATCCGTTGTTAAATTATTTAATCTCTACGCCCATTTGCCTGCAAGTACCGGCAATAATTTTGCAAGCCGCTTCCAGATCCTGGGTATTTAGATCAGGCATTTTGGTCTTGGCAATCTGCTCTAACTGTGCCTTGGTAATCGAGCCAACTTTTTCCTTGAGCGGCTTGCCCGATCCTTTGGGAATGCTAGCGGCTTTTTTGATTAATTCGGCGGCTGGAGGCGTCTTCAAGACAAAGCTGTAAGTACGGTCTTCATAAACCGTGATTTCTGCCGGTATAATATCGCCGGCCTTGTCTTGAGTGGCGGCATTAAACTTCTGACAGAATTCAGCGATGTTTAGACCGTGCTGACCCAAGGCCGGACCAACCGGAGGCGCCGGATTGGCCGCGCCCGCTTTAATCTGTAGTTTTATGATGGTTTTTATTTTTTTTGCCATACATTTCAGTTTATGGCTTATGGCTTATAGTTTATAGGTTTTGGCAATATGTCCCTGGTGAGCACTTTCCTATAGACTAGACGTCATAAGCTTTTTGTTAAATTTTATATATTTTACTAACTGCCAAACTGTTGGCAAGAAGCTGTTAATAAATTATTTTTTATAATTTTCTATACGCTATATGCCATATGCTATATGCTATATGCCATACGCCATACGCTACTTATATCTTTTTTATTTGCAAGAAATCCAATTCCACCGGAGTTTCGCGGCCGAACATGGAGATTAGCACCTTGATCTTGCCGCGGCTTTCGTCGATTTCCACCACCTTGCCTTCCATGGTTTTAAACGGTCCGTCGGTAATTCTGACGCTGTCTCCCTTGACCACATCAATCTGGTATTCTGGTTCGTCCACTCCCATCCGTTTTTGCAGACTCTTGATTTCTTCCTCGGAAACCGGGGTCGGCGTGGTGCCAGAGCCCACAAAACCGGTGACATGAGGCGTATTTCTCACCACATACCAGCTGTCGTCGGTGACAATCATCTCCACCAGCACGTAGCCGGGGTAGATTTTTTCTTCAACCACTTTTCTTTTGCCGTTTTTGATTCTGATTTTTTTCTCTTTGGGAATCAGTATGCCAAAAATTTTATCTTCCATATCCATGGATTCGATACGTTGCTTCAAGTTGTGCTCCACGGCCTCCTCTAGGCCAGAATAAGTGTGCAGGACATACCAGCGCCTGCCTAAATTTAAAGTTTGTTTGGCCATAATATTTTATTAAATGATCACTGTTAACCATTCACCGCCGGCTTTCAAGTGTCATTTTACCGGTAATCGGTCATCCGTTATCGGTTATCGTAATTATTTTATAATTTGCTCCAGTCCCAGCGTTAAGATGTAGTCGACAATTCCCAAGAAAGCGGCTACGCCCAAAGAGATGGCCACCACCATAATGGTATGTTGTTTTAATTCTTGTTTGGTGGGCCAAGTCACTCTTTTTAGCTCTTTTATTGAATCCTTTATATATTGGCCGATGCCACTAACTTTCATCATCTTGTTTAAATTTAAGTAATTTTTCTATCTTAAAATCCCCTCGGCAGGGGATAAATCTTTATATTGTTATTATAATCTATTTTTGAAAATAAAACAAGAGTTTATTTTATATTTATTAAATATTGACAAAATTTATATAGTATGATGTAATAATATGATGCGTTTTATCTTTTTGGTCTCTTTACAAATTTTCTTTTAATCGAAGGCGGTAAGTTCTTAAAATATTCTCTTTGCAAACCTTTAGGCAGCTCAAAAAAGTCATCCGTAATAATTTTTCTGCATTTTTTGCTGTTGCAGCGGCACTTCATAATTCCAGCGCCAGCGGTGATGTGAGATTTTTTGTTGAATCCGTAGATGGCTCCCGTCGAATAATCTACAGTCATCTCTTCGCCGCTTTTTATGTCTCGCCTGGCCACAATATCTTTTTTCTTTAAGGTATAATATTTTGTCAGGCAATTGGGATCGCAAGAATGGTTAACGTAAGAGGCCGGAGAAAAATCCAAAACCCACTTGCCTCTCCCTGCCTCGTCCCAATGGTCGGACCTGCGCTGTGGGTGCTTCTTCAGTTTTTCTAATGAGTATGTTTTTAGCTTTGTCAGATCGCATCTAATGACGTGTCTGCCTTTTTTGATATCGGTGAGCGCAAAGACCCCGCGGCCATTCCCTTTGGTTTTTTTAATTGTAAAAAGAGGCCTCATTTTTTAGATTTCAATTTCTTTGTTTTTCTCATTCAGAATGTTTATTGAGATTCTTCCTCCACAATTTTTTTGTGATTCTTATAGTTTATCAGGATCGTCGATAGCATTTTCATTTTTTATGATTATGTCGTTATATAGACGATCTCCCTCACAGACAGGCTTGTCTGGTCTATAAATAAAGACATGAATATCAACCTTGGAGACGGGCAGCCCGATCGAATTTGTCGCGGCTTGCACGCCCGAATCTCGGCCGGCCCTATATCGTGCCACTGTTTCTGGTTTTGTATGATTACTGGGACTTCCCATGGCACCAAGAATTATAACTCCCTTGTCGGTTTTGATTGACGCGTGGTTTCTAAGCGAAACTTCATCTGATGTGACAATACAAGAGATACCCCGTTGCGCAAATCCTCTGGCCAAGCCATTTGAAAGGAAAGTTTTGCCAACGTTCGTATCATCGGAGAGAGGCCCGGATATTGCCACAACGACATAATCTTGAGCAAGGAGCAGTGAACTGGCCAGCTCTATTATTTGCTCAACTCCTTCTTCGAAAGAACAGTCCTTTTTTTCCGTTGTTTCAGGCCGCCCTTCTTGTTTTGTCATAAGTATTTGAGTTAATGAAACGTGTTAGGCGCTGTAATAAATAATAGATTATAAAGCCATTGAAGTTTTTTTAAAGAATTTATAACCAAAGCAATCCCAGCCTTTTATAGACATTGTACATATTGGATTACGCCATATTTCGTCTCTGTTAGACGGGTAAACTATCCCAGCACACCAGCCTGAATCTTGGTTGAGATATGCCGCAGAAATAATCTTTGAATCAACGCAAGATTTTATGTTGGTAGATAGTGAATATGGCTTCGGTATTGCTAAATATATCAAAACCAGGATGAGAATAACTATTAAGGCAGTTGTTGTTTTTTTATAGATTTTATTATTTATTATCGCGTCTGATTCCTTATTTTTTGTTTTGATTTCTATTAAAAATCGCCATGGATAAAAAATTATAAAATCTCCCTCTGTAAAGAACTTCATCTTTCATTTCACCTTCAATGACAAATCCAAAAGATTTATATAAATTTACTGCCGGAACATTATTTTTAATAACACCCAAGTTGATCTTATGAAGTTTTAATTTTTTAAATCCATAATCAATTATCCATCCCATGGCGATTTTTCCGATTCCCTTGCCGCGATAGTCGTCTTCACCGATAGCAATAAACAAATCTGCATTTTTATTCGCCTTATTAATGTTTGATAACCCCATAAACCCGATTGGCTTAAAATTATCACAAATAGTAAAAAACTTTTTGTTCTTAGCTTTTTTATAATTAGCAAACCACCTCTTTTCTTTTTGCAGATTTGTTTTTTGCCCTATTTCATCACCAATGAATTTGTTGGCACTGGGATTACTTAACCACTTGACGCGGTAGGGAATATCTTTTTCTAAATGTTTTCTTATCTTTATCATACAGAAATCAAAACAAAATAAATTTAAAAGTTTTTTCAGTTTTGCCCAACGTCACCGTTTTAGGTGAAGTCGCGCCGGAAGCGGCGCGATATAATTTGACGGCCTGCCAGCCGAAGCGTTAGTGGGGGCGGGAGTCAATCGCGCAAGCGACCAAGCGATTATGTCTAAACCGTGTTGTCGGATGTAGTAAAAACGAGAAATCCGCCCTTGACTTTTAAATGAATTAAATATAGGATAATTTTTGTTCTTTCGTATATGAATCTTATCATGGTTGATAGGATTTCTCAATTGTTTTTGGTGGTTTACTGGCTATGAGAGGAGGTGGTTTAATAATGCAACGTAGATTCAGGCGTGTTTTTCAACTGGGCTTCTGCGGTGACTGGGTCGAGATATATCAGCAAATGCCAGCGCCGGAAAACCAGGGAGCATTCTTTCTCGCTTTCCGTAAGAAGTGGGCGAGGAGGGTAACTCCGCTCATGTCGGGAATAACCGTCGGCGGAGTAAAAGCAATCACCGGATCACTGACTCAACGCCCTGGCGTCCAACTCTCGGAAGCACTAACGCGGCTCTGTCTGGCGATTGGGGAAAAGATGCGGGACCCGCGTCTCGTTCCCGTCCCCCTATAGTGAACACCGCCCGCAACGAGTATCTGCCTGTTTCAACCAGGCCAAGTATCGCACTTGGCCTGGGGTTTTTTAGTAAAATTACCAAAATTATTGTCTAAAAGAAAATGTTTTTTACTATTTTATGATAATGCGCCGCGGCTATCTGTCGTTTCGTCAGGACAAAAGCGCAGCTTTTGGACTGGCGAAATGAAGCGCCAGCGTCAGATAGCCGCTGTTCGGCGACGTCGCGAAGCGACGAGACGAACAGCGGGAACCGCGGCGCATTCAGCGACAGAGCGGAGCGATGTCGCTGAACGTTACCGGTTTATGTGAAGTCGCGCAGTCGTCGTGGTGGTAAAATGTGCGCGGAGCGCCACCACCTAAGACGACAAGCGATTTAGGTGAATCCGACCGATGTCTCGGCTTAATATGGGAAGTGTCGGATGAACCACATAAACCGTGTTAAATGAAGTTTGCTATTTTATTTGGAGGTGCATTCTAAATAGCACATAACACTATCTGGCGCATCTTGACTTCCTGAGCAGTTTTTAATATTGGTTTTACAGCCGGCATTTTCGCATTTAGAAACAAGGTTTGGACCCCATGCCCAGGAAAAATTACCTGAAAATTGATTGCAGTTTTTCCTCAGAAAAAACCAGTAGCCCAAAAAGGTTATAATAATTATGAGAATTACTGCCACTATTACTATGATTGTTTTTTTCATAGCGGTTTATTATTTAGATTTTAATAAAATAGCAAATTTCACTTAATGCGCCGCGGCTATCTGTCGTTTCGTCAGGACAAAAGCGCAGCTTTTGGACTGGCGAAATGAAGCGCCAGCGTCAGATAGCCGCTGTTCGGCGACGTCGCGAAGCGACGAGACGAACAGCGGGAACCGCGGCGCATTCAGCGACAGAGCGAAGCGATGTCGCTGAACGTTATCGTTTTATAAGACGTTGCGAAGTTCGCGTGGTGGTAAAATATGCGCGGAGCCAAACACGTAAGCGAACGAGCAATGTCCGCGAGCTGATTATCTTAGTAATGGGCGAGCCTTATAAAACGTGTTAGTAGCTGTATTGCTTTTATATTATATCATTTTTCCATTCAAAATATTTTTAGGGGGTGGGGAAGGAACAGCAAATCATTCCTTCCCTTGAATCGTTTTGCCATTTATGGGTTACGGTGTAACTTCCAGCTTAAGACCAAGAATGGTAAGAACACCAATACAAATCCGCAAATACATCCGGCATAGCCGATACAGCGGCCAGCAAAAGACATGGCTGTCATCGCGTATATGCCGCTGCCTGCAAGGATAGTCAACCCAACAAAGATTAAAAATCCAGCAAATGGCAATTCGCAAAGTACATCAATACGTTTCATGGTTATTCTCCTTTTTTTTCAACCCCTAAAAATATTTTGTAAAAAGCAATATGGCTACTAATGCGCCGCGGCTATCTGTCGTTTCGTCAGGACAAAAGCGCAGCTTTTGGACTGGCGAAATGAAGCGCCAGCGTCAGATAGCCGCTGTTCGGCGACGTCGCGAAGCGACGAGACGAACAGCGGGAACCGCGGCGCATTCAGCGACAGAGCGAAGCGATGTCGCTGAACGTTATCGTTTTATACGAACTTTTGTTCCGAGCGTTGCGGTACAATTGACCGGAGGTCACCGCATAAGCGAGGACAAAAGTTAGGTGGAGCCCCGAGCGAAGCGGTGTCCCGTTAAATTTCAGAGAGCGAGCCGAGGGGCGCAACCGTATAAAACATGTTAGGTGATAGTCGTGCTAATTTTTATTCAAAGAATTCTTTTCCTTTAAGTGAGTCGCACATGGTTTCCCAATGTTTACTATCACAATTAACCATTATATCATCCAGTAAACAATTAAACCTCT
Organism: Patescibacteria group bacterium; assembly: GCA_041649575.1. Classification (GTDB taxonomy): domain Bacteria; phylum Patescibacteriota; class Patescibacteriia; order 2-01-FULL-39-33; family 2-01-FULL-39-33; genus JBAZMW01. The sequence goes on along the minus strand of JBAZMW010000003.1, from coordinate 485 downwards.
CGCTTTCTATTGCATTGAAACAACCCCGATTGTCATTATTTTTTTGACATGTACCCTCCTTCCCGAGTTGGCTTATTACATTAGTTACGCATTGACCTAAACATTGCTCTGAACTTGTACATTTTTCCCCCGCATCTGAATATGGGATTATGCATTTTGAGCCATACTCAGGCGAACCCGTTATCCAATTTCCCCCTTGCTTAGTACACTTGCTTTGTTCTGATGGCATATTCAATCTTTGCCATGCATAAATTCCTCCAATGGTAACTGTAGCGATTACAATGATGGCAATCAGGGTTGTTTTTCTCATAGTTTTTATGGTTTATTTGATTTGTTAAAAATTAGCACGATTTCACCTAATGCGCCGCGGCTATCTGTCGTTTCGTCAGGACAAAAGCGCAGCTTTTGGACTGGCGAAATGAAGCGCCAGCGTCAGATAGCCGCTGTTCGGCGACGTCGCGAAGCGACGAGACGAACAGCGGGAA